>DATDGP010000077.1:0-4209 GCA_036522035.1 Terriglobales bacterium
TATTCCCCGTCTTGGTTGGGCGGCCTGGGCTTACTCAGCTGTCCGTGGCCTGTCCGTAGCCTGTCCGTAGCCTTGACATGACATCCCCACGCGCTTAGACTCCGTTTCCGTCCTCGAATGCCAAGACACAAGCGGTCCAGCTTCGCATGCTTACCCCAGTTGGGAAGCAGTCCGTTCCATCGGAGCGAATCGAGGTCGATCAGCACAGGACAAACTTGCCGAGCATGAGGCCTGCATGGGAGGACGTTACAATGTCATCGCACAGGACCAAAGCGATGGTCGCTTTGATAGTGGTTTTGGGTTTCCTGGAAACGGGGGCGCAGATGCTGCCTAATCCTTACGGTCAGCCGGTCAGCGTGGAAAACGCCAAGAAAGCCGCAGCCGCGGCTCTGGCAGAAGCGGTCAAAAACCACTGGGCCATGGCGGTGGCTGTGGTGGATCCAGATGGCGTGCTGATTTACTACGAGAAGATGGACAACACGCAGACCGGCAGCGCCGATGTGGCTATCGACAAAGCGCGCTCAGCTGCCCGATTCAAACGGCCCACCAAGGCATTTCAGGATGGCTTGGAACAGGGCGGCGCAGGCCTGCGCATTCTGGGATTGAAGGGCGCAGTACCGGTTGAGGGAGGCATTCCTCTGATCGCCGACGGCAAGATTGTTGGCGCGATCGGCCTCTCCGGCGACAGGAGCGAACACGATGGACAGTGCGCCGCCGCGGGAGCAGCCACTGTCAAGTAGCTGTCGCATTCCGCACAAAGAACTAACGGTCCTGGCGCGCCTGCCTGGTGCGCGAGCGCAGTTCTTCGACGATTTACAATTTAACTTAACCAACGTCGCTGGGAGTTACGGGCCTGATGAAGAAAGTTGTCGAACGTGAACGGAACAAGAATTACTACCGGGCTTTGCACGTTCCCATTTGGATATGGGCCTTCTGGGTCCTGCCCGGACATCTGACGGCAGATCTGTACGCTCACGGTCCGGACCGCCGCCACTGGATATGGCTTGCGATCGTGACCCTGGTTGCCGCGTGGCGTGGTTTCGCGGGCAGGCTGCCCGGCGCTGAGCCCCGTCCTTACATCATTCACTACGGAGAAGAAAAGCCAAACCTGTGGTACCGCGTGGTGTGTTACACCGCCGCCTGGATCGACCTGCTGGTGCCGTTCACGATCAATCTCATCGGACTGGGGATCAATCTGTTTACCGGACGCTGGATGATCAACGACCTCTACGTCAAGATCTACTATCCGCTGGCGGCGGTCATCGTCCTGGCCACACTGCTCGACTTCACGCCGCGCGCTCGCCGCTCCACCCGCGGTGAAGGCGCCGAGAAAGGCTGGTTTTACGTGGCGGTGTGGACAGTGGTTCCGACGCAGCTGGCCAGCTGGGCCATGTGGCGGTTGGGACGGTTCTTCGATCTCTCCACCGCCAGCCTCGGCCACGTGCGTCTGGTCACATTTCTAGTCTTCGCCGTGGCATTCTTCTTGATGGGCTATCTGGGCCGTTTGCCGAGGACGCAGCGCTATCATGTCCCCGTGGGTACGATCTCCGATGTTGAGGTGTCCGCCGGCGCCTGATGCCGGCCTTACCGCGATCATTCTGCCAAGCAGAAGGCAACGATCGTATTGCCGCGAACACCTGTTCTTCTTTCCAACTGCTCGAGTAGAGTGCCTTCGACGTTCCTGGGATCGGGTTCCATTTCGCAGCCGGCGATTGCTTCGTCGCTAGCGCCGTGATAACAAAGCTCGCACACACCCAGCCCCCCTTCCGGCCCGGAACGCACGGGGGGACCAAAAGTTCGACAGGTCATGGGACGTGCCGCGTAAAGATCGCAAAGACCTGTACCCGGATCGAGAGCCGGGCAAGGCTCATCGTCGGCGAAGCCGGCAAAGCGCGCCTCCGAGGCTTCATCTTTGGCAAGAATCCCGGTTGCGGGGTCGCCCGGAAAAGCGGCAGAGAGCCGCGCTACCGAATCACGCGCACGATTCCGGATGCGCACAGCGCGGGCAGGATCGGAAGATCCAAGGTCGCTCAGCCCTTGGCGCAGCCGACGGGCATCGAGTTGATTGATTGCAAAAGGACCGATACAGCACTGCGTGCATCCCGGCCGACAGGCCAGCCAGTCGGCGCTCTTGCGCTTAGCATCGGCGAGAGCCGCATCGACGATCTGGATCAGTTGCTGATCGGTGCTGCGGTGGGATGAGGGCATTAATTCAAGGATATCGTACCGGGCACTCTCCGGCGGAACCGGCTGTGGAACTCCCTCAGAAACGTGCCAAGCACATGGACTCTAAGTCCGGGCCCGAAAAACACGAGAGCGCCGCGCCCGTAGTGCCCTGCTCGATGGCCTTGCGATACTCGCGAATCGCGCGAACGTTGTCATTTCCCCAAGGCATTCGACGCCTCCGAAGAACCCTGAGCTTTGCTTGCCGGGCGCTTCAGCTCTTGGCTTTCTCCGCGAACTTGTGTTGAAATTTCTTCAGCTTGGGAGAGATCACAAACTGGCAATAAGGCTGTTGGGCATTATTGGCGTAGTATTCCTGGTGATAATCCTCGGCAACGAAGAATTTACCCGGGGGTTCAAGGGTCGTCACCACCGGACCAGGCTGGCTACGCGATTGATTGAGCGCGGCGACTGCCTGTTCGGCTTGTTGGCGCTGTTGCTCAGATCCATAAAAAATCACCGAACGATACTGCGTGCCCACGTCATTCCCCTGTCGGTTCAGCGTGGTGGGATCATGGATGGTAAAGAACACGTCGAGTAACTCAGAGTACGAAATCTCCGCAGGATCAAAGGTGACGCGCACCACCTCCACGTGGCCGGTATCACCGCCGCATACCTGGCGGTAAGTGGGATTGTCGACGTGGCCGCCCATGTAGCCGGACTCCACTGATCTTACCCCCTTAAGCCGGTCAAATACCGCCTCCAGGCACCAAAAACAACCTCCGCCGAGTACCGCCGTTTCCTGTTCAGCCATGAGCATTGGATGCACGTCCCGAGCAGAAGTTCCACACGGCGACTCAGGCGTGAGTTCGATTCTGTGACAACCTTGGCGCACACGGTCGTCTCTTACGTTAAAGCGACTGACTCATTCTATATGCATAAACAAATCCGTCCCACAGCCCATACGTTGCTGACGACAGCGCTGTTGTATCTCGCTTTCTGGATCGTCACGCTGATGGTGACGCCCGTGGCCGGCCAGGGGCAAATAACCATCGTCCAGCTCAGCGACACGCACATCGGCTTGTCTCAAGCGCCGCATGCCGCCAAGAACCTTACCCAGGCTGTACAAATGGTCAACTCCATCCACCCGGATGCTGTGATCGTCTCCGGAGACATGGGCGAGAATCCCGCCGACTGGGCCGTGGCCCGAAGCATTCTGCGTAATGTCACCGTCCCGGTTTTTTACGCGCCCGGCAACCATGATGTGCACACCAATAACTTGGCCCAGTATCGCAGCGTCTTCGGCGCGGATTACTATCGCTTCGACGTGCGCGGCATCACCTTCCTGGTCATTGACTCCCAGCTTCTGGGGAATTACGACAACTTCAACGCCAAGACGCCGCCGCCTTTGCCTCCGGCCACTTTGGCTGAGTCCAACCAGATGTTTACATGGCTGTCCGCCCAAGCCGCGTCCATCCCCAAGGGGGCCGTGGTGATCGGCATCCAGCACATACCGGTGTTTCGCGATGGCAGCTTCCCCAATGACACTCGTCCTTATTGGATCGTGAGCGATCCTTTCCGGTCCAAGGAGATGGCGCTGCTCGAGAAGATCGGTGTGAAAAACATGCTGGTAGGACATTGGCACAATTTCCGCGTCTTCTCCGCCGGAGGAATCACCTGGCACGCAGACGCAGCCACCAGCTGGCTACCCCAAGGTGGACACTTGGGATTTGCCGTGCACAAGATCAGCGGCTCAGGCAGCGTGAGTACAGAATTCGTAGCCCTGCCCGGAGCCACACCCTGATTTCCCCGTCCGTTGTTTGAGATTGCTTGGGGGGCGAATCACTTCTTCTTGACGGTAGGTCTGGGGGGTGTGACGGGAGTCTGTACGGGAGCGTCGAGCTCATCGAGCATGTCGCGCACCAATTGCGCGTGAGGCCCAAAGGGCGACAGTTCCAGGTATTTGTTGAGGGCAATCCGCGTCTCCGGTGGAGGCGGAGTGTATTTCCCGTCCTGCAATTTGGCCTCGCCGAACAGCGCCGATGC
>DATDGP010000078.1:0-16965 GCA_036522035.1 Terriglobales bacterium
GCCTGGCGCTGCTTCCCGTGGAGTACGCTTCCGGCAGACGGATGAAGCCGTATTCTGTGGTGGCGAACAGAATCAGCTCTTCTGCCCAGCGGCTCAGGTGCAGCCCGATCAGAGATACAGTATTCGCGAATTCAATGACGAAGTCGCGATCGCTGGTGGCGTCGATGCTGTTGGCGGTAGGGCGATCGAAACCCAGTCGGTCGCTGGTGAGATCGCGATCAAGAGGCAGCGGCGCCCCGGCGACGGCTCCGGAGCCCAGCGGGCATTCGTTCAGGCGGGCCCGACAGTCTTTGAGACGGCCGGCATCGCGCATGAACATGGCAAAGTAAGCTAGTAGCCAGTGCGCGACGAGTACAGGTTCGGCGCGCTGCAGATGCGTGTAGGCAGGCATCGCCGCTAACTTGCTCTCTTCGGAGCGGTCGACAAGCACTTCCATGAACTCCGCCAGAGAGGCGCGCAGACCGTCAATGCTCTCACGGACAAAGAGCCGGAGATCGGTGGCGATCTGTTCGTTGCGGCTGCGTCCGCTGTGAATCTTCTTGCCGGTATCGCCGATCAGGGCGACAAGGCGCTTCTCGACGAAATGGTGGACGTCCTCGGCTTCGCTGTCGGCGAAGAAGTCTGGTTGCTTACTTTGGTTTTCCAGCTGATCGAGGCCGGCCAGTATTAGGCTGCACTCTTCGGCCAACAGTACACCCGCGGCCCGCAGAGCCTGGGCGTGATTGCGGCTGGCCGCCAGCTCGTAGCGCAACAACTTCTGATCGTAAGGAAACGAGCGCTGCCACTGCTCGAAGTGGGGATCGAGCGGCTGCCGGTACCTGCCCGACCACATCTTCACTTGGTTGCCTCCTGGCGAGTCTGCTCTTCGGCCTTCCGCAGCTGGGCGCGGGAGCGCGCCGGAAGCCCGAGAATGCGGATGAACCCGCCAGCATCTTTCTGGTCGTAGCTTGCTCCCATGGTGAACGAAGACAGGTCGGTGCGGTAAAGCGAAAACTCCGACTCGCGGCTGGCCACGTCCACGTTGCCTTTGTAGAGCTTGAGCGTCACCTGCCCGGTGATTTCCTTTTGCGTCTCCGTGACGAACGCATCCAGAGCTTCCCTCAACGGTGTGAACCACAGGCCGTAGTAGACGAGTTCGGCATACTTGAGTGCGACTTGTTGCTTGAAGTGCATAAGATCGCGCTCGAGACACAGAGCTTCCAATTCGCGATGGGCAGTGATCAGGATGGTGCCGCCGGGTGTCTCGTAGCATCCGCGCGACTTGATGCCGACGAAGCGGTTTTCCACCAGATCAATGCGGCCAACGGCGTTGCGGCTGCCGATTTCGTTCAGCAGCTCGACCAGGGAAACCGCGTCGAGCTTCTGGCCGTTGACTGAGACGGGCGTGCCCGCGGCGAAGCCAACAATGACGCTCTCTTCGCGGTCGGGTGCGTCTTGGGGCGAGCGTGTCAGCTGCCAAGTGGAGGCCAAGGGGGTATTGGCGGGATCTTCAAGCTCGCCCCCTTCATGGCTCAGGTGCCAGATGTTGCGATCGCGACTGTGAATCTTCTCGCGGCTTGCGGTTACGGAGATGCCGCGCTGCTCGGCATAGTCCAGGCAATCTTCCCGCGACTTCAAAGTCCACTCGCGCCACGGCGCGATCACTCGCAGTTCCGGAGCTAAAGCCTGAAACGCGTGCTCGAAGCGGACCTGATCGTTGCCCTTGCCGGTGCAGCCATGGGCGAGAGCGGTGGCGCCTTCGCGCAAAGCGACTTCAACCTGGTGCTTGGCAATCACCGGGCGGGCTAAGGATGTTCCCAGCAGATACTTGTGTTCGTAGACCGCTCCCGCGCGCAGCGCAGGAAAAACGTAGTCGTTGAGGAACTCGTCGCGCAGGTCTTCGACCACCACTTTCGCCGCGCCGGTTTTGCGGGCCTTTTCGACGACAGCGTCGATGTCATCACCCTGGCCCACGTCGGCAATCATAGCGATCACCTCGCAGTCGTAGTTCTCCTTCAGCCAGGGAATGATGATGGAGGTGTCGAGACCCCCGGAGTAGGCCAGCACAACTTTTTCACGCATGATGATTCCTTCCGTTTCTTGGTGCCGGGCGAATGCCTTCGCCGAGCAATGAAAGTAAGATGGCTTTTTGCACGTGCATGCGGTTTTCCGCCTGGTCGTAGACCACGGACCGGGGCGAATCGATCACGTCAGCCGTCACTTCCTCGCCGCGATGCGCGGGCAGGCAGTGCATGAAAACGGCATCGGTCGCGGCGCGCGAGAACATTTTCTTGTTGACCTGGTAGGGAAGGAAAACCTTGGCGCGCTCGACAGCCTCCGCCTCCTGACCCATACTGGCCCACACGTCGGTGTAGATGGCGTTGGCACCGGTTACCGCGGAGAGCGCATCGGTTGTGATCTCAATGATGGCACCGGTCTGCTTGCCGATCTTGCGTGCGGCATCAACGACCTCGGGCAGAGGGGCATAGCCGTGCGGCGTAGCCACAGCAATGCTACTGCCCAGACTGGCCGCGGTGAGCAGAAGTGAGTGGGCGACATTGTTGCCGTCGCCTACGTAGGCCACGTGGACTTTCGTTAGGTCGCCGAACTTTTCTTGCAGCGTAAAGTAGTCGGCATAAGCCTGGCAGGGATGCTCGTAGTCGCTCAACGCGTTGATCACGGGAATGGAGGCGTGCTTGGCCATCTCCACGATGGTCGAGTGTTCGTAAGTCCGCAGGACCACGGCGTCCACCCAGCGTTCCACGTTGCGGGCGATATCGCACACCGGCTCGCGTGCGCTGAGGCGGGAGCGCGTCTGGTCGACGAACAGTGAAGTGCCGCCCAGGCTGGCCATGCCGGCCTCAAACGTCAGCCGCGTGCGCAACGACGCCTTCTCGAAGAATAGCACCAGCTGCTTGCCCGCAAGCGCGCCACGAAAGTCCGCTGGGCGGTTCTTGATGACGTGGGCCAGTTCGAATAGCGAGGTGGTTTCCGCAGGATTGAAATCCCGAATGGAGACGAAATCGCGGCACGCTTCCCGCGACTGTACCGGAGGGCGGGTGCCCGTGGCGGCGTAGCCGGAAGTTCTGATTCCTGCTGGCATTATTTGTTCCTCTTTCCAGCCGGCAAGGTGAGCCCGGCAGCATTTTGATCGAGCGCCCGTGCGAACTGGCGCAGAGCATGATCGATATGAGCTTTCTGGATGATGAACGGAGGCAGAAAGCGGATGACCGTTTCATCAGTACGGTTGACGATCACGCCGCGGTCGAGCATCCGCTTAAAGACCGATTTGGCCAGATCGGCTGAATCGAGCTCCACGCCGATCATCAATCCCTGGCCGCGAACCACGCGGATGGAATCATGCGTGCGCTGGAGTTCCTGTAGCCGATCAACAAAGTACGCTCCGGTCTTCACGATGTGTTTCAAGAGCTCTTGCTTCTCGATCGTGCGAAGCAACTCGAGTGCCGTGGCGCAGGCCAGCGGGCCTCCCCCAAAGGTGGTCCCGTGCATCCCCGGATGCATACATCCTGAGACTCTCTCGCTGGCCAATAGCGCGCCTAAGGGCAAGCCGCCTGCGAGCGGCTTGGCTACCGTGACCATATCCGGCTGAATGCCGAAGTGCTGGTAGGCGAACCAGCGGCCGGTGCGTCCCAAGCCACTTTGGATTTCATCGGCAATCAGGAGCGCGTCGTACCTGTGGGCGAGGTCGTGTGCAGCTTGCGCGAACGCCTTGCTGACGGGACGGATTCCGCCCTCGCCTTGGATGAACTCGAAGCCGATGGCGCAGACACTGGAATCAAATTTGCGTTCAAGGTCCGCGATGTCGTTAAACTTCACGAACTCGACTCCCGGAACGACCGGCGCAAAGGGCGCGCGATATTTTTCCTTGTGTGTGGTGGCTAGCGCACCGAACGTGCGGCCGTGGAATGCATGTTCCAGCGCCAGGATGCGCCACTTGGGTTCTTTACCTTCCGGACAACTGGCGCGCGCGTAAGCTCGGGCCACTTTCAAGGCGGCTTCCCAGGCTTCCGTGCCGCTGTTGGTGAAGAAAGCGCGATCCAGGCCGGAGATCTTCGTGAGGGCAGCGGCCAGCCGTGCTTGATATTCGTGATAGAAGAGGTTGGACGTATGCACCAGCAGCTTCGACTGGCGGTTGATGGTCTTAGTGATCGCGGGATGCGCATAGCCCAGCGCGTTTACCCCGATGCCGCTAAGCATGTCGAGATACTTCCGTCCTTTGTCGTCGAACACATAAACGCCGCGGCCTCGGCGCAGCATCACCGGATAGCGGTCGTAGGTCGAAAGCAGGAGTTTGGATTCGAGTTTCTGTATCTGTTCCAGGTTCACGCCACCAACACCTCGGTCCCAAATTCGATTCTGGTGGAGTAGAACTCAGGGAGAGCTTCCACCTCTTCCGCGGGTAGTATGCGCACGCGGTTCACGCCGCGCAGTAGCGCATTGCGGCAAGCTTCCAACTTGGGCAGCATCCCCCCCTGAATCACACATTTTTGCGTCAGCTCGTCGACCATGCCGAGGTCGAGCCAGCGAATCACCAGCCCGTCCGCGTCTTTCACGCCTGGGACGTCGGTGAGGAAAATCAGCGAATTGGCGTGGCAGGCGACGGCACAGGCCGAGGCCATCTGATCTGCATTCACGTTGTAGTACTGGCCGTCCGAACCGAGCGCGACACTGGAAATCACGGGGATGCAGCTTTGCTGCCAGATGGTCTCGATCCAGCGTGGATCGGCCGCGGAAATTTCACCGACGAAGCCGAGATCGTGACCGTTGGAAGTTTTCTTGCGGGCGCGGAAGGCCATGCCATCGCCGCCGCACATGCCGACGGCCGGCCGTCCCACGGCGGAGAGAGCGGCGACAAGTTTCTTATTCATGTGTCCCGCTAGGACCATGACAGCCAGATCGCGGGTCTCAGCATCGGTGACACGCAGGCCGTCGACGAACTCCGTGGTCTTGCCGACCCGGGTAAGCAGGCGGGTCAGGGCCGCTCCGCCGCCGTGGACAACGGCGACCTGATGTTCCTGCGCAAGTTGCCGAACCGCTAAGGCCGCGCGTTGCAACAGCGAGGGGCTTTCGAGCGCGCCACCGCCGAGTTTGACGACTATCTTCACTTTAGGCCCTCCTCCTCGTTCCATCCGAACATCAAATTCATGTTCTGGACCGCTTGTCCGGCCGCGCCTTTGATGAGGTTGTCGAGACACGAAACCATCACCACGCGCCGGCGGTCGGGCGCCAGGGTAAAGCCGACGTCGCAATAATTTGTATGCAAGGAATACTGAATCTGCGGCAGCTTGCCGTGCGGGAAAATCCGCACCCAAGGCGATTGCGCATAAAAACGGCGCAGGCAGCTCTCAACAGCTTCCGGGCTGGCGGCCGTGTTCAGCCTTAAATAGATAGTGGAGAGAATGCCGCGTGGGATCGGCAGCAGGTGCGGCGTGAACACCAACTGCTCAGGCAACAGTCCAAGTTGCTCGAGGATTTCTCCGGTATGGCGATGATTAAAGACCGAATACGCAGAGAGATTCTCGGCGACCTCGACGAAGTGGGTCTTGGCCGTGGGCTGCTTGCCCGCGCCGGAGACCCCCGACTTAGAGTCGCAGATGATGCCGTGCTGAAGATCCACCATGCCGGCACGCACCAGCGGCGCCAGGGCAAGAATAATGGAGGTCGCGTAACAGCCAGCATTGGCCACCAGCGCCGCTTCCTTCAGCCGGTGGCGATGCAGCTCGGGAATCCCATATACGGCTTCGGAGGCCAGCCGCTCCGCGAGTTCCGGATCCAGGTCGTGAAACTGGTATACGGCTCGCGCGGCGGGATCGGCAAGCCGCCACGCTCCGCTCAGATCGATCACGTGCAGGCCCTGACGCATGGCTTCCGGCACCCATTCGCGCGAGACTTCGTGCGGTGTAGCCAGGAAGAGGATGTTGACGGCCTGATCGCGGACCGAATCCCAGGTGAACGGTTGGAGCCGATAGCCACCGTTGCCGCTAATGTGAGGATAGAGCTCGTCGAGCCGGATCGAGTCTCCGCCGTCGGCTTCGCGCGTGAACAACACCGGAGCTTCGACGCGAGGATGGCGCAAGAGCAGGCGAGCCAATTCGAATCCGGCATAACCGGTTGCGCCCACCACAGCGGGTTGGACTCGCATGCTCATCAGACGCGCAATGCCTCCAGGCGCAATTGAAGCTGGCGGCAGGCCTTGTTGTCCGTGGCCACGATCAGCAGAGTATCGTCCCCGGCCACCGTGCCTACCACTTCGTCCCAGCCTTCGGCGTCCACAGCCACGGCCACCGGCTGGGCGCTGCCGGGAATGGTCTTGATGACCAGCAGATTCTGCGCGCGGCGTACGCCGCGAACGAATTCCCTCACCACGCGGGAGACGGCGGGCAGTGGCTCGGCGGGGGATTCATCACCCCGCATCACATAGCCTTCGGGCGTCTTCACCAGGCGCAGCTCGTTGAGATCGCGTGACAGCGTGGCCTGGGTGACGGGGAAGCCGCGCTTGGCCAAGACCTTGCACAGCTCCTGCTGATTGGGCAAAGGATTTTCCTGGGCCATCTCAATGATGGTCTGCTGCCGCGCCAGTTTCGACATAGTGAGCACCGAATAATTATTCACGTCGATGTATAAATATGCAACTCCGACCTGGGCGGTGTCAACGCAAAAATGCGGGGTAAGTTACGGAAGTTACAGGGTCATCAGCATGGTGGGATGATTCGCCGCGGATATCGGCAAGAACAACAATGCAACGATTTTGCAGATCGCACGCGCCTCGCGCCGGCGATTCAGATCTTTGGCGTTCCATCACTGACGGCGTCCGGTCCTGGCTACACCGAAAATTACGACAGAACGTTTCCGGCTTCCCTCCGGATCTTGGCCTTCCAGGTGGATTGACAATCCTGGTGATCTTGGATTGGAGGACGAAATGAAAAAGGCAATTCTGGCGGCCCTGGCACTCTCAGCTATTTCTGCAGTTTCCCACGCCCAGGACATCCCCGCAGGCGACGTCGCCGTGGGATACTCCCTGCTTTTCCTACCCAAGGGCTTTACCCTCACCTTGAACGGCGGCAACAGCGCAGCTGCCGTCAATGTTAACCAGTGGCTTGGAGTTGTCGGCGATCTCGGCGTGTACGATGGCTCTCCCGGCACCCCAGGACTGATCGGCGAGACCTACATGGTTGGCCCGCGGTTCTCCTACCGCAAGTGGAACCGGCTGACTCCGTACGCGAGGGGCTGATCGACGGAGCGCACGCGAATTCACTCAACGGAGGCTTTCTCGGAGCGAACAACGTGTTTGGATTCGGCGGCGTAGGCGGTGATCTTGGGCTCGATCATGCCAAGAGGTTCGCGCTGCGCGGACAGTTGGATTTCCTCAACTTCCGCACCGCCCACAATTTCTCTCCGGACTTCAACACCGGCATTTACCGTGTCTCTACCGAGGTCGTATTCCGAATCGGCAGAAAGCAGTAAAGCGGTGGAAGAACGGCCTACAAGCTGAGCCGCTGCCATCAATGCCTGCTTCACTCTTTTGTGAATGCTCGATCCTGCTTGGCATAGAGACATGGCAAACCGGACTAGCTCGCCGGCGCCATCACGATCGGCATAGTCGGTGTAGGACTGCCGTGCAGCGGTTCCACGGTGATGGCGAAGGCTTTGGCTTCGACGCCGGTGGTCTCCATGGTGTGCATCATCATGGTGCTGCCGTCGGGCTCCACGCGGAAGATTCCTGCGGGCATAGGAGCGCCGCCGCCCATGGGAATGAGCCAGAGCTGGTAGCTCTTGTCAGTGGGGAGAGAATGCAGATTCGTGGCCAGCAGCAAGACGTGGCCATCTTTCTTCTGGTAGTACGTTTTGACTTGGGGCGTGGGCAGCGTGGAGGTAGAGACCAGAGTCATGCGCTGGACGTTGGGATTGTTCAGCATGTCCATCACCGCTTTGGCCGTGGTGTACTTTTGCTTCTCATTTGCGAGCGCCTGTTCCAGCTGCGCGTTGGCCGTCTTAATGCGCTGTACTTGAACCATCAGTCCGATTGACAAGCAGGCTAAGGCTAGCGCGGCGGCAATCGGGGTCAGGGTGAACCAGCGGGAATGTTGTCGGGCGGACACCAGCTGCGGCCGAGGTTGCTGGGGTCGTTCTCTGGCTCGCTCGGTTTCACGGGCGAGCGCGGACATCAGACGCTCGCGGGAGCGCTGCGGCGGCTGCGGTCCGGTCACGGAGAGCGCGACCAGCGCCAGATCGGAGCGAAGGGCTTCGAGTTCGCGCCGGCATTCACTGCAGGTGCCCAGATGCGCCTCGAGTTCGGGACGGTCCCGGGCGTCGAGCGCTCCCATGGCGTAGAGCGCGAGGTCTTCCGCGAATTCGGCGTGGTCCTTCATCCTAGGGCTTTCCTCACCGCGAGCAGCGCGGAGCGAATGCGGGTCTTTACCGTGCCCAGAGGATCGCCGGTCTTGGCGGCGATCTCAGTGTGCGTCATGCCTTCAAAGAACGCCATCTCCAGAGCCTTGCGCTGCTCTGCCGGGAGTTCGGCCAGTACGCCACGGACTTTTTCGACCGCCAGCCGTCGCGCGGCCACTTCTTCAAGGTTAACGCCGACGGAGATGGGTAGTTCGTCGATGTCCTCCTCCGGGGCGCGCTTGCGTATTACATCGATGGCCCGGTTGCGGGCGATCACCGCCAGCCAGGGGGCTAAACGTCCGCGATCGGCGTTGAAAGCCTGGGGATGCCGCCAGAGCTGAAGAAAGACCTCCTGGAGCACGTCTTCGGCGGCGGTGCTATCGCCCAGGACCCGCAACGCCACCCCATACACGATCCCGGAATAGCGGTCATAAAGATCGGCCATGGCGTGCTCATCCCCTGCGCGTAGGCGCGCAATCAGGGCCACGTCATCTCGGGTGTTGGGCGCTGGCGTGCCAGACACGCGCATTTCTCCTAAAGTACGAGAACCCGGGCTGAATGGATGTGCGGGATTACCGCTGCCGGACAACCACCATACCAAGAAGGGAGCAGGTGAGACAAATCATGACCCAGGCCGCCGCGAATCCGGCATTTTCTTCGTACCGAAAGCTGGGTTTACCAGAGCTACTGTTTGGCTGTTGTTTTGAGCTCTTGCGCGCGAGCGATGAGCTTCTTGAGTTTGCCCTCGATCGAAGCGTCCCCAATGTGTTCGTCCTGGAGGACGCCATCGGCGTCGATGGTAAAGGTGTGCGGGATCGCCTCCACGGAGAACATCCTGGAAATCGGGCCGGTAAATCCGCCGTCGCGATAATGCAGCCAGGTCATGCCGTTTTCGGCGATGAAATCTTTCCACTTCTGTTCATCCTGATCCAGGCTCACGCTCAAAATAGTCAGCGGCTGTCCTCGGAATTTGGCGGCGATGTCACGCATGTGGGGTAGAGCTTCGCGGCAAGGCCCGCACCATGTGGCCCAGAAATCGAGCAGCACAACTTGCCCTTTGAAATCGTCTAGTGAGACCCGCTGGCCGTCGAGAGTCGTGACGGCGAAAGGCGGAGCCATCCGGGCGCGGGCCAGCTCGGGCTGGGCGATGTACCTGAGGGCGCGCTGCCGGTTTACTTCATCGACCGACTTCATCTCTACATACTGCTGGAAACGGGCTTTCGCCGCATCATCCTGTTTCAGGCGCGCGAGCGCGCGTCCGTCGGCATAGACTGCGTCGGGGAAGTTGGCGGCCGCTTCCAGTGCCTTGGTCATCTCGTCATGGGAGCGCTCGAAAAACTCGTCCTTACGCTTGTCGATTCCCTCCGCCAGTAGCACAATGCCCAGCTGATAGTGAGCCAGGGCGACGTCTTTATTGCCCTGAGCCTCCAGAACCAACTCTTCGGCTCCGGTTTCTGCGGCCTTCCAATCGCGGAGCTCGAGACCATACTTGATCATCTTCGTTTGGCACGCCGAGCAGTGGCCTCCGTCCTGCTTGTCGGCCTTCTTGAAATTGTCGAGGGCCGACTCGGTCAGGTGCTTTTTGAGATACTCCAGGCCCTCCTTGTATGTCTTTTGCGCCTTGGCATCGGCCGGATCCCCAGTCGGTTGGGGCTGCGCCCACGATGTCAGCGTCGAGGCCAACCAAAGCAAAATCACCACGTATGGCATTGGATCTCCCCCCGATCCCCGAGTGGGCTCTAAGAACTTACCACGACTCGGACGATCGGGCGAGCCTGGCTGAGGGGCCAGAACAGCGGGGCTCGCGGCGGATGCCGAAAGAAAAAAATGATCCGTACAAGGCAGGCCGATTTCCTGTAAGATGCCCCTGCCAAAAATGAACAACCGTATCGCTCGCAGAAACGGTGGTTCAATATCGAGTGAGTGCAGGAGCTATGCGATGAAACGATCCTACATTTCGATCGGAACGGTGTTTTTCTTTGCGGTTGCGGTCTTCGCTGTCGGAGTATTCGCACAACAACCGGTTCAACTCACCGGAGCGCCCTGTGTTCAGCCGGCGTGGCTGCACTGTCCGGATAAGGACTGCAGCGGAGACCGGGTGATCAATGAAGGGCCGGTAGTGGAGATGAAGAGCCGCCGCACTTACTTTCTCGACTATCCCTGTGACCTGAAGCCGGGCGAGAAAGTCACCTTCATCCTCAGCTTACACGGCGCTGGGTCGTACGGAAACTGGCAGCGCCACTACTTCCCTCTGCTCGACTACAAGGACAAGTATCGGCTGGTGATCGCCACACCGAACTCGCCGACGCACGTCTGGTCAGAGGCCGACGACCAGTATCTCGAAGACATTGTCAGCTCGGTGATCGGGCAGATCGGGAGTGAGAACATCCAAGCCTTCTGGCTGGCGGGGCATTCGCAGGGCGGATTGACCTCCAACCGGCTGATTCGCGTGCCGTTCTTTGCCGACAAGGTTGACGGCTGGCTGAGCCTCTCCGGTGGACGTCTGGGTGGACAGCCCGGGCGCGCTCCAGGCTGGGGGCCGCCGCGTGCTACCACTCCAGGCGCTGCCACGCCTGGCGCTCCCACACCCTCGAGCCTGGCGGCGGCTTTGGCGGCCTTGCGCCAACTCCCCACGACCGATCTCTCATTCATCTACGAAACCGGACAAAGAGAAATGGACGATAAGGGCCTACCGGAGACATCGGAGATTGCAACCAAGGACGGTTGCGGGCCGCGAGCTAAGCCACAGGAGATTGTGGACACAAAGCCGGGCTACGTCTACGACAGCACCCGTCAGAATCCGCCGAATCCTGCCTGGGGACTGCCGCCCGAGCCGGGCAAAGCTGAGGTATACATTTACCCGGGCTGCAAAGACGGCCGCGTGGTCGCCGACGTCGTGCGTCTGGATAAGGGGCACACCGAAGGACTCGAGCCCAACGTGGCTGAAGAGTTGGTGAAGTTGATGGTGTCGGCCAAGGGCGGCAAGCTGCAAAAGATGCAATAGCGTTTGCAAGGACAAGTCCAAGATTCTAACCTTGGGGGCGACCTCAGGTTCTAGTGTGCCGATTTCGGGACCAACTGAATCTCGAAAACTTTGGGCCAGAGCTTGCCGGTGACAAACAATCGTTTGCGGGTCGGATCGTACGCGATGCCGTTCAGCACCGCGCCCTCTTCGAGCTTGTAGACCGGACTGAGCAGGCCTTTGAGGTCGATCCAGCCGGTGACTCTGCCGGTGAGGGGCGAGATTCTGGCGATGCGATCGGTCTGCCAAACGTTGGCGAAGATCTCACCTTCTACGAATTCAAGTTCGTTGAGCTCGGTGATAGGTGTACTTGCGTCGTGAACTTTGATGCGTCGCTTTTCGCGCAAGGTTTTGGGATCGAGCACCCGGATCTCGGCGCTGCCGTCGCTCATGAACAGGTCATGACCGTCGGTGGTCAGGCCCCAGCCTTCGCCGGAATAAGAAAAACGGCGCAGTGTGCTGAAGTCATTAAGCTTGTAAACAAAGCCGGCCTCGGAACGCCAGGTGAGTTGAAAAACCTCATTGTTGAGGATGGCGATGCCCTCGCCGAAAAATTCCTGTGAGAGATCGGTGCTTTGCAATACCTGCCCAGTTTCCAGCTTTACTTTGCGCAGCGACGAGCGGCCGTTCAGCCCGGTGCCTTCGTAGAGAAACCCGTCGTGGTAGACCAGGCCCTGGGTGAAGGCTGCCGGATCGTGCGGGAAGACGTTAACGACCTTGAAGCTGTACTCGGGTACCGGCTTCGTTTCAGGCGCGCGGCCAGACTGGGCAACGACGAGCAGCAACCATTGAGCTGAGATCAAGGGAAGAACAAAATGGACCAAGGGAATTCTCATACGCGTCGGGAATCCGGGGAACGAAGATTCCAAAGCCATTGTCGCATCCTCATGGAGAATCCTGCCACTCGGGCTGACTGCCCGCTGCCGATCGACACTGAAACAAAGTTGGGGTCCGCTGGATGCCAATTCTCAACTGGCTACGGCCGGAAAAGGCTGGTGTGACGACAGGGCTGAATCCTCGTGGTACCATTTCCGCTTATGCGAACCCGAACGATTACGCTTGTCTTGTGTTTGCTGTTCTCCTCCTTCATAGCCGCGGCCGACACCACCGATTTCACCGTCAAGAAGCTCGCGGACGGTGTCTACGCCGCCATTAGCGGGGACGGCAGCAAAGCGGGCAGCAATGCTGGTTTCGTGGTGGGAACTAACGGTGTGTTGGTGATCGATACGTTCGTCAGTCCTGGTCCAGCCCGCGATCTGCTGGCGGAGATCCGCAAGGTCACCAATCTTCCTATCCGCTTTGTGGTGAACACTCACTACCATCTCGACCACACCGGAGGCAACTCTGTATTTGCCGACTCCGGAGCCACCATTCTGGCGCATCGCAACCTGCGCGGCTGGTTGCGCACGGAGAACCTGAAGTTTTTCGGCGCCACCCCCAAGCCTGAAGACAAACAACGCGTGGAGTCACTGGTGCTCCCCGACGAAGTGTACTCGGACGCCGTAGACATCTACCTGGGCTCGCGGCTGATTCAGGTTCGCTACATGCTCGGTCACACGGGAGGCGATTCGGTGGTGATCGTCCCTGACGCCAACGTGGTCTTCGGAGGCGACCTCGTCTGGCAGAAGCATCTGCCCAACCTGATTGACGCGACCACCAGCGATTGGGTCAAGACCCTGGAGAAGCTGCTCGCTGAACATCCTTCGGCGACGTTCGTCTCAGGACACGGCGACGTGGCCAGCCCCGACGATGTGCGCGACTTCCACGATTATCTGGTCGCGTTGCGCGACGATGTTGCCCAGGCCCAAAGCGCGGGAAAATCCGGGAAAGACCTGGAGGATGCAGTTTCTCTTCAGCTGAAGGATAAATACGGACAGTGGGGTTTCCAGGTCTTTCTGCCTCGTAACATACAACAGACCGCTGCCGAGCTAGCTGGCACAAAGAAAGTGCCGGTGGCGGCAGCCAACTGACGCGTTTGGTATGTCGAACCTTAGTATGAGAACGCGGTGGATCGTTCTGGCCGCAATCATGGTAGCGGCCTGCGTGATTACTGCGATGCTCAAACCCGTGCCACAGCCCGACTGGTATCACAACTTCGCTGATGCCCGCACTTTCGTCGGCGTGCCTCGGGCGGTGGACGTGCTCTCCAATATCCCGTTCCTCGCGGTTGGCCTGGCCGGACTTTACTCCACTTTGCGTAACCGCACACAATCCCTTGAGCAACGCTGGGCTCTGGCCGTCTTGTTCGTGGGGTTGTTCCTCACTGGCTTCGGGTCGGGGTACTATCATCTTGCCCCTGACAATCAACGCCTGGAGTGGGACCGCCTGCCCATGACACTGGCGATGGCCGGCATCCTTGCCTTTCTCGTGGCGAATCGTTTGCGATCGATGCCGTGGTGGATCTTGCCGGTGCTGGTGATCGTCGGCGTCGGTAGCGTGGTCGAGTGGGCCTGGAGCGAGAGGGTGGGCATGGGCGATCTACGCTGGTACGGGCTCTACCAGGCGCTCACGTTCATCGTCGCCACAGCCCTGGTGGTGATGTTTCCTGCGCCGGGGGAGCCTGTCAAAGCTCTGGTGTTCGCGCTCGGAGCCAACGTAGCGGCCAAGCTGTTTG
The DNA here is from genome assembly GCA_036522035.1 of Terriglobales bacterium. Classification (GTDB taxonomy): domain Bacteria; phylum Acidobacteriota; class Terriglobia; order Terriglobales; family Acidobacteriaceae; genus Angelobacter. The sequence goes on from DATDGP010000078.1 coordinate 14,025, forward strand.
AACTGCTGGATAAGCAGATCTTCGCGATTGGCGGAGTCGTGAGCGGTCACACGCTGAAACATCTGGCTGCAGCTCTGGGCTTCATCCCGTTGATCATGTGGCTGGCTCGGCTCGATCCGGCGGCCGATGACCGACGGTTACGCACCCAGCGTGGCCAGGCGACCAGAACGCTTGCCAGTTGACCACAGCCTGGGATCGTTGTCAGAAGTATAGGAGAAGGGAAATGACGAGTGCTAAGTCTTCGGGCGTTTATTTCGCGCTCGCGCTGCTGATCTCTGTGTCGTCAGCTTTAGCGCAAACCAAACCAGCTGGGCCTCCGGTTGCGCGTCAGGATAACGTGAAGGAGATGATTCACGGCGTGGAGATCGTGGATCCGTATCGCTGGCTGGAGAACCAGCAAAGCCCGGAAACCAAGAGCTGGGTGGCAGCAGAAAACTCTTACACGCATTCGCTGCTCGATGGCCTGCCCATGCGCCAACACGCTTACAGCCAACTGATGGAACTGGTGAACCACGACTCGTGGACGCCGCCGGACCAGGAGAGCGGCGTCTACTTCTTCTATAAGCGCGCCGCGGGGCAAGACCTGAGCAGCCTGTATATGCGGAAAGGCGCGACGGGCAAAGACGAGCTTCTGCTCGACCCGCTACCCTTGAGCGGAGACCACACCACTTCGATCGGCGGGCTCTCTCCCACCCAGGATGCCAGCTTGCTGCTTTATAACATTCGCCGCGGTGGTGAAGACGAAACCGAGATCCATATCCTGGACATCAACGCGCATCGCGACTTGCCCGACGTGCTGCCGCGTGCCTACTACCTCGGCTTCAGTTGGAAGAAAGACCATACGGGCTTTTTCTACGGGCGAGCCGACCGCGAAAAAGGCAAGCGCATTTACTATCACGCGCTGGGTGCCAATCCCGCGAACGATCCTGAAATCTTCGGCAAGGGCTATGGCCCGGATTATTGGATCTCACCTGTAGCTTCGCGCGACGGCCGTTACCTTCTGGCGATCGTCAACAAAGGCTGGGCCAGCACCGAGGTTTTCATGAAGAACCTCGAGACCAACACCGAGTTTCAACCGCTGATCACCGGTTTGGACTCGCAATTCGAGGTCGACTTCGTCGGCGACACTTTGTTTGTGATGACCGACTGGAAGGCGCCCAAGTACCGGATCCTCAAGATCGATCTGCGGGAGCCGGGCCGCGACAAATGGAAGGAGATCGTGCCGACGGCCGACGATGCGATCCAGGCGTTTTCCCTGATCGGCGGCAAGCTCTATGTGAACTATCTTCACAACGTTACTTCGCGCATCTCTATCTTTACTGCGGAAGGGAAGCCCTTGGGACAAGTGGACTTGCCGTCGGCTGGCTCCGGCGGCGTCTACGGCCGCTGGGATCAGGAGGAAGGGATCCTCACGTTCTCTTCCTACACCACGCCGAACTCGGTTTACCGGTATTCGGCATCGACCGGCAAGCGCGAGCTTTGGTATCGCGATCCCGCGCCTTTTGAGTCCGATCGCTATGCGATGGAGCAAGTGTGGTATTCCTCCAAGGACGGCACACGCGTACCCATGTTCTTGATCCACCGCAAAGGACTTAAGCCCGACGGCCAGACGCCGACCATCCTCTACGGCTACGGAGGGTTTAACGTCAGCCTCACTCCCCGCTTCGACACCACCGCCGCCTGGTGGGTCGAGCAGGGTGGCTTGTACGCCGTAGCCAATCTGCGCGGTGGCAGCGAGTTCGGCGAAACCTGGCACAAGGCTGGCATGCTCGATAAAAAGCAGAATGTGTTTGATGATTTCATCGCTGCTGCCGAATGGCTGATCAAAAACAACTACACCAACCCGCAGAAGCTGGCAATCTCGGGAGGCAGCAACGGTGGCCTCCTGGTCGGCGCGGCCATGACCCAGCGTCCGGAGCTTTTCCGTGCTGTCTTGTGCTGGCATCCTGACCTGGATATGGTTCGCTATTACAAGTTCACCAAGAACAACAATCCGCCGGCGCTGCTCGAATACGGCAATGCCGAAGATCCGGAACAGTTCAAGTTCCTCTACGCATATTCGCCCTATCAGCATGTAAAACCGGGAACGAAGTATCCCGCGGTGCTGTTCCTCAGCGGCGACGCTGACACCCGCGTGCCGCCCGAGCAAGCCCGCAAGATGACCGCGTTGGTGCAGGCGGACACGGCCTCGGGCCTGCCCGTCCTGTTGCTTTATGACACCAAAGCCGGCCATTCCGGGGGCAAACCGTTCGCGAAGATCGTCGAAGATCAGTCTCTGGAGCTGACGTTCCTGGCGTGGCAACTGGGCTTGCAGTGAGGCGGGATGCTTATTTTGTCTTAGGGAACAACGTGTAGAAGTTCTCGGCGGTATGAGCGCCGATCTCTTCCTTGTTCAACGACCGTAAGCCAGCGATGGCGGCGGCGGTATTGACCACAAACGCCGGCTCGTTGCGTTTGCCGCGATAGGGTACCGGCGCCAGAAACGGCGAGTCGGTCTCGATCAACATGCGATCGAGCGGAACCTCCCGCGCAGCCACGCGAATGTTCTCCGCTTTGGAAAAACTCACGTTTCCGGCGAAAGAGATGTAGAAACCCATGTCCAAGGCTGCCTGCGCGTGTTTCCACTCACCGGTAAAGCAGTGCAGGATTCCTCCCAGGCCGCTAGAGGCCCAGTGCTCGCGCAGCATCGTGATGGTGTCGTCCCAGGCGTTCTCGCTGCTGTTCGACGGCCGGCAATGAATGATGATCGGCAGTTTGTTCGCCCGGGCCTGTTCCATCTGGCGGCGGAAGACTTCTTTCTGCACGTCGCGCGGCGAGTGGTCATAGAAGTAATCGAGTCCGATCTCGCCCCAGGCCATGATCTTCGGATTCTTCGCGAGTTCCCTCATCTCGTCGTAATCGGCTTCGCACGCCAGTCTCGCTTCATGGGGATGGATGCCGA
>DATDGP010000079.1:0-1761 GCA_036522035.1 Terriglobales bacterium
CCTGTTCGAGCAGCGCTCTCCGCTGGGCGAGAACGGCGGCGGCCGACTTCACGCGAGCCTGACTCACCGCGACCTGCTGCGGCGCGGTCAGCGCAGATTCCACCGTAGCTTCGGCTTGCGCGATGCGCTCATTGGCCGCGATCGGCATAGGGGCGGCGGTCACCCGCCGACCCCTGCCACACCACCGTACATACGGGTCCGTATACGGCGGTTCGAGAAGTTACTCCGTTACTCCTCGACCAGCGAAGGCAGGCCGAGCGATTTGAAATAGGCATTGGAAAGCCCGACAGACAGAGCCTTGGCCTTTGCGAGATACCAGGGGCCGAGTCCGCTGCCAGCGGTATTACTCGCCAGCCGGGAACGTACCCCAAGTTCCAGCAGAGCCGCCCTGCGACGGCGCGGTGTTTTCCACTGCCGCCACAGGGCCGCTCTGAGTCGCAATCGGACCCATCGAGTGAGGGACACCAGCACGTCAGGCGTTTCACAAAAGCCGAAATAGCCGCGCCAACCCCGCATGTACGGAGCCAACTCCTCTATCGTGGTTTTCATGCTGACGCTTTTGGCCCGTCGCGTGATCTCCCGGATTCGCCGCTTAAACCGATCCAGTGCCTTCGGCGCGATAACGCGCTTCACCTCCGGACCGGCGCTGAAGCTGAACCCGAGAAATTTCCGTTCCTGCGGTCGCGCTACCGCACTCTTCGCCTCGTTCACCTTGAGCTTGAGTTTCCGCGTGATGAATCGCGTGACGCTTTCCATCACCCGTTGCCCCGCCCGCTCGCTGCAAACGTAGACGTTACAGTCGTCCGCGTATCGAACGAAGCGGTGGCCCCGGCGCTCCAGTTCCCGGTCGAGTTCGTCGAGCACGAGGTTGCTGAGCAGTGGCGAAAGTGGACCCCCTTGCGGCGTCCCTTCCACGCTCGGGCTGACCAGCCCGTTCTCCATCACCCCGGCATTCAGGAATGCCCGAATGAGCTTCAACAGCCGCTTGTCCTCAATCCGTTTGGCGATCTGACCCATCAGTTTGTCGTGATTGACCCGATCGAAGAATTTCTCCAAATCAAGATCAACGCACCAGCCGTGGCCTTCGGCGATATACTGCTGCGCCTGTGCCACCGCTTGATGGGCCGACCGTCCCGGCCGGAACCCGTAACTGTGCTCGGAGAACGTCCGTTCCCACCGCCGCTGCAGAACCTGCATCACCGCCTGCTGGACAAATCGATCCAGCACCGTCGGGATGCCAAGCTTTCGCACCCCCCCGTCCGGTTTGGGGATTTCCACCCGTCTCACCGGCTTCGGTTCATAGGTCCCGTTTAGCAGTTGTTCCCGGATGGCTGGCCAGTGCTGTTTCAGATAATCCTTCAACCCGACGACAGTCATGCCGTCGACGCCGGGACTACCTTTGTTGGCCTTCACCCGTCGCAATGCTTCTTTCAGATTTTCTCGCTCACATACCGCCTCCATCAATCGATTCGTACTGGCTGCGCTTTCGGTACCACTCGCCGTCGAGAGCGATTCAGTCTCTTCCCTTCCCGCTTCGCAGGCTTCACCTGCTGGCGTGGAAGAGAAGTTCAGTTCGGTCTGAATATTCTGCTGCCTGTCGCTACTGAGACTCATGTCCTGATTGCCGCTCCTCTCGTTCGGGCCTTCAGCCATCGTTCCCGGCCCGGCCTATCTGTTGCCTCCGCCTTTCGGCTTCGGAGTGCCTCACTAGCCTTGCCGACGACATGACCTAATATGCCCTCTGCTGACTTCTGCTCCGCG
>DATDGP010000080.1:0-10416 GCA_036522035.1 Terriglobales bacterium
CCGCCGGCAAGCTGGCGGGCGCGGCGCGCGGCGACCAGGACATAGCGATAATTGCTGTCGAATCCGTCTTTGAGCTTCATGGTCTCATCACCTCTTGTCGAGTCTTTATCGCGCCGGGGGAGCTACGTGAAAGGAATCCAGAATACCCCGGATTTTCCCTTCCATCCTTGATTTCAGGCATCTCTCCTTGGTTTCTAAGTACTGTTTTTCCTGAAGTGAGGGTGTTTTCCCGGAGCGCGCAATACGCTCTCCCAAAACGATCCCCTGGAGCTCGTCGACCGATTGCTCCAGCCGGTCGTTAATCAGAATATAGTCGTAGTTAGGGTAGTTCTCAATCTCTTTTCGGGCCGTATCCAGGCGGCGGCGGATGACCTCTTCGGAGTTGACGTTTTCGCTGATGCTGCGCTTGCGCAGCCGGGATTCTAATTCGGCCCGGCTGGGAGGCAATACAAAGATACTAACCGCGTCCGGCATCATTCCTTTTACCTGACGCTCGCCCTGGACGTCGATGTCCAGCAGCACGTCATGGCCTCGCCGCGCCGCATCGGCCAGGACGCTTTTGGCCGTCCCATAGTAGTTGCCAAATACTTCCGCGTACTCCAGAAACTGGTCTTCGCGGATCATGGCTTCGAACTCAGCCCGGGCAATAAAGTGGTACTCGCGCCCCTGCTGCTCGCTGCCACGCGGCGGACGAGTGGTGTAGGAGATGGAAAAATCCAGGTGGGGAACATATTGGCGGAGGGCATCGACGAGCGTGGTCTTGCCCGACCCCGATGGCGCTGAAATGATGAAGAGAATCCCGCTCATTCCAGGTTCTGCACCTGCTCGCGGCATTTCTCGATCTCCGATTTCATCTTGAGACCCAGCTCGGTGATGTGCAAGCCTTCGCCGGCAACGCCGGCGGTCTTCGAGAGCAGCGTGTTGGCTTCGCGATTCAGTTCCTGCAGCAGAAAATCAAGCTTTTTTCCGACTTCACCACCCTGATCGAGGAGCTGGCGGAAATGGTCAATGTGGGTGTCGAGGCGTGCAATCTCCTCCTGAACGTCGCTGCGCTCGGCCAAGATGGCCGCCTCCTGCAGGATCCGATCCTGGTCGGCATTCCCCAGTAGTTCCTGCATGCGCGCCCGAACCTTCTCCATGCAGGCCGAAGTGACCGCGGCGCGATGATTGGAGACTTCGCGCGTTGCCTTTTCGAGCACCTCCAGGCGCCGGCGTAACTCCGCTGCCATCCCCTGACCTTCCTGCTCGCGCATGGAGTTGAGCTTTTGGATGGCTTGGTCGAGCGCTGCTAGAACAGCCGACGCAAAGTCGCCGTCCAGGGGCGTGGATTGTCCCAGTGCGCCCGGAATTCTGAAGATCGCATTCAGGTCAGGCTCTCCCGTGGTTCCGAACTCTGCCGCCGCCTTGCGAAAGGCCGCCACATAGCCGGCAACCAGCTCGCGGCTGAACTCAAAGCCTTCGCCGCTGCGGCGCTCCAGGTTGAGCGTAACCTCCACGTGACCGCGAGCCAATCGCTCTTTGAGGATGCGGCGTATCTTCATCTCCAGCTCATCCATGTCTACGGGCAAACGAAGCTGGGGATCGAGAAATCGATGGTTTACCGACTTTAGCGACACGGTGAAGGCAATGCCTTCGCCGGCGTGAGCTTTCACCTGGGCAAACCCGGTCATGGATCGTACGGACATCAGTTTTCAGGAGGTAGGCGTCAGTCGCCGAGTTGGGGCTCGCGGGCAGCGACGCTTTCAGCCTCTTCACTCATTTTCGGCTCTAAATCCAGAAACTGCAATTCATATAATTTGCGGTAGGTGCCGAGGCGGTTCAGCAGGTCTTCATGCGTGCCGGAATCGGTGATGTGCCCGTTCTCGAGAACCACAATGCGGTCCACGCGGCGGACCGTGCTGAGCCGGTGGGCGATCACGAATACAGTGCGGCCTGACATGAGGTTCTGAAGCGCCGACTGCACAAGCGCCTCCGACTCCGAGTCCAGGGCCGACGTGGCTTCATCCAGGATCAGGATGGGAGCATTCTTGAGCAGCGCCCTGGCAATTGCGATCCGTTGGCGCTCGCCGCCGGAAAGACGCAAGCCCTTTTCGCCGATGATGGTGTCGTACCCTTCCGGTAGTTTTTGGATAAAGTCATGGGCCAAGGCAGCGCGGGACGCCTCAACCACTGCGGGCTGGGTCACATTGGGCTGACCGTAGGCGATGTTATTGCGCACAGTGTCATTGAACAGAATAGTTTCCTGGGTCACGATGCCGATCTGCGCCCGCAACGAGGCCAGGGTAACGTCGCGGATATCGCGGCCGTCAAGCTTGATCGCGCCCGAAGTCACATCGAAGAAGCGCGGGATCAGATGCACCAGCGTGCTCTTCCCTGCGCCGCTCGAGCCGACAATCGCGACAATCTCTCCGGCATCGACCTCGAGGTTGACCTGGCGCAGGATCGGCAGCTCCGATCCGTTCTCTCCGTAACCAAAACTGACATCCTCAAAACTTACGCTCTTCAGGAAAGGTGCCAGCGCCGTGGCTCCCGGCTTTTCCAGAATGTCGTCCGGCTCATCGACAAACCTGAAAACTTCCTGCGTGGCTCCGAGCGCCTGCTGCAAGCTGTTGTTGTACAGGGCAAACTTGCGCACCGGATCATAGAGCTTGAAGACCGCGAAAATAAACGCCACAAAGGCGCCCTGAGTCATAGCCTGGCTGCTGATGACCCGGCGTCCCATCCACAGCAGCCCCGCCACGGCGAACGCCCCAATGATCTCCATCAGCGGCGAGCTTTGCGCCTGGGCCGCGACCGAACGCAGATTGGCGCGGAAAAGCCTCTTGGCGGCCTCGTGAAACCGCCGGCTTTCCCAGCGCTCCATGGTAAAGGCCTTCACGATGCGGTTGCCGGTGATGGTCTCGTGAAGAATGTTCTGGATATCGGCCAGTTTGTCCTGGCCACGACGCGTGGTCTGGCGGACACGGCGGCCGATGCGCCCCGCTGAGATAATCACAAACGGAACGAACAACACGAGCACGAGCGATAGCTTGTGCCCCAAAACAATAATCACAAACACCAGGCCAATCAGCGTAAAGAACTGCTCCAGGAACTCGGCCAAGGCGATGGTGAATGTAACCTGGATCTTATCCACGTCGTTGATGACCGTGGACATCAGGACCCCGGTAGCATGGCGCGAGAAAAACGAGATCGAGCGTTCGAGGATTTTGTCGTAAAGCTTGTTGCGCAGGTCGGTGATTAACCCCAAACCGGCGTAGTTAACCAGGTACGTCCCTAAGTAATCGCAAGCACCTTTGATGACCGTGGCTCCCACCAACGCCACCGCCACCACGCTCAGGGGGTTATGCCAATAGCTGGGAATAAACCTTTGCAGATAGACTGGCTGGTGCGACCAGGGCAAATTGAACAAAAACAGCCCCTGGCCGGGAGACGTGGGGTTCAAGACCTTGTCTACGGTCGGCCCCAGCAGCAGCACACGGAACGCATCGAGGGCGCCCACGGCGGCCATCAAGACCACCGACACCACCATCTGTAAAGAATAAGGACGTAGATACCCGAGCAATCGGGTCAGCTGCCGCATAGGCCACGCATTCCGGCGGAAAACATCCCCTCCATTCTACTGGAGCCCTGCTCTCAGCAGGACAGGCCTGTTCACCTGAAAGTTAAATATTGTTAATCACTTAGGCGAGTCGCGATGGAGGACCTTAACCCTGTATCCAGCCTTGGCTAGGCGCTTCTTGACCTCTTCTCCGATCATCACCGAGCGATGCTGGCCACCCGTACACCCGAAGCCAATCGTCAGGTAGCTTTTTCCCTCGCTGACGTAGTGGGGGATCAGATAAATGAGGAGAGCAGAGATTCGATCGATGAATTCCCGGGTCTGAGGAAACGACCGGATGTACTTGGCCACGCGTGGATGACGTCCGGTCAGCGGTCTGAATTCAGGGACAAAATGCGGATTGGGCAAGAAGCGGACATCGAAAAGCAGATCGGCGTCATTGGGCACCCCGGCTTTGTAGCCGAAAGTGACGACGGAGACCAGGATGTCTTTGTCGCCGCCTCCGTGGGTGAACTTGGAAATCATGTGCGCGCGCAGCTCATGGACCGTGAACTTCGAAGTATCCACGACCAGGTCGGCGAGGGCGCGAATGGGCTGGAGAGTCCGCCGCTCCTTGTTCAACGCACTACGCACCGTGGAATCTTTCCCCAAAGGATGCGGACGGCGAGTCTCGCTGAAACGGCGCAGCAGGGCATCGTCAGACGCCTCCAGGAAGATCACCGTGGTATGCAGATTCCGCTTGAGAGAGCGGATGATCGCCGGCAGCTTACGCAGCTGCTCGCCTTCCCTGATGTCGGCAACCAGGGCAGCTTTTTCGACTTCCGAGGAATGCTTGGTGAGGTCAGCAAAGCGAGGGATCAGTCCAACCGGCAGGTTGTCCACACAGTAGTAGCCCAGATCCTCAAACGCCTTCAGCACCGACGCTTTGCCGGAACCGGACATGCCGGTTATCACCACCAGATGGTTGGCGCTGCGGCCTCGAACGCGCGGCGATTTCCGCGGGGGGGGCACACAGGGATACTACCATGATGGGATTTCTGGACTTTTCAGACACGCCCCTGGAGCGGCAGTCAAAGTGGCGCAGTTGCCGGCGCGATTTCCTCGGGAACGGGCGCGGAACGATCGACTTGCTGGGTGGTGGAATACAGGGCGCGCCATGCGCGGGTGAGCATGCGCGACTCCATTTCGGTCTTCCACTCCAGGCAGTTGGTTACGGAAAAATTGCGAACTGAGGAGGCTGGAATGTCCTGGAGACTGGTAGTAAGCTGACCCAACTTCTCCCAGGCGTCAAACAGTCTGCCTTCGGCCCAGAGCAGGGCGATCGTGAGGCGGCACTGCTGGTCAGAAGTAAGCCGCCGATGATGAATCCGCGCCGCCCAGGCGCCAGCCTTATCCAGGTCTTCGCGAAACCAGGCTTGAAAAACCGCCGCTTCGAGAAAGAGCCGGTCGCGCAGCCAGCCCGAAGAACCTCCAGGGGCGGCCAATGACTCTTCCAGATACTTCGCCGCAGAGCTGATGTCCTGGCGTTCGGTGGCCCACCAGTAGCCCATCCAGCGAGCGGCGACGGCGTCGCGAGAATCGTCGTCAATGGCGATGATGCGGGCGATGGTTCTCTCATCCCAGTTTTCTGGAGGTTGGTCGGCATTCCATGAATGCTCGAGACCCACGAGAGAGAGCCAGCGGTCGGCGAAGGCATCTTTGCGCAAGAGCATCAACAGGCGGGCGCCGTCGGACGAGGCTCCACGGCCCATATCGGGCAGCAACTCGGCGACCGAGAGCAGAAGACACGTCGCGCCAAAGACCTCAAGACAAAAGACAGCGAGCGGACTGGGCCGAGCCACCGTTACCGCCGACGCCAGAACCGCAGGCAGCAAAAAGCTGGTCATCGGCCCACCCAGGACAACCAGAAATAATCGCCCGGGCAGGTGGTCGAGTCGTCGCGGCTCGAGAGTCCAGAACCCGATGCGCAAGAGGCCGCGAGAATATGGTCTCGGTCTGCCGCTGGTAGCAGAAATTCTTGGCGCCAGCCGAAAACCTGAGAGCCAAGCCGCGGCCAGATGGCCCGCTTCGTGTGCCACCACCGCCGCAGCCAAGGCAGTGCCGGGAATGAAGAGGCAGGCGATCAAGCAAGCCAAGATGATCCCCTGGGACGACAAAGATATCGCTGTCCGACGGAATATCGGCAGCGCGATCAGGCTCAAGATCGCCACGCCACTGAGAAAAAAGTATTCGCCGGCGCCTAACCGCTGCCGGTTTCCTGAAGGCAGAGGTTCGAAGCCGTCGACGATCGGCGTCGAGGTGGGAAAGTACTTCGGAATCTGTTTCGCGTCAGCTGCAAGTTCCATTGGGGATTCTGGACCCGGGGGGAGGCCAGCCCCCCAATCTTAAGTCCATACCCCTGTAAAGACATCAGGACGAAGGTGCACTGGCCTTTGGTTATGTCGAGTTGCCCTAGCCCAACTCCGCCGGGGGCCGATGTGAGATAACACCACGCGTTTCAGCGCCAAGACCAGGACTCGCCGCCCAAGGTCAGCTTGAAACCTGCGCGGAAGGTCAACGGCGACGCCGGGAAACCGATGACCTGGTCGTAATGCTGGCTCAACAGGTTCTCGACCATTGAGTACAACGCCAGTCGTTGATTCACGCGGAAGGTTCCACCGAGATCGATCTTCTGGAAGCTGGGATCGAGATTGCGGTTGGGCAGAAGCAGGGTGTTGCCAAACGACGCATCCTGATCTCCGAGGAAGGTGCTGTCATCGCGACGGCTGACGAGCAGACCGTTCAGAGCTAGGTTGAATCGCGGTCGATCGTAGCTAAGCGAGAAGCTGCCGGTATTGGGCGCGCGGCGAAAGGGACGGTTTCCCTGAAGCGGCGCAAACGCGCCAATCGGAATCGTGGGGAATGCCGGGTTGAAGGAACAAAAAAGGATTTGAGTGGGTTGGGAACAATCGAAGGCATCGGAGGTATCGGATCGCACGACTCTGGCGTCGAGGTACGTGTAACCAGCACGAGCGTTGAAGCCATGTCCGAGGGCAACTTCCACCTCGGTCTCGGCGCCGAGTGCGCGAGTGTCTCCGGAGTTAAACGTGGCGCCAAAGCCGGCCAGGGCCACTTCCGCCGGGGGCACACCCAGTGCCAGCAGCGCGGTGTTAGGGATAAATTCGATCTGGTTGGTGAACTGGTTATAGAAAAACGTTGCTGAGAGTTTGGCGCGCCCTCCCCAGGCAAGCTGGTCGAAGCCGGCATCGTAACTGCGCGAGCGCTCCGCCGCGATCGGGGCAACATTGAACTCGGAGACCAGCTGGGGTCCGTTGGTCGCACTAGAAAGCAGGCCGAACAGTGAGTTCGACGACTCGAAGATGGAGGGCTCTTTAATTCCTTGTCCGTAGTTAAACTTAAGTTTGGTGCCGTTGAAAAAGCCCTGGCTGCGAGGGCGCAGAAGGTAATAGGCGAGCGAAGCGCGCGGGATCGCAGTAACCCCGAAAACGGCGTGGTCTTCAACGCTGCCGCCCAAGGTCAAGTAGGCTCGGGAACCCAGGCTGGCCTGAACTTCGGCAATGTAACTGAAGTTTTTTCGACTTGCTGGACTCTCGCCAAATGAGCTCAGGGTAAAGCCGCGCTCGTTTTCATAACGGAAGCCCGCCAGCGCCAGCACATGCGAGCTGAAACTGTAATCTGATTGCAGGTAGATCGAATCCCGCTTGCTCGAGCTGCTCGACTGAATGGGATAGGTGCCGGCGAAATCCAAAATGGCCTGCCCAGTGACGCTGAAGCCGTTCGCGCCCTGGATCGTCACCGGAAGGCCGAGGAAATTCCCGAAGGTGTTGTCGGGAATCCCGGTGGGTGAGGGATTGACATCTTGCAGGCGCAGCCGGGTTGCAGCGTAGCGCACCAGGTTGTGCCAGCGCTCGGTCGTTTGGCTAGAGAAGGTAACGCCCAGATAACCATCCTGATCGCGCTCAAACGAGTCGTCGGGAATACCGAAGAATTGGATCGCATTCGGCTGCCCCAGCGCCGCCGTAGTGTAGCGTCCGGTAAAGCGCAGCTCGTTATTGGCGTTCAGAGCCAGGCCCAGGTTGGTGACGTAGGTCGCGTTGTGGAAGGTGTTGTTGGGAATGCTGTTGGAGGTATCCAAGCGCGAGTAGTCACCGAAATAGTCCAGGCGCTTGAAAGCGCCGCCCAAAGACGCGCCGTTGTGCCAACTGTTGAAGTTGCCGGCATCAAAGGCGTACGAGATTTCTGGCAGTGGGGTAGTGCCTCGCTGTGTCGTCAGGCTGACCACGCCGGCCATCGCGTCGGCTCCGTAAAGCACACTGTTGGGACCGCGCAAAATCTCAACCTGATCGACCCCCGTGGTGGCTAGCGTGCCGAAATTCACAGCGCCGCCAATGTCGTTGAGAGGAACGCCATCGACCAGGACCTGATTGGCGTCGCTGTTTCCGCCGCGAAGGAACATCGAGGTCTCTGCACCGCGTTGCCCGATCTCGACCATTTCCACACCGGGCACTTCGGTAATCGCGTTGAGGACATCCAGCCGGTTCTCGAGATCGCCCAACTTTACAACGGAGATCGAGCTTCCGGTTTGGGACTCAGGAATTTTGGTTCCCGTCGCCGAAACCACGATCTGCTGAGCCACCTCGCCGATCGGTAGAGACAGGTCAACACTCGCCGCGCTCGCTCCCCCGACGTAAACAACGTCGCCTTGCTGGGGTCGAAAGCCGGATGCTTGGGCTCGAACGGTGTAGTGTCCGGGAGCTACCGCGGAAAACTGATAGCTGCCTTGGCGATCGCTGGTAGCGACCGCCGTCCGCTTGTTTCCCTGGAGCAGCTCGACTGTGGCTCCTGGGATTACTGCTCCTACCGGATCGGTGATGACGCCGTGAATGCGGTTGCTGCTGCGATCGGCGCCGAAAAGAGAGACTGCGGTGAGTGCGAGCGCCAGACAGAGACCGGCGCAAAGGGAGAGCGCTTTCATGACTATTCTCCTTCCCCTCGGAAGAGGAACACGAACATCCGCAGCGCGACCGGTCTCCTGACTTACGCCTCGATCGAACTGAGCGCCTTCCCGGCATTCACCAGTGGCATTTTGCTCAGTTCTTTAGCGTTCACAGTTGCGGGGCAGTAGCGGTTTCTCACCGCTTTCCCGAGCATCGCACCGCTGTTTACGGAGGCACGAACAGCCCGGCCTCCAACGGCGAGTGAGGATCTCTTACGAACCAACCCCACTCAAAAGCGGAACCATTTATAGATCATCACGAATGCCACCGTCAACCAGGTTCAAAAAAATGCGGGACCCAGATTAGCCCCCGCTTAGCAGAAACAGTCTCCACTCAGGCCGTTGAGTCCTCTAAGGGAGCGATAGTTGGCTCGGACCAAGAACGACCCGGTAGGTGTTTGCCATAACACCGTAGGTCGGAGGGCAGACTTCGGAGTCGACCCAGACAACCCGGTCTTTGTCAAAGGCGTTCCAACAGGCGTGTCAAAAGGAGGACGATGATGCGGTTCATGCTGAAAGCGATTCTAGATACGGAGAAAGCCAATGCTGCAGCGCGGGAAGGTACGCTCGGCAAGACCATCCAAACCATCGTGGCCGAGCTAAAACCTGAGGCGGCGTATTTCACGGATGATCATGGGAAACGTACCGCTCTGGTCTTCTTCGAAATGCGGGATGCTGCGCATATTCCTCTGGTCGCGGAGCCCTGGTTCGTGGCCTTCAACGCGCATATCGAACTGCACCCGGTCATGATCGGCGAGGATTTGGCCAAGGCTGTCCCAGGGATAGAACAAGCCGCCAAAAAGTACGCGGCTTAGTTCCCTGCAGTCACGAGATATTGTTCCAGCTTGCCGTCCGGCATTTCAAAGGTGCTGATGGACAAGGTGCGCCCGCTGAAAGTCACTTTGTAGCCGCGCAGAGTCATTCCTCCACGACTGTGTTCGACGGTTTGGACAAGATCTTGCGGCACTCCAAGAGGCCCCAGACTGGATGCGAAATCCTGAACGGCTTCTGCTGTGAAATAAGCGTTCGCGTTATCGGTAAAGAGTGAGCGCTCGATTTTCCCGTGTTGCAACCCGACAAAGATATTTTTGACCTGCTCCAGCTTCTTCGGGTCCGCAGCCTTGGGCGCAAGCAGCAGGTCCGCAATTCCCTTCGCAATCAATCCAGAGGCGGGCACCGCATCCTGGTTGGTGAGAACGACAATCGCGGCATTGTCATCCGGGAAGACGACGTTGGTCGCCGTGAACCCGGAGACTTCTCCGCCGTGTCGCACCAGGCGGTGGCCGCTGATGCTGCCGGTTCCCAGTCCAAGCGCATATCCTGTTCCGCTCCCGTTCTTCAGCCGGACTTCAGTCTCCATCTCCTTGAACGATGCCGGCTTGAGAAGCCGCTGTCCCAGCATCGCGATGTCCCATTTGGCCAGCTCGCTCGCCGGCATGGCCAATTCACCCGCGGCGAAAAGCCATCCTGGTCCTTCCTTCGGGGCCACGCGCAACGGCCCCAATGCATAGCGCATGTAACCCGTGGCGTCGGTGGCGCCCAGACGCTTCTCGTCAATGTTCTCCACGCGTTCAATTCCCAGGGGACCAAATACCCTCTCATTGAGGAACGCGAGCAGGCGCTTGCCACTGACCTTTTCCACGATCACCCCAGCAATCACGTAGTTGGTGTTGCTGTATTGCCATTGGGAGCCGGGATCGAAGTCCAGCGCCTTGCGCGCCCACAGATCGAGAATCCTTTCCGAAGTTATCGGCTCGGTCATGAACGGGGGCACGTAGTCTTGCGGCCAGTAGTCCTGGTAGCCGGAAGTGTGGGACAGCAACTGCCTGATGGTTACCTCCTTGGCGCGGGTGAGGTTGGG
>DATDGP010000081.1:0-23026 GCA_036522035.1 Terriglobales bacterium
AGAGCGGCCTTCCGGCGTCTCATCGGGCAGCGACGAAAGCTGCGCGGCGTCGGCAAGCTGATCGTTGCTCACGCCCGGCGCAGCGATGAATTCGGTCGCCTGGCGATTGCCGAGGGTGATGGTTCCGGTCTTATCGAGGAGAAGCGTATCGACATCTCCCGCGGCTTCGACAGCTCGACCGGACATAGCGAGAACGTTGTGCTGCACCAAGCGGTCCATCCCGGCGATACCGATGGCGGAGAGCAATCCGCCGATCGTCGTCGGAATGAGGCAAACCAGCAAAGAGACCAGAACGAAGACTGTCTGCGGCGATCCAGAGTATTGCGCGAAGGGCTGGAGCGTGACGACAGCCAGAAGAAAAATCACGGTCAGGCCGGCCAGCAAAATGTTCAGCGCGATCTCGTTGGGCGTCTTCTGCCGCTCCGCTCCTTCGACCAAGGCAATCATGCGGTCCAGGAAGGTTTCTCCGGGATTCGAGGTGACCTTCACCTTGATCTGATCCGACAATACGCGGGTTCCACCCGTGACGGCACAACGGTCGCCACCGGCCTCGCGGATCACCGGGGCCGACTCGCCGGTAATGGCCGATTCGTCCACCGACGCCACCCCCTCCACGATGTCGCCATCCCCCGGAATTACTTCACCAGCGAAGACAAGCACCAAATCTCCGGCCCTCAGCTTGCCGCCAGCAACCGCCTCGGTGGTCCCGTCGGGCAATAGGCGGTTGGCCACAGTTTCGGCCTTGGCTTTGCGCAGGGTATCGGCTTGGGCTTTGCCCCGGCCTTCGGCCATGGCTTCGGCAAAGTTCGCGAACAAGACTGTGAACCACAGCCACAGCGTGATCTGAAGATCGAAAGCAAAATCGACGCTGTGCCTGGCCAGATCCTTGAACAGCAGTGCCGTGGTGATGACGCTGCCCACCTCGACCACAAACATCACAGGATTCTTCATCATGGTGCGCGGATTCAGTTTGCGCACCGAATCGATAAGCGCCTGGCGGACGATCTTGGCGTCCCACAATGATTTGGACTTGCCTGTCTTACTTGCCATGGTTCCGTCCTCCCTTAGAAAGTCTTTCCTGCATTCATGAGCAGGTGCTCAAGAATGGGACCCAAGCTGAGTGCCGGGAAAAACGTCAAAGCGCCGACGATGATAATCACACTCACCACCAGCACGGTAAACAGCGGCGTGGTGACCGGGAACGTGCCTGGCGAAGGCGGAACAGTCTTTTTGCGTACCAGGCTGCCGGCTACTGCCAGCATCGGCACGTGCATCAAGAATCGCCCAATCAGCGTGGCGAAACCGATGGTAAGGGTGTAGTAACCGTTCGCCGCGAGCCCGCCAAACGCCGACCCGTTGTTGGCCGTGGCTGAGGTGAACGCATACAGGACTCCTGAGAACCCATGCGGACCGGTGTTGGTGAGGGTGGACAGCCCGAACTTAGGCGACAACACTGAAATCGCGGTAAAGACGAGAATGCACAAAGGAAAAATCAGTACGTACAGCATCGCCATCTTTACTTCATAAGCTTCGATCTTCTTGCCCAGGTATTCCGGCGTCCGGCCAACCATCAATCCGGCAATGAATACGGAAAGAATGACAAACAGCAACATTCCGTACATGCCAGCTCCCACCCCGCCGAAGACCACTTCGCCGAGCATCATGTTGGCTAAAGGCACCATGCCACCCAGCGGCGTAAACGAATCGTGTTGGCCGTTGATGGCGCCGCAGCTTGCGTCGGTGGTCACCGTCGCAAACAGCGCGGAATTGGCGATGCCGAAGCGGACCTCTTTCCCCTCCATGTTGCCGCCGGGCTGCATTGACGATACCTTTTGGTCAACTCCCGCCAGCAGCGGATTGCCCTTCGACTCTGCCCAATAAGCCGTGACCACGCCGGCGAAGAAGAGCACGGCCATGGCAGAGAACACTGCCCAACCGTGACGCTGCGAACCAGTCATTCTTCCCAAGGTGTAGGTGAGACCGCCGGGAATTACGAAGATGGAGAATATCTCCAGAAAATCGCTCAAAGGAGTCGGGTTCTCGAACGGGTGGGCGCTATTGGCGCCAAAAAATCCGCCGCCGTTGGTCCCGAGCATCTTGATGGCTTCTTGCGAGGCAACCGGTCCCTGCGCGATGACCTGATCGGTCAAGGTGTCCATCGCCTGCTTGCCATCCGGTCCGAGGACGGGTTTGCCATTGGCATCAACCTTTGGGACCTGCTGCGGCTCCACTTGCTTAACGGTATCGTAGGGCTTGAAGTTCTGAACGACACCTTGTGAGACCAGGAGCAAGGAGTAAACGAGGCAGATAGGGAGCAGCACCCAAAGGGCGGCGCGAGTGGTGTCCACCCAAAAGTTGCCGATGGTCTCTTTCTCCCGGCGAGCAATGCCGCGAATCAGCGCAATGGCCAGCGCAATTCCTACTGCAGCGGAGACAAAGTTGTGATACGCCAGGCCTGCCATCTGGGTGAGATAACTCATGGCGTTCTCGCCGCTGTAGAACTGCCAGTTGGTATTGGTGGTGAAGGAAGCCGCTGTGTTGAAAGCCAGGTCGGGCGCGACGTTCGCCATTTTCTGCGGATTAAAAGGAAGCGCATGCTGCACTCGCAGCAGCAAGTAGAGCACCAGCATGGAAACGCCGCTAAACAAGAGCATGGCGATGGTGTACTCCGTCCAGCGCATCTCGTGCTGTTCGTCCACGCCGGTCAGCTTGTAGATCAACTTCTCCACCGGCCGCAGGACGAAATCAAGCCAGGTACGCTCGCGCGAGAACACCTTGGCCATGAACACTCCCATAGGCTTGGTCACGGCAAGAACGAAAGCGAAGAACAACAGAATCTGAAACCAGCCATTGAGCGTCATCAGAATCTCTCCGGACGCAGCAGGGCGTAGATCAGATAGACCATCAGCAGGGCGCTGACGAGCAGCATGAGAATGTTTTCAAGGTCCATAGAGCCTCTACTTGAGTTTGTCGCACGCGATGGTATACGCGATCGCGACAATGAAGAAAGCGATTGTGCCGAGAATCATGAGCAAGTCCATTTCAAACCCTCAACAAATCCGAATTCGACAACAGCAGGAATATCTGTGGCTGTTCATACCCACAAAAATCAGGACGTCTGGCCGGCCCGAAGCGCCATATGCCTCGCGCCCATCCAGCGCCGCAGCGCTATCGCTGACCAGACCGCCTCCACCACGCCAAAGGGCCACGCCCCCTGTAAGAAGCCATAGACGGAACCCAGAACACAAGCGATTGCAAAACCCAGGATGAACCAGTGGCTGCGGGCCTCGAGGGCATACGTCACCACCATCGCCGTCACAGCCACCCACCCGAAAAAGGTCAATCGGCTCATGCTTGGTCCTCAGAATGTCACCATGATCGCCCCGGTGACGCGTTGCTCGTACTTGCGCAGATCAGGGGTGAAGCCGGGCACGATGACGGCTGGATTGCCAGTGTTGCCACCAACCGGCGTGATGCCGCCTGGTCCGGAGAAATAGGGCACGTTTGCATCCCGATAGTTGTACTCCCAGCGGAAGGTAACGTACTGCCTAGGCATCCAATCGATGGTGCCGCTGACATCCCAGGCCTTATACGGATCGCCCGGGTTTTCCGTGAAGTAGGGTGAGCCAGTGATAGCGGTGGCGCCATTGATCGGCGGCAACAGCACCAGGTAGCGTCCTGGATTGTTGATCTGTCCGCCTCCCAGAGTGAAGGCATACAGGTCTTTGTCAAACCAAAAGCGGTTGTAGACCATGTAGCCGATGAAACTCTGTTTCGGGCCCTTCGCTGAATCGCCAGCGCAGCTCACCCCACCGCCATGCTCGCATCCCATATCGCCGGTGAACGTAAACGCCATCCTATCGAGGGTCCGCTCAGGATGGTCGTAATACTTGACCTGGATGCTATCGTCGGTGTGGTAACGAATCCGGCCCGGGTTGTTCAAAGTGTCCGCGCCCAAAAAGTACTGGTTGCCGACGATCGACACCGAGCCGTTGGGGCGCCACAAAATCTCCCCACCAATTCCCGGCCTGTTGTTAAACCTGCCATACGACTGCCAGCCGTTGATGAACCAGGGCTCGATTTTCAGCTTGTCGGTGGGAAAGTACTGGATGCGAACGCCGTTGAAAAACCAAGGCGTGTTCGAGGACACATAGGACGGCTGGTAGGCCCAGTTATCAAAGTTATAGAAGCTGAACAGGCCGATATAGGACATGAAGATACCCGCGTCCACGTTCAGCCCGTGGGCCACGTTGAAGTGATATCCGCCATACGCCTCCGAAATGTAACGGTAGGCGTTGTCGAGAGTCCACTGGCCGCGAGCGACGCTGGCGTCATTGCGGGGCTGGGTCTGCGAATACATACCGACCTGCGTCATGATCCGACCGCGTACGTTGTCAAAGTGAAAGTCGCCACCGACGCCGAGCTGCGTCAACTGGAATTCGCTCGAACGGAAGACCTCGCTCGACCCTCCCAGCGAGTCGTCACTCGGATTCCAGAATGAGTGGACGTAGGCAACGTCAAATCTGACTTCTGGAGTGAAGAACTTCGTATCCACGGGCGGTTCCTTCACCCGCATGTTGCCGGTTAGCCAGCTGAAGTCGGCGAAGGCAAACGGCACAGCCGGCTCGGGGTTGGGTGTCGCCTGCGCTTGCGCCGCTTGAGCCGAGTTCGTCCCCGACTTGGCCACGGTGAGCTCGACAGTGGAAGCCCGGGAGCTTGAATCCGTGGCTTCAGCGATCGCGGCTGTGCCCGAGGACGCTTGTTGCGACTTGAGTTGTGACTCCAGTTGCTGAATGCGCGCCCGCATCTGTTCGAGTTCCTTCAGGATTTCGGCGTTGACGTCGGCGGGCTTGCCGGGCCCGCTCGCATCGGCGGTGTCGCTGCTGGTGGCGCCCCAACTCTTGGCCGAGTTGGCGCCGCCTGTCGTGGTGTCATCGTTCATTTTCTGTTCCTGCGCAGCGGTCTGCGCCGCCAGTTTCATTGGACCGAAGCTGAACCACAGAGACAGTAGAACAAGCAGAGTCCACCGGATAGGATTGGAGAACAGCAGCTTTCGCATGGTCATTCAAAACTCCAAAGATGGTTCATGGACCATCGATTTTCATTGTCCTGTTTTGCTTGACACGCAGGCTCAACGATGTGCAACCGACGCAAGCCGACTGCGCCGCGAACTGGGAAACCCGTGATAGGGCTCACCCTTGACGCCAATGAGATTGTCAGGATTTGCTCAACGGTTGCACCCGATGCAGTCTTGTCCTTCTAGGCCGAAGCATCGCGACTCTTGGGTAAGTAGAGCCAGCCGGGGTATTACTGTATCCGCTTCGCGATCCCAATAGGATCGCCATCTCGACAAGAGCAACGGTGCGGCTGCAAACCGGCTTGGTGGCCTGGTCTCGGTGACGCGTTACCATCCTTTGCGGAAAATCAATCAAGCTGTCTCTTTTGCTTGCAGGAAGCCTTTTGTCTTCTTCAACTTTCACGAATATGCCCGGGACCTTCCTGTGCCGTCGCGCCTGGTTGAAGCCCTTGAGACATGCCACAAGCACCCCCACTGCGGCAAGACCGCCCATCAACAGAATTGTCAGAACTGCCATAATCCCTCCCCGCACGCCCCTCCACCTGGGCGACAGGAACATACGCAAACAGTTCAGTGAACCGCATCGCGCATAAGAATTGCCTAAAAAATTCGTCAATGTTTTGTAAGGAAGGTAACTTGTCTGGTGTCAGCAGTTTTGACACCGAGATTCAGAACTTGAAAATCACGTCCAAGGTAAATGTCAGCTAACTGTTCCTTGAGCCGGAGTTGTAGGCGGGCAGAGCATAGGCGTGTTCATACCTGAGCTCTGGCCAAAAATGAACCGTGACGAACCGTGGCTCCGCCACAGCCGTCGACGGCAGTCCGAGAGAGACGTGGAATCCTGGCTCGCCATTCTATGCTTCTCTAGGCAGGTACTCTTGAAGCGGCGAGAAGCACGAGATAAGAAGCATAGTTATCAGAAAGAGGTTGACGCGCAGCTTTGGACAGCGGCGTAAATCCGGTAAATGTTTTGTAAACGTCCATGCTGACCGATTCCGAGGACCGCCGAGTCGCACTCTCGCTTATAAATAATTAATACATCCCTTATTCACTCCTTATGGATTCTTCAATCTAATGCTCTGGGGCAGAAAGAGCCCAAGAGGCCAAACATTATGATTTATCGAACAGTCAAGCCGCTGCTGGTGGACGCGGTCCAAGTGAAAGAGCCAGCGGATGTTACTACCAAGGGAGGCGTGCTGCACCTGAATCCCGGAGACTGGCTGGTTCGCGACCCGCAAGGAAACCTTGTGCGTTGCGATGACATTCATTTCAAATGCACTTACGAGCTCCTGGAGAGCTCTGCCCGCCTAGAGGATCTTCGCGAGGGCAAGCCCTGCGGTTGCTAAAGCCTTCCTGGCGGAGCTAAGGAGAATTCCATGCCGTCTCCCGACGCCCTATCCGCCAGCAAAAAGAATAGGACCGCCATTTTGCTAAGCTTGACCCAGGGTAACGTATCGTGCCGTGTTTTTGTCGCGATAGTGGCCGCGTTGCTCCTCCTGAGCCTGGAGTCTCGCGGGCAAACCGCCACGCCCCCAGGGGCCGGTCGCGGCGATGCACAGGACAACGAACTCCGCGATCTGCGTGAAGCAGTGCGCGAGCTGCAAGTCCAGGTCGCGGACTTGCGGCGCGAGTTGCACGATCAGCGCGCCCTCAATGCCCAACAGCCGGCTGCTGCGGGCCTGGCGCCCGTCACCCAGGCGAACAATGCGCAGCCACAAGCCTCTGAGGTTCACGAGAACACCGCGCAGGCTAAGCAAGAAAGCATAGCGTCGTCTCTGGACTTTCTGCGTCGCACCGACATCGAGGTCGGCATAGACACTTACTACGGATACAATTTCAATGACCCCATTGGTCGCGTCAACCTCCTTCGTGCGTACGACGTCAGCAGCAATGCCTTCAGCCTGAATCAGGCCAACGTAATCCTCAAGCAGGATCCCGATCCGTCGGCAGGCCGCCGCTTTGGCGCCCGCCTGGACCTGCAGTTCGGACAGGCAACAGAGACGCTTCAGGGCAACCCAGGGAACGAGCCTCGACCAGACGTCTACCGTAATATCTTTCAAGCTTACGGTACCTATGTCTTTCCCGCCGGCAACGGGCTTACGCTGGATGTCGGGAAATTCGCCAGCTCGCTGGGCTACGAGACCAATTATTCCAAAGACCAATTCAACTACTCCCGATCGTACTGGTTTGATTTTTTGCCGTTCTACCACATGGGCGCGCGCGTTAATTACAAGTTCAACGACGCCGTGGCTCTCAATTATTGGGTGGTCAACGGCACGCAGCAAACCGAACCGTTCAACGGCTTCAAGGACCAGTTTGTCGGCTTGCTCTTGACTCCGACCAAGACCGTCAACTGGAATGTGAATTACTATCTGGGGCAGGAGCATCCTGATGTGGTGTTTTTTTCCAACGGCGGCGCGCCACCTAACTCGCCGACGCTCCAAGGGCTCCCGTTTCAGCCCATACCGAACGCGCCCAATGGCCGTTTGCACATCTTCGATACCTATATCACCTGGCAGTCGACGCCCAAACTCGCCTTTGTATTGGAAGGAGACTATGTGATCGAGCGGCTGTTGAAGGAATCGGTTCCCTCCACTGTGTGGGGCGGAGCTGCCTATGTGCAATATCGGTTCAATCCCAAGAGTGACCTGGCAGTACGTGGCGAATATCTCGCGGACCAGGGCGGGCTGTACAGCGGCAAAACCGAGGCGCTGAAGGAAATCACCGCGACCTACGGCTACAAGCTGATTTCAGGCCTTCTGGTCCAAACGGAATTTCGCCGCGATTTTTCCAACCAGCCAGTCTTCCTCACTGACGCGTTGGGCATCCTCAGCAAACACCAGGATACGGCCACCGTCGGGCTGATTTGGTGGTGGGGCAACCGGAAAACTGAGACATGGTGAGCTCACATTTCGAGCTTGTAGCGCGTGCTGGCCAGAGTATAGAGCTTGCGCCACACCAGGCGGTTGATGGTCACAACCGTCGCCGCCATAAAGATCGTGGAAGCAAAGAGCAGGCGGAAATTTCCGTCGTCGGAGGCCTGGCTGATCAGCGCGCCGAGTCCGACGGTCGAGTAAACCCGGCCCTGGAGATGAAAGTATTCGGCGATGATGCTCGCGTTCCAGGCTCCGCCAGAAGCGGTGACCAGCGCCGTCACCAGGTAGGGGAAGATGGCCGGGAGGATCAGTTTGGTCCACCGCTCCCAGCGGCTGAAGCGGAAAATCGTGCAAGCCTCCACCAGCTCGGTGGGAATCGCCGTGGCGCCGGCAATCACGTTGAACAGCAAGTACCATTGGGTGCCCAGAAGCAGCAACACCATCGACGCAATGCCCATTCCCCCACCCATGCCCACCAGCGCCAGCAAGACCACCGGAAACAGCGCCGTCGCCGGAATCGAAGCCGCGATCTGGGCCAGCGGCTGCGCGATCCTAGCCAATTTGGGATGCGTCCCGATCGCGACGCCGGCGGGCACCGTCCAGAGTGCACCGAGTATCAGCGCCGCTGTCACACGTAGAAACGTTGCCATCAGGCCTTTCAAGATCGCCGCGACCTCAGTACGATTCAGTCCGGCGAGCAGCACTCCGCCGCGAAACGCCAGGTAAAGCGACATGCCCAGAAACAAGAGCCCAATCGCCACGGGGAGCCATCGGCGCAAACGGGCTTTCGGAGCGTTGGCGAGCTCGGCCGTCTTTTGCCACGCAAAATGTAAGAGGACGGCTTCGCGCAGTGGCGAAGTTACCTTACGGGAAAGAAAGTCGACGACCTGCGACCGGCGAATGAAGGTCAGCACCGGCGATTGCGCGACCTCCGAGGCTTCCACACTCTCGAACTTGAATTTCTGAGCCCACGCAACCACCGGCCGCCAGACCAGCTGATCGGTCAGAACGATCAGAGCCACCATGGTGATCAGGCCGTAGACGATCGCGCGTGTATCGCCGGCACTGGCGGCCGTCTGCAAGTACGAGCCCAGCCCGGGGAGGCGAAAATCACGTTTGCCCAGAACGAACATCTCGCAGGCCATGAGGAAAAACCACCCGCCCGCCACCGACATCATGGAGTTCCAGACCAGTCCGATCACCGAATACGGCAGCTCCATCTGTGTGAAGCGTTGCCACCAGCTGAAACGATAGAGCCGCGCGGCTTCACGCATCTCCTGGGGGATGCTCTTCAGCGACGAATAGAAACTGAATGCCATGTTCCACACCTGGCCGGTGAAGATCAGCAGGATCGATCCCAGTTCCACCCCGAGTTGTCGGCTGGGAAACAGCGCGACCATCGCCAGCATGACTCCGGGCAGGAAACTCAGAACGGGTATGGACTGCAGGACGTCGAGCAGCGGGACCATGAAGCGCTCGGCGCGGCGATTGTAGGCGGCTAGGTAACCGTACACCAGGGTGAACCCCAGACTGAGGAAATACGCGATACTGATGCGTAGCATGGAGTAGAGCGCATACAACGGCAGAGCCCGCGCGCGGAGATCGATTTCAACTTGCGGCGTAAGCGGACCCGACCAATAATGCGCCAGCGTAACCACGCTGTAGAGCAGCGCGACGCCAAGAATGAAGATGGGTACCTCGAACAGCAGCGAACGCCCCAGCCAAGGCAAGGACGGCCAGGGTATTTTCGCGGTGCTCGCGGGATTTGGGTGTTCGTCAATCATCGCAGCTGTTCAATTCTTAGCCCGTTATCATCAGGCGTCGTGCGATTCCTGTCTACGAGTTTTGGGCTGGAAATTCGGGATTCTCTGCGTTCTCTGGTGCAGGCGCCTGCGCGAGATACAATCGCCGCTGCTCGGAATCGTAGTTGAATAGCTCGCAATAACGGCCCCAGTTCAAGATCGTATCCAATTGGCGCTGAATCTCCGGTTCAGGTTGGTGTTCATCCAGAATGTCGCGGAAGAGCTCCAGGGGAATGCTGTGGTCGGATTTCTGATGCAGGATCTTGTCAATCTGCTGAAACACGAGAATGCGGGACAAGGCCGCATAGCGAAAAAGCTGCTTTTGCGTATCGATGTCGGACTCCGCCCAGGCTTTCCCCGCTGGCGTGATGTCCACGTCGCCCTCGTTGAGTTCGGCGAAACCGAGAAGCACCGCCGCGTCGACGATGGGAAACAGATCATCGACCTCCATCAGCAATTTTTCGGCGAGGTGGTAGAGATCCTCGGTGCCGCCGCTGTCCACTAGGATTTCCAGCAGTCCGGCGATACCGCCCGGACGCGCGTGCGGCAGCAGCGGATACCGCGCCGGCTGTGTTCTCTTGCCTAGCTCCGGCGGCGCCACCGCTGCTTCCGGGGTGGTCATGACTTTGTAGATGTAATCGACGTAGACGACAAACTGCGGAGCTTTTCTGTCGCGGGGCTGAGGCAGCGGAATCCGGAAATCAGCGCGGATGCGCGCTGGGTTGCGACCGAGGACAATCACCCGGTCGGCGAGCAGCACCGCCTCCTCGATGTTATGAGTAACGATGAAGATGGTCTTGATGTCCATCTTCTTCTCCAGCCAAAGGTCCAGCAGTTCGCCGCGCAGGTTTTCGGCGGTCAGGACGTCGAGCGCGGAGAATGGCTCGTCCATGAACAGGACTTCAGGCTGCACCGAGAGCGCGCGGGCGAAGCCTACGCGCTGCTTCATGCCGCCTGAAAGCTCCTTAGGAAACGCATTCTCAAACCCTTTGAGCCCCACGGTGTTGATGGAGCGCAAGGCGCGCCTACGCCGTTCCACAGCCTCCATGCCGCGCGCCAGAAGGGGCGCTTCCACGTTCTCGAGGACTGTAAGCCATGGAAATAAGGCAAAGCTTTGAAAAACGATGGCTACGTTCGGTGCCACCTCAGCCAGGCTCTTTCCGTGCCAGAGAACCTCCCCGGAAGTCGGCTCGGAAAGACCCGAGAGCATACGCAGCAAGGTGGACTTTCCCGATCCCGAAGCGCCCAGCAACGCCACGATCGTTCCCGGATAGACGGAAAGATCGAGCGGAGCAATGACCTGAACGTTGTGCCCGTCAGCCTGGGGGAAAGACTTCTCGACGCCTCGGGCTTCGAAGATGGCCTCAGCGGCTGGCGCTTCCGCGACAAAAAGTTCATGATCCGGTTTGATCAGGGTTCTGGTAGCGCTGCCGGACAGTGGCGCCACGGGTCGAGCGGCAGCGAGCGGCGGCCGGGTTTCCGCAGGCGGCTGTTCTGTTTTTGTGGCTGCAGATTCAGCGAGAGACTCTCCTATTTCTTCTTCCAGCCTCTGCCAGGCTTCTTCAGGAAGCTCGTCGAAAAGCTGCATGCGTTCGTCGGGCGGCACTTGATTGAGAATGGCACGCATATCGGCCGGTTCGCGAGTGTGCAGCAGCACATACTGCAGGTAATACGGAAAGTGGCTCAGGACGCCCGCGGCGATGTCCACGGGCAGTAAGCTGAAAATTGTCTGTTGCGGTAAGTCGGGAAGTTCGGAGATGAAGTCCGCGACTGTCGAGCGCGGCATTTTCATCAAGGCTGCAACCGCATCGGGCCACTTCTCGCGCGTTACCAGTTCGTGGATGAGATTGGGCTGCACGGACCGTTCCTCAGTTGCATAGCGTCGAAAGCCCCTGATGGACGCTGTCTGCTTTGAGTCGACCCTGCCGGAGCAGGCACTGTCAGTCCACATTCAGGATGCTTTTGTGGTCTTTTCACGATACCAGAAGACCGGGATCCATGAACGCGCGCCTGCGTGGATCTAGAACGATGGAGCTTGGCTGCCCTTGGCGCCACAGTTTCGGGCCTGAAAAGCTGGAGCGGTGCCGAGCACCGCGGCTGGCAGGGGCGCAGCTGGTCGAACGAGGCTCAAGGCTTCCCAGCTGGTTGGAACCGGTAGCCGACCCACGGATCGGTCAGGATGTACCGAGGTGTTTCTTCTTTCTCGATCTTTTTGCGTAACTGATTGATGAAGACTCGCAGGTACTCCGGTTGTTGCACGCTTTCTCCACCCCAAACGGCATTCAGAAGAACGCGATGCGTGAGTACCTTGTGGGGATGGCGAGCCATGTACAACAAGAGATCGAACTCTTTGGGCGTTAGGTGAATCTCGCGACCGGCGACACGGATTTCCCTGGTCTCCGGGTTGATATAAAAATCTCCCTCCACCACCGGCTCGGTTGAAGGTTGGGTGCTCGCAGCGACGCGTCGCAGATTGGCGCGAACTCGAGCCAGCAGCTCGTTCACGCTGAAGGGCTTGGTCACGTAGTCATCGGCGCCGCAGTCGAGCGCTTCGACCTTGGTCTTCTCTTCTCCGCGCACAGAGAGCACGATGATTGGCGTTTGGCTGCGCTTGCGCAACGCGCGGCAAAGCTCGACTCCAGTCAATCCGGGCATCGCCAGATCTGTGATAACCAGATCGGGCAGCCAGTCGAGCGCTGCCTGGAATCCACTCTCGCCATCAGCTGCGGTCTTGACTTCGTAACCTTGCGAACTCAGCGTGGTCTTAAGCACCCTGGTGATTTGGGTTTCATCGTCGATGACCAGGATGCGGCTTCTCTCGGCCATGGCAGTTTGACGAACCCTAATGCGGTTCCTGCGTGACGATATGAACGTCCACAGCTGTTGCATTGGCCAGAAGGCGCTGGATTGCGGTCAGATACAAATACTTTCTCCAACCGTGCACAGCGGAACGCCCAAAGATCACCTGGGTGATCTTGTGCTCGCGAATGAAATCGCCTACGGTACTAGCCACGTTGCTGCCCTCCAGCTGGAATACCTTCGCGCCCAGATTTTCCGCAAAACGGATGTTCGTGGCCAAGGACTGGTTGCGCTCGTCGGTTCGGCCTTTGCCGGTCTCGATGTGCACGACAAAGAACTCGGCATCCAGCCCGTGGGCCATGCGAGCGCCGCGGGCGATCAGCTGTTGCGAGGCCGGATTGGAGCTGATACAAACCGCTACCCGCTCGCTCACGCCCCAGTTCTGGTCGATGCGCTTGCGCTGGAGGTATTCTTCCAGGCTGCGGTCGACCGAATGGGTCACGTGTCTGAGAGCCAGCTCGCGCAGCGCCAGCAGATTTCCGGGCCGGAAGAAATTGGTCAGCGCTTTTTCGGCGCGCTCCACCGGATAGATGTCGCCGCGGCGCATGCGGGTTTGTAGCGCTTCCGGCGTAAGGTCCGCGACCACCACTTCATTGGCGCGTTCCAGCACCCAGTCGGGGACAGTCTCGCGAACCGTGATGCCGGTGATGGTTTGCACTGTGGGCGTCACGCTCTCCAGGTGCTGAATGTTCATGGTGGAGAGTACGTCAATCTTAGCCTCCAGGATTTCCAGTACATCCTCGTAGCGTTTTTTGTGCTTGCTGCCCTCGATGTTAGTGTGCGCCAGCTCATCCACCAAAACCACCTGGGGCTTGCGGGCCACAATGGCATCAACATCCATCTCTTCAAAGACGGTGCCTTTGTATTCGAGCTTCTTGCGCGGAACCGTCTCCAGCTGCGTGAGAAGTTCCGCGACGCCTTTGCGGCCGTGCGTTTCCACCACGCCAATCACCACATCTTCGCAGCGCTTGTGGCGGCGAATGGCCTCGCTCAACATGTTGTACGTCTTGCCGACCCCCGGGGCGTAGCCCAGAAAGAGCTTAAAGATGCCGGTCTTCTTCTCCGGCTCGGCTTGTTCCAGCCATTGTTCTGGTGTCTTCGTCACTGGACATCCCCGGCTGCGCAGGCAGTAGGAAGTCGGATACAATTCAGCCCGTGAGGTCCAAACTCACCACTCGAGCGGCTTCGCGTCTGCTGGCCTGCACTGCAGTCCTAGCTCTGATTGTCTTTGTATACGCGAAACTACTGCACGTCAATCCCACCACGGTGGCGATTACGTTGCTGTTGGCGATCCTTTCGGTCGCGGCGGCATGGGGGTTGCGCTTTGCCGTACCGATGTCGATCGCAGCGGCGCTTTGCTTCAACTTTTTCTTCTTGCCGCCTATCGGCAAGCTGACCATCGCCGACACGCAAAACTGGGTCGCTCTGTTCGCCTTCTTCTTTGCGGCCGTGGTGGCCAGTAACCTTTCCGACCGCGCCCGCCGCCAGACTGAAGAGGCGCTGCGCCGCCGCCGCGATGTCGAACGGCTCTATATCTTCAGCCAGCAACTGATGGTCGCCGAGAACGTGCTCGAACTTCTGAAAACGGTCCCGCAATACCTGGTGACGACCTTTGCTGGCACGCACGCGGCGATCTATGTGCCGATGCGCGACCAGATTTACCGATCCGATCCCGACGTCCAGGGAATTCCCGCCGAGGATCTGCGCGATGCCTACGCGCACGCCGAACTCAAGATTGACCCTGCGCGCTGCCTGGCCGTCGCGCCGCTGCGCATGGGGGTCCGGGCTGTAGGTGCACTGGGAATCACCGGCGATCTGGCTTCGCGGGAAACGCTCGAAGCTGTGGGCAGCCTCATTGCCACCGCCATTGAGCGCGCTCGCGCTGTCGAGAATCTAACACACACGGAAGCTTCTCAGGAAAGCGAACGTCTGCGCTCGGCGCTGCTAGACTCCGTCACGCACGAGTTTCGGACACCACTCACGGCGATCAAAGCCTCGGTCACGACTCTGCGTTCTGGGGCGGCGCTGACCGGGGAGCAGCAACAGGATCTGCTGGCGGTGATCGACGAAGAGAGCGACCGCCTTAATCGACTGGTGGGTGAGGCCGTGGAGATGGCCCAGCTTGATGCGAAAGAAGTGATGCTCGACCTGGCTCCGCACCAGATTCGCGAAGCGATTGACGAAGCCCTAGAAGGATCCAAGCAGGTCTTGACCGGCCATCCGGTCGAAGTCCGGCTGGCGGACCGCCTGCCCCCCGTGTTGATGGATGTGAGCTGGATCAAGAAAGTGTTGCAACACCTTCTGGAAAACGCCGCCAAGTATTCTCCTTCTGGCTCCACCATCTACGTGAGCAGCGAGTTAAAGAACAGCCGGCTGATCACCAGCGTGGCCGATCGCGGCACCGGAATCGACGACATGGAGCGTTCCATGGTGTTTGACAAGTTTTATCGCGGCCAAAGCCAGCGCTATCGCGTCCAGGGCACAGGCATGGGGCTGGCGATCGTCAAAGCCATCGTGGAAGCGCACGGCGGGCGTATCGAGGTCACAAGCCAACTGGGCAAAGGCTCGGTGTTTTCGTTTGGATTGCCTCTGGCCACCGCCACAGGCCGTCCTCAGCCAGGACAGTGAATCACGTCTTGAGCAGCGTCTGTCGGGCACAGTTACTCGCTTTGACAGCCGCAAGCTCAGCGGACCGGGAAGGTGCGCTGCATCGTGGAGCTCGCTTGCCGCTCAACTTGGTCGAGAAGGTCTTTGATGCGGGTTTCGACGCTTTTCACTTCGCCGTTGAGCAGCTGTCTCTAAAAACCAGAGCGCCCGCGCTTCGGGCTTAGAATGCCCTGGGGAGCCCGATCCATGAATCGCCCTCTTGCTGCCAGCCCGGCCACCGTTCTCTTGTTCACGTGGGCCGCTGGCAGCGTGGATGCCATCACCTACCTTAGCGCTCGTGTCTTCACTGCCAATATGACCGGAAACGCGGTGCTGTTAGGCATCTCTGCAGGGCAGGGCAAAGGCAACGCCGCTGCCAGTTCGCTTGTCGCTCTCATGGCGTTTGTCGGCGGCGTGATGCTGGGAGCGCTGGTGGTGGGAGAGGGTGACAACGCTAGCGCATCTTCCGATGTACGACGCGCGGTATGGCTGGAAACACTCCTTCTCGTCGTCTTCGCCATCGTCTGCTTCGCACCTCCCTCCTGGGAGGGCCGCATCAGTGTACTCTTGCTGATTATCTCTTCCGGCCTGGCGATGGGGGTGCAAAGCGCAGCCGTCCGGCGCTTGAAGATGCCCGGCATCGCCACCACCTACATCACTGGAACGATCACTAGCTTGTTCTCGGGGATCGTGCACCACTGGCGTGCGCCGACGAGCGATCGAGCCTCGTCGCTGTCAGATGAGGCGACCGGCCTGTCCAAGCCTGTCAGCACGAAACGTGCTCTGGTCCTGCAAGGCGAAGTTTTTCTTTCCTACGCAATCGCAGCCCTCGCATGCGCCGCAGTGCATACTTACTGGCCCACTGGGGTGGCGGTGCTGCCTTTGGTTGCGATCGTCGCAGTGGATCTTTCGCTGGCTCGGCGCACGCAGAGCCCATGAGCTGACTGCGGGCTTCGATAAAAGCTAAGGCGAGCTCGCGAGGTTAATACAGCGAGGGTTCTCCCGGCGGCCGCGTCTTCCACCTCCGATGGACCCATAGCCACTGGTCAGGATACTTGGTCACGTAGCGTTCGATCACTTTGGTGAACATCGCGGTGTTGGCTAAGGCATCAGCATCGTCGTCGCCGGTGCGACCTAGCGACAAAGCGGGCTCGAAGCAGATTTTGTATTTGCCTAGATCCTTGTCCCATATGCCGAAAGCTGGCAGGACGGCGGCCTCGGTGTGCAGCGCGACTCGCGCCAGGCCGGTCGCCGTGCAGGCGGGCGTGCCGAAGAAATCAACGAACGCACCTTGGGGCGGTGTCATGTTCGTGTCCATCAATATGCCGACGGTCTCTCCCTGGCGCAGCGCCGTCAGCAGTCCGCGGGCGAAATCCTGCTTCCGAAATGTGCGATTGCCATGCAGCGTGCGATAGCGATCAACCATGGCATCGACGTAGGGGTTATCCAGCGGGCGCATCACGATGTCCATGGGATGTCCGTAGAGCGAGTGAGCGAACGAACTGACTTCCCATCCACCGAGATGGGCTGTCAGAAACACGACGCCTTTACCGCGTGCGTCGGCCGCCACGAAGTTTTCAAAACCTTCATACACCGCAACCTTCGCGACATTCTCTGGTGTATAGCGCGGAAAGAGACAGAATTCCGCCAGTTGACGTCCCAGATTGACATAGACGCCACGGAGAATCTTTTTCTTTTCAGTACGACTTTTCCCCGGGAAGGCCAGTTCGAGATTGCGCATACCGACGCGGCGCAGGCGCGGATGTAACCAGTAGACTATCAACCCCAGCGCGATTCCAATGCCTCTTGCCAATGCGCGCGGCAGCGCGCCGATGAAGGCCGCCAGCAGCCGTCCAGGTAGATACTCAAGCCTGTGTCGCATGCGCGGGAACTTTGGACGGTATCATCCGCGAGAGAATATATCAAATGAGGAATCTTAGGAACGCCCGCGCGGAATCCCTTCCCACGGAACACTCAATCTGCAAGAATGTTGTGGAAGATTGTAAGGAGAACACGAGCAATGAAAGTCCCCACGATCATTACGACGTTGCTGTCCATGATTGCTATCACTGGTTGCAAAGCTGGTGAACCCGGCAAAATGGAAAAGTCCGTGGTCACTGAAATCAAACATGAAATGACGATCGGAGGCAAAGACGACAAGAACCCAATCCCGGACACGGCAGATGCGGTGAAGGAGGGCGGAGAACATTTCCAGCATCACTGCCAGATCTGCCACGGTCTCGACGGCCAGAATACCGGCGTGCCCTTTGCCACTAAGATGGCGCCGCCGGTCGCTGATTTGGCGACCAAGGATGTGCAGGACTACACAGACGGCCAGTTGAAATGGATCATTGCGAACGGCATTGGTCCTTCGGGCATGCCGGGATGGAAAGGCATTCTTGAAGAAGAAGAGATGTGGAACATCGTTCACTACATTCGTCACCTGCCGGCAAAGGGCAGCCTGGGCGAACCGACGATCTACAAAGAAGAAGCGGAAGAGCACGAGCACATGATGCAGGGCGAATCCAAGCCGCACACGCACACCCATCCCCACACACCTCCGCACTAGCCCGGGTGGCCTGGCAACGGAAAACGGGAGCAAATCTGCTCCCGTTTTTGTTGCCCAACGGCCGCAATGCGGCTAGCGGCTACCTGTATCTCACCTGGCTTACACTGGCGGCGGTGTCGGTGCAGGCGCAGCCTGACTTGCCGGTGCGGAATCGCCTGCCGGGGCCGATGGTGCCGGCGCAGGGGCGGATGAACTCGGGGCTGGAGCTGTCGTCGCTGGCGTCGTAGGAGGCGGATTAACCGGGACCTTTTGCCTTGGCGCCGGATTGGCCGCATTGGTTTCGTTGCCGGTGATCTTGCGGACCGCGGCCACAAACGGCTCGCCTCCTTGCGGCGTGGGCACAGCGCCGGTCAAAATGGTCTTGAACGGAACCTCGCGACCGTAGATTTCCCGCGTAGCGTCGTCGTCCTGACGGACGAGCGCACCGTTCACTGTCACGCCGGCAAACAGGCCACGGGCACGCGAGTAAGTCAACACCTCGGATCTCATCTTCCAGTCGGTGGCGGCCTCGGCGTGGCGGCCCACCGGACCGCCGGCTGCGGACGCATCCGCGCCCAGTTTAAACTTGCTAGAGAGCAGTGCCTGCATGCCGCGATCGTTCATCACCAGCATGACCAGATCCACGCCCTGGACTCCGATCTGGAATCCAAAACTGCCCCCGGTCATGGTGAAGGGCGCGGGCGCACTCCAACCATCGGGGGTGCGACAGGTGGCCATGCCTCGGCCGTGAGCGCCGCCAAAGATGAAGCCACCCTTTAGCAGAGTTGGTACCACGGCAACGCACTTCGCCGAACCCAGGACCTCTTCGGGAATGCCCTTATCGGGCGCTGACATGATTTCACTCAGAACTGTGGCGGCCGATTCGGCGCGGCCAGCTGCGCTTTCCGCAAACAGCAGGCTACAGGACAGCAGGGCAAAGAGCACAACACTCAGGGGTCGCTTCATAAACTCCTCAAGACGATTGTATCTGTGGTGGGATGCAGCTTGCGAGTGAGATGCTGAAAAAATGATAAAGGGTTGGATGCGGCGACCCTCGTAACCGCCTCCAACCCTGTCTCCCAGGTTCTGTGGTAGGTGGACCAAGTATCCCCGCACGAGCGATGGCCAGCAAGGTAACTGCGGTGCCGACTGGACAAGCAAACGGTACATGTACCTGAAGGGCAACGCCCAACTGTCGAGCCCGGTTTCGTTGTCGTGAACTGTACGGATGGCCGGTCACCGCCAGCGCTACCCGGTGGCCGCTATTTCGAGCTGGTCACGAGCGAGTGGGTGATAGCGTGTACCGAAAGCGCGATGCGGTTCTGCACGCCGACTTTGCGCATCAGCTTGGCCACATGGGCTTTCACCGTTCGCTCTTCGATGCCCAGCACCGCACCGATTTCCTTGTTCGATCGTCCCGCCACCAGCAGTTCGAGCACCTCTTTTTCGCGATCGGTAAAAGTCACGCGGCCTGCCGGAAAAATGCGTCCCGGCGAAGAGGTAACGCGCTCAATGAAGATCGAAAGCACGCGGCGTGGAGCCCAGACCGATCCCTGATGCACGTTGCGCAATGCCTGGATGAACTCGGCTGGCGTAGCGGCTTCGTCCACATAGCCTTTAGCGCCGGCGGCCAAGGCTTTCAGGATGGTCTCGTCGTCGGCGCCGCTGCCTGTCACGATGATGCGTAGGTCGGGGCGCGCCGCTTTCAGCCCGGCCATCACGTCGAAGAGATTTTGTCCGGCTCTGGTACCCAAAAGAACGAGGTCCACGTCGCGCCGCGGTCCGAGATCGGCGAGCGTGCACGCAACCAATTCGAGATCCGGCTCAGTATCAAAGAGCGACTTCAGCCCGATGAAGCGCAGGGGATCGCTCTCCACGACGGCAATATGAATGGTCGGCTTCTTAGACACGGCTGCCTTCATTACGACTCCCTCCCGACGCTGACTTTCGACGATTGTATGCATATTTGTCCGTGACTGCTCTGAAGGTATCATGAACTATAGCACCTGCCCATTCTTTAGCAGGGTACATGTCCGGATGCCGCCATTCAATACATTAGAAGACTCTAAGGGGTTTACTTGCTGGCTTCCAGGTAAACAAAGCCTGGACGTAGGGCTAGGGCGTCAGTATGTCCCATCACGAAGCCACGACGGTAACCGCCGCAATAGCTGGCCTGCTGGGCGGAATCCGGACGGCTGTCCGGGCAATCGACCTGGTGGAAATCGAGTTGAGCCTGACCCGGTGACGACGCCTCGCCGCGGCGGAATCCTTCTTCATACCCTGCAGCCAGCCCTTGGTCGAAGGAGGCATTGGAGCCGTCGGACGCTGTTGATTCCCTTTCGAGATTCAGCGACAAAGCCCGCGCCGCATCCACCGCGCGGAAGCTCTGGCCCTGGTAACCATCGTGGTAGCCAGCCTTCAATCCGGCTTGAAACCCGGCCTCAAATGAGGCTTGCGCCCCGAAGCTCGAAGAATATCCCGTCGAGATCTTGACCCCGTGAAGGTGTTTCTTGTCGGCCGTGCGGGCCGTTCGCCCCATGTTGATGTCGAGGTTTCCAATGTGGTAACCCTCTTCGTAACCGTGGCGGTACCCGTGGGCGAAACTTGATCGCGAAAGAAGCACCCCCGAGCCGGGCTCGTTCAGATGCATTTCCTGTGCCTCTCCCGGCTGCGCCAGACAGACTGCAGCCCAGAGTGCAAAGAAATACAACAACCGGCGGCTGATTCGACGGAGTCGCAAAGCGGGATGCCAACTTTCCAGGTGAGATGTCGTGGCCGTGGGCCGAGATGTCGGACTGTCTTCAGGATCGTTTTCCGAACGCGTGTCTAAGGTCAATTTGCCCGGGGCTTAAGCTTTTTGCTGAATTCCGGCATCCCGCAACTCGCTCGATACTTACCCAACCTTAAGCCAATCAAGAAGAGGCCCGGAGCTCACTTTCACCGTCAGACTAAAAACCTGGGGGAAACGGCGATAGAGGGAAACGGTACTCAGACTGATGTGAGATCCCCCGGGATGGTTAAACGGCCTCCCGGGGCTTTCTTTTTCTGACGAGCGGCTCTTGGCCATTAGCACGATGGCCAAGAGCTGCGATTCTCCCGTCCAACCGATACTTCTTTGATCTGCATTTTCCCGCATCGATCAAGCAGCCAACGGTCCTCCGATCCCCGGATGGCTTGATGCCTCAGTCCGTCTATAATGACGGGGCCGAACTGCGCTCCACAATCCAACAACGACAGGGTTCGATGAAATCACTAAACGTCACAACCTTCTTCTGCCTAATCGGCGGCATGCTGGCGCTGACGGCGGCAGCGCAGCAGCCACGTACATCTGTCCAGCAGATGGCGCGCGACATCTTCAAAGAGCTGGTGGAGATCAACACCACAGATTCTCCTCAGGGCAACGTGGGCACAGCGGCCGATGCCATGGCTGCGCGTCTACGCGCGGCCGGCTTTCCTGATGAAGACATCAAAGTCCTGGGTCCGGTGCCTAACAAACGGAACCTGGTGGCACGGCTGCACGCGCCGAACGCGGGCACCAAGCCCATCCTTTTTATCGGCCATCTGGACGTCGTACAGGCGCTCAAGCAGGACTGGGCTCCAAATCTCGATCCGTTCAAGTTCAAGGAAATCGACGGTTACTTCTACGGCCGCGGCACCACCGACATCAAGGAAGGCGACGCCTTCCTGGTAACCACCTTCATCCGCCTCAAGCAAGAAGGCTGGATTCCGTCGCGCGATCTGATCCTGGCGCTCACCGCCGACGAAGAGGGTGGCGACTACAACGGCATTCAGTGGCTTCTGAAGAACCATCGCGAACTGATTGACGCCGAGTACTGCATCAACACCGATGCCGGCGACTTCGAGGCACAGCGCGGCAAGCGCCTCCTGCTGGGGATCGAGACCAGCGAGAAGAACTACGTCGATTTTCTGCTGGAGGTCAAGAGCAACGGTGGACACAGCTCGCGTCCGGTGAAGGACAACGCCATCTACCATCTGGCCGCAGGTCTCCAGCGCCTCTCCGCTTTCGACTTCCCGGTGGAGCTGAACGAGACCACGCGCACGTTTTTCGAGAGCACGGCAGCGCTTGAAGACCCGGCAACGGCAGCCGACTTCCGCACCGTGGCCAAGAATCCGGATGACCAGGCTGCGACCGCGCGCCTTTCGCGGTCGACTTACTTCAATGCGCTGCTGCGCACCACCTGTGTGGCCACGCGACTAGAAGCCGGCCACGCCAACAATGCCCTGCCGCAATCGGCGCGCGCCAACGTGAACTGTCGCATGCTGCCCACAGAGTCGCTGCAGCAGGTTGAAAACACTCTCGAGAAAGCCTTGGGCGATGACCGCATCAGCATAAGCGTAGTGGGCGAGGCGGTGCCCGCACCCGCATCAGCGCTGAACCCCTCGATCATGCGCAAGCTCGAAGACCTAAGTGCCAGGCTCTACGGGGGCATTCCCGTGGTTCCGGTAATGGATACCGGCGCTAGCGACGGCAAATATCTACGCATCGGTGGCATCCCGACTTACGGTGTTTCTGGCGTCTTCGAAGACATGGACGACGTTCGCGCCCACGGCAAGGACGAGCGTCTGGGCGTACAGGATTTTTACGACGGCGTGGATTTTTACTACCTGTTTGTCAAGAGTGTGGCCGGCGGTTGATTCCGAAACTGGTCAATGCAGCGTGACGTGGATCTCCAAGTCTCCGGTGAGCGAAAACCTTGCAGCTGAAAAAGGCGGCGCTTTGAGAGTGGCATGCGGGTTGTTCGACATCCCCCACTGCTCTTTGGGAACGCCGAATATGTTCTTGTCCACTTTGTGGTTCTTGTTAACGTCGTGAGCGATGGCGACGGCGTAGTCACCCGTGGGCAAATCAGCGATGGTAACTTTGACCGTCCCTGGCTGCGCCGGTACGACTACATCCTTGAGTGCGGCAAAACGATCCTCCGGCCATCCTTGACTGGAATTGAAAACCAGCACGCCGATGTTGCCGCCCTGTTGATTCACATTCTCGACGGTTACGGTGAGCGTGTGCGTTCCATGGACGGGAGCCGGACCTTGTTGCCCGGCGAGGGCCACCGCCACGCTGGCCGCTGCCCCCAAAAGCGCAAGATGTACTCGGGTTCGCACCGGAGTTGTCTCCATGGAGTGAGCACTAGTTCTATCTTAGATATTACTTTTGTCTTAGATGCTGGAGGCCTGGAATCAGGCCGCAACGAAGATC
>DATDGP010000082.1:0-4686 GCA_036522035.1 Terriglobales bacterium
ATGACCACCATTCACAGCTACACCAACGATCAAGTGATCCTGGATTTCCCGCACAAAGACCTTCGCCGCGCCCGTGCTGCCGCCATCTCCATGATTCCCACTTCGACCGGCGCCGCCAAGGCGCTCCATCTGGTGATCCCCGACCTCAAGGGCAAGCTCGACGGCTTTGCCATGCGCGTGCCTACGCCCAATGTGTCGGTGGTGGATCTGGTGGCGTTCGTCGAAAAGAACACGACGGTCGAAGAAGTAAACAAGGCGCTCCAAGCTGCGGCCGCGGGGCCGATGAAAGGCATTCTGGGATACACGACCGAGGAGCTGGTCTCGGTCGACTATCGTGGTGACGACCGCTCGTCGATCGTCGATTCACTGCTGACCCGCGTGATCAATAACAACTGCGTCAAAGTAATCGCCTGGTACGACAACGAGTGGGGATACTCCTGCCGAGTACGCGACTTGATTCAGTTCATTGGCAAGAAAGGGCTGTAAGCATGAAGGCGACGTTATCACCGACACCACCCAGGCTTCTTTAGGAACGCAAGGAATGGCCAAGCTCTCGATTCAAGACTTGCAGCTCGACGGCCACCGCGTCTTCATGCGCGCGGACTTCAACGTACCGCTCACCGAGGACGGCCGCGTGAGTGACGACACGCGCATCCGCGAGACGCTGCCGACCATCGAATACGCGCTGCGCAAGGGCGCGCGGCTGATCCTGGCTTCACACCTGGGACGTCCCAAGGGAAAGTTCAACCTCAAGATGAGTCTCAAGCCCGTAGCCGAGCGGTTGCGCATGCTGCTCGACGAACAGCTGGGACGGAGCTGCAACGTGGGCTTTGCACCCGATTGTGTCGGCCTGGCCGCCGAGGAGCTGGCCAAGAAACTCGAAAAAGGCCAGACTCTGCTGCTTGAAAATCTGCGTTTTCATGGTGAGGAAGAGGGCAACGACGAGAATTTCTCCCGCCAGCTGGCTGCTCTGGCCGACATTTACGTGAATGATGCCTTCGGCACAGCGCACCGCGCACACGCTTCGACCGTGGGCATCACCAAGTTTCTGGGCAAGTCGGCCGGTGGGCTGTTGATGCAGAAAGAGCTCGAATATCTGGGCAAGGCGACCACCAACCCTGACAAGCCGTTTGTGGCCATCATCGGAGGCGCCAAGGTGTCCGACAAGATCGACGTGCTGCGCAACCTGTTGGGCAAGGTCGATTCCCTGCTGATCGGCGGCGCTATGGCCTACACGTTCCTGAAGGCCGAAGGTCGCGGTGTCGGCAAGTCGCTGGTGGAGGACGACAAGATAGAGCTGGCCCGGGCCCTACTGAAGGAAGCCAAAGCTAAGAAAGTACGCCTGCTGCTGCCGTTAGACCACGTGATCGCCGACAAAATCGATGCTTCGGCGTCGACCGAGATCATCGGCGCCGATCAGGAAATCCCCGCCGGCAAAATGGGGCTCGATATCGGCCCCAAAACCGTGGCCGCGTTCTCCAAGGAGATCGCCGAGGCCAAAACCATTGTCTGGAACGGCCCCATGGGCGTGTTCGAAGTTG
Organism: Terriglobales bacterium; assembly: GCA_036522035.1. GTDB lineage: Bacteria > Acidobacteriota > Terriglobia > Terriglobales > Acidobacteriaceae > Angelobacter. Next base: position 1,542 of record DATDGP010000082.1, read on the forward strand.
CGCCGTTCGCCAAGGGCACCATGCAAATTGCCCGTGAGGTGGCTCGAAACCGCCAAGCAACGTCGATCGTCGGTGGCGGCGATTCCGTGGCTGCAGTCCAACAGGCCGGCGTCGCCGATAAGATTACCCACATCTCGACGGGCGGCGGCGCCTCACTTGAGTTCCTCGAAGGCAAGAAACTTCCCGGAGTCGAAGCCTTGACTGAAAAGTAAAACATGACGCTCTACCTCCGCTACCGCATCGGCAAGCTCGCGTTGCTGGAATTGGCGCAGGGCGATATTACTCGCGAAGAGACCGATGCCATCGTCAACGCGGCGAACTCTTCCCTGCTGGGCGGCGGTGGGGTGGATGGCGCTATTCATCGCGCTGCGGGGCCAGCGCTGGTCGACCATTGCCGCAGGATTCGCGAGCAGCGCGGTTTGCTTTCCGCAGGCCAGGCGGTGATCACTGGCGCCGGGAATCTGAAGGCCAAGTACGTGATTCATACGGTAGGCCCGGTGTGGAATGGGGGCAAGGTCAATGAGCCGCAAATCCTCGAAAGCTGCTACTGCAACTCCATGGATGAGGCCAACCGCAAAGGCTGCCTTAGCGTGAGCTTCCCATCCATCTCCACGGGCGCATTCGGTTATCCGACTGCGATGGCGGCTCCCGTCGCTTTGCGTGCGGTTGCGGGAATGCTGCGCGAGCCGCGGTCGGTGACCGTGGTGCGCTTTATACTGTTCGACCGCGAGACCCACGGCGTCTACACCGCCGCCGCCCAGCAACTGGCACGCGCGTTTCCCCACCTTCAGATTGTCTCTGAGCCTATGCCATGAGAAAAAAACTCATCGCCGGAAACTGGAAGATGTACAAGACGCCCGAGCAGGCCAGCGAGTTCGTGTCTGCCTTCCTGCCGCTGGTGTGGGACCATGAGCGCGATGAGATTGTTCTGTGTCCGCCCTTCGTTGCGATCCCTGCTGTGGCGACCGCAGTCCGCGGAAGCGGAATTGAAGTCGGCGGCCAGGATGTCTTCTGGGAAAAAGAGGGGGCATTTACCGGCGCGATCTCGGCGCACATGCTGCGGGCAGCCGGGTGCTCTTACGTGATCATCGGTCATTCCGAGCGGCGGCAGTTCTTCGGCGAGACCGACGACATGGTCAATCGCAAGCTCCGCGCGGCGCTCGCCGGCGGACTCAAGCCGGTTGTCTGCGTGGGCGAAGTTCTCGAGGAACGGGAACGCGGGCTGACGGAAGACACTCTACGCCGCCAGTCGAGCGTCGCGTTCCGCGAGATCGCCGGGGGCCAGGCCATACCCATGGTGATCGCCTACGAGCCGGTCTGGGCAATCGGTACCGGCAAGACGGCTACGCCGGAGCTGGCCGGCGAGGCCCATCGGGTGATTCGCGCCGCGGCCGCCGAAGCTTTCGGCGAAGGAGTCGCGGGACAAATGCGCATTCTCTATGGCGGCAGCGTGAAGCCTGAGAATGCAAAGCTACTGATGTCGCATCCTGAAATCGATGGTGCGCTTGTGGGTGGCGCCAGCCTCGATCCTCGCTCGTTTGCTGCGATCGTGAAGTATTGAGCGACGGCGTTCTCTCAGCGCATCCTGTGGGAGCGGAAATAATCCGCGGCACTTTTCATGGGTGCGGTTATAATGTCGTCCACTTCCAGCCCAACCAACAAAATCTAGAAGAGGAGACTTTCATCTCATGTCCACAACCCCATCAGCCAGTCCGCAACCATCTCCGGGAGGTCCCGCGGCAGCCCCGGCCACGACGGGCAGCGGCGGCAAGGTGTTTCTGTGGATTCTCGGAGGATGCCTGGGAATCATGGCGATTGGAATCCTGATTTTCGCCGGCCTAGGCTTCTTCTTCGTGCACAAGGCAAAGCAGATGGGACTCGATCCGGACATGATGCAGAAGAACCCTGTTCTAGCTGTGGCTAAGATTTCAGTAGCAGCGAATCCCGATCTGGAAACCGTTTCGAGCAACGATTCGGCGGGCACCATCGTGGTGCATAACAAGAAGACCGGCAAGACCTCGACTATGCAGGTTGACCCCGACAAGAGAATCATGGTGATCACCGACGAGGACGGCAAAACCGTCACGATGAAGCTCGACTCCCACAACAAGCTGGTGGTAACCGACGACAAGGGCAAGACAACCACCATCAGCGGCGACGGGAAGGAGGGCAGCCTAGAAATTAAAGGCGACAACGGCAACCTCAAGCTCGGCGGTGGCGCTGACAAAGCACCGGATTGGGTTCCGGCCTATGGAGGCGTCACGGCAACAGCCAATTACTCGGCTAGCAACGACCAGGGGCAGTCGGGTAGCTACTCGTTTGTGACCAATGACAACGTCGACAAGGTCATGAGCTACTACAGCGATGCCCTCAAGACGGCAGGGCTCAAGGTCTCCAACACGACCGTCAATTCCAACGGAAAAAGCGGCGGGATCGTGAGCGGTACCAGCGATGCCGATCAGCGCACCGTCATGGTTACCCTCAGCAGCGAGACCGATGGAACCCACGTGGGAGTAACTTACAACGCTAAGAAACAGCAGAACTAGCCCCGCAACGCTTCAGGAGCGGGGTTTGTGCTCCGCTCCAGCCCGATCCGGCTTCGATCGACCTAGGAGACGGCGTTCCCGCAACTGGCAATTTTCCGTCGGCGATAAACCGTCACCGCGGATCCTTCTGCAAGAAACGCTGAAGTAGGAGGCGCAGCTAGAACCTGCGCCAGACCGCGGCCATAAAGCTCTTCTGCATCGCCTTCAAATCTGGCGTCGTGGCCCGACCACAAGAGCCAGGAGGGATGGTCCACACGGTACTCTGCCGAGCCCTCTCGCTGCTTCGTATAGCCCCAGTAATGCTCGGCGATAAATTGTTCTTGCGAGCCTTCTGCAGGCTGTTGCGGCTCTCCTTGGGCCCTCAAGCTGAGCCGGTTCCAGCCGCGGGACGTCTGCCAGGAGTATTCGACGCGGACATGCCCGGCAAACTGGGTCTCAATGGTATGGGACATCGGCAGAGCCACGTAGTTCTCGTTGTAAGCAGCCCGGGCAATCTGAGCCACCGCCCATCGCGGTACGATCTCACGGACGAACACTACACCTCGTCGGACCTCGCTTCCCTGCTGACGACGCACGTAAAGACGCAGGTTCACTTCATC
>DATDGP010000083.1:0-6752 GCA_036522035.1 Terriglobales bacterium
GACTCATCGCAACCCTCCCGTTCGTACCTCTGGAGGGTTACACCTCTCACGACGCGACGGGTAACATTTCTAAATGTCTCGACAGCCCCTCAGTAGTAACTTTTAACGTGTCTCCATTCGACCGATTGACTTCGGGGCACCACCTCTGCTATGGTTTGCACGACAGTCCTAAAATCTCAAAATCTCTAAGCGTGGGGGACGAATATGAACACGCCAAGGAACCTTTGCGAAGGTTTGACGGCTCGGAGGTTGCTCGTCTGCCTGTGTCTCATCTCGCCGTTCAGCGTTTCGGTTCGAGATAGCAAGGCCGCTGGATCTCCGGTCGTGCCGGCTGGCTACCGGCTGGTTTACAACGTTGACGGAGATCATCGCTTCCACGTTCTGCGAGCGCTGGCCCATAGACCAAAGGCGTTACGCGGATACGGACCAGGCTTTGCACCGCCGCCGCTGACAAGCTGCACCTGCAACGAGTTTGATGGCACGACGAACCCTCTCCTCACGGTCACAGATACCAATTCCGGCGACACCACCGCAGCGTACCTCACGGTCATCGAGAGTTCGCTCGGGACCGATAAGAACACGCCGCTTGAGATCATTAACCAGGCAACTTCGAGTGGCGGCGCTGTCTTACCGAGCTCTCCCGTCGTTCCGGCAGGTTTTGGCGGTATCGATCTAGTCCAGAATACCGCCGCAGCAAGCCTGACGAGCGAATCGTCCCCAGCCCTTCAATTTATGGCACAAGTTTATACCGGCTCCGCTTCGATCCCGGATGTCTGGTATTTTCAAAACCAACCCGCGTCAGGTAAGAACAATCCGCAGCAACTCTTCGCGCTCGTTCACAGCGCAACTAATGCCAACAATAACCTGACCTTCCAGGTTCCGGCCGGCGTGAACATCGCTGCCGGGACACCAACAGACGCTTCGCCTCAGCTAACTGTTGGCGCGACTCCGTCAACTAACCAGGACGATCTACATTTGGTTCCCGTGACGGTTGTTGGGCCGTCCACCAGCAAGAGCGATTCGACTACCAAGGCTGGTGTCACCCAGATATGGCCGGGTTTCCTCCTCCATAGCCCAAACTCTGCGGCAACGGCACAGGAGGGATCGCTTCAAATTGGCATTGCCCTCAAGGCTGGCACAACCACGACCATGGGTCTGCTGGCGTGCTATACCGCCGCTCAAACCGCCTCAGCCTGCACGACCACGAGCCAACCCATGCTGGGTGTATTTTTCTCCACCAATGGGAGCGGCGACTCTGTCGTAGCTCTCGCGCCGCCGAGCAGAGCGGCCATCACGTCCGACAGCGCTCACGGAAACGTTCAGTTTACGGCGGGGAATCCGGTGTGCCGCGATCCAAACCATCAATCGGAAGTCATACAGAAAAGTGGTTCATCTTGTGGTATTGGACAGACTGTGGGGGTCGCTGTCGGTGATCCCTCGGCTGGAACTTCACATGTTGTCGATCTGAACTTTAGTACTCAGGCAGCCACCGCCAGCGGCGACCAGTCCTTGTATGTGACGGGCGATTCAGACTTAACGACTGGACCGAGCGGTGCAACTGCTTGCATGGACGGCAGCGGGAACATGACTACCACCGGGTGCGGAACCATCAGTAACACGTTGCTGACGCTCTACTGCATCGGGACTGTTACAACCGGTGCGACGCTCTATATGTTTCCGGGCGCGACCAGTACCGCCTGCAATTCAGCGACGGGGAGCGGGGCCATGCTTCCCATAACGTTTGGTGGCACCATCAAGAATTTAGGCGTGTTTTACGTTACGCCTCCCGGCGCGGGCCAGACCGACACCTTTACTGTCCTGAAGTGTCCGGCTCTAGCTAGTTGCGCCGCGACGGGTGTTACTTGTTCCATTTCGGGAACTGCGACACCTTCCACCTGCACCGACAACACACACACGTTTTCGGTGTCCGCAGGAGACGCAATTCAACTTACGGACGCAACAGGCGCGAGTTCCGCGGGAGCCAGTCCTCGCATCAGCATTCAACTTCAGTAAGGCTCCCTTCGGAGAGGTTGATAACAAGGGATTCTGAGAATCGTAATCGCGTTGGGAGGAAAGTTTATGATGCCAAGCAAGAGCTTACTTGCACATGCAAGCACTTTGGTGACGATGCCTTTCAGATTGCTACGATCGGGAGCTAAGCGATCATGGAAAGCGGCCTTCGCCGTGCTCCCTTTTTTCCTAGCAGCGACTGTCTCGCATGCACAGACTTTCACAGACATTTTCGATTTCAACTGCACTAACGGCTGCGAACCTCGCTATGTGTCCCTCGTCCAGGGGACAGACGGCAACCTGTACGGAACCACAGTTGGTGGCGGAACGAAGAATCGTGGTACGGCATTCAAAGTAACTCCAAACGGAACCCTGATCACGATTTACAGCTTTTGTGCTAAGACCAATAGCTGCGCCGACGGGGCTAATCCCGAAGGCGGACTTGCGCTGGGTACGGACGAAGACTTCTACGGTACGGCCTACGATGGCGGCGGCCCATCTTGCCGCAATGGTTGTGGAACAATTTTCAAGATGACTTCAAGGGGAGCATTGACTACACTTCACAGCTTCGACTTGACCGATGGCGCCCACCCTATTGGGGCACTCATTCAGGCCGCCGACGGAAACTTCTACGGCACAACCTACGAAGGGGCCAGCCACCATTGTTTCGGCGGGTGCGGCACTATCTTCAGACTGACCCCACAAGGCCGGCTAACAACTCTTCACACTTTCGGCGGCATTGATGGGGCCAACCCAAGAGCCGCGCTAGTACAGGGGACGGACGGGAATCTCTACGGTACAACCAGCAATGGCGGGATGAACCTGGACGGGACGGTTTTCAAGATCACTCTAGGGGGCACGCTGACCACACTACATAATTTCGACGGCGCTGATGGCATCCTCCCGGAAGCTGCACTAGTTCAAGCCAGCGATGGCAACTTTTATGGCACAACGGATTCAGGCGGAACCTTCGAGGACGGAACTGTGTTCAAAATCACGCCGGAAGGCACGCTCACCGTTCTCCACAATTTCACGTCCGGTGACGGCTCAGACCCCGTGGCCCCCCTGCTTCAGGCCACCGACGGGAACCTTTACGGGACAACAGAGTTAGGCGGAGCGAATTGCACGACAGGATTCGGAGTCGGGTGCGGGACGGTGTTCGAAATCACACTTGAGGGAGCCTTGACCAGTTTACACAGCTTCAACGAGACAGACGGGTACGAAGTCCAGGGCGGGCTCGTGCAAGCGACAAACGGGGTGTTGTACGGGACGACGTCTTTCGGTGGGCTCAACCAAGATGGCACTATTTTCAGTGAGGATGTGGGTCTCGAACCCTTTATTACCACCTTACCTACTTCCCGCGCGGTGGGCCAGCGTGTTGCCATCCTCGGCAACAATCTGACTGGAACGACCAGTGTCACTTTTAACGGCACGCCGGCCACATTCGCCGTGTTGTCAAGCACGGAAATTTCCACCACGGTCCCGGCTGGCGCGACCACCGGCCCGGTGCAGGCTGCAACTCCGAGCGGTACGCTGACGAGCAACGAGTCCTTCCGCGTTAGACAGTGAACTCTACTGAGATGCTGATTCATGTTGCTCGACTCCATCGAGCGAAGGTCAGGAGCAAGTGGATTCACTAACGAACGGCATTCGACTTGTGCCGATGGACTTGTCCAGGTGCGCCATCATCGGTTGTGACGAAATGCCGACTGAGCGGCTTCCAGGTAACGAAGCTCTTTTGAGTTGCAAGGGTCACGCCGACCTCTTTCGAGCGATTATCGCGGCGCGCAACTATTCGCATTTTCTGCGAGCCTTGGGAGGCGAACGAATCGCGGACGAGCCCATCTCGACCAGCGGTCAGGAGGAAACAGCACTCGCAGGCGTTTCGTACGCGGCTGCGACCGAGCCGTCATCAGCGGCATTGGCTTTGCGCCCTTCAAGCAACCCGGCCTGTCGGCTCCTTTCCCGGCTAACCCTTGGTCGGGACAAACCAAGAGCACCGGGCCTTAGGAGCCGACGCCGTTATCTAATCAGAGTTTCTGGCTTTCAGGTTCTGTCGGCTTCTGTTTGGTCTCCGCGATTCCTGAAACAACAATCGGGCTCGCGCCACACCTTCACCGGCGCTACTCTAACTCCCCATCAACTATCTGACGAACTATCTTGCGAGTCTGCTTGGTGCTCTCGTCGCCAGTCAGCTCCGATTCCAAGCCACGTCGAACGGCAGACTCCAAATGACGCGTAAGCTCGCTGCTCCAATAGTCCTCGCTGGTGATTTCGTCCTCGTTCAACAGCTCCAGCATGTAAGCGTTGATCTCTGCGAGTCCAGTTGTCACTGATTGGGCCTTCCGTGCCTTCTGGTCCTGCTCAGCTTGGCGTTTCCCGATCTCGGCGCAAGCTTCCTTTACAGTGGATTCCAGTGCTTCCTTGCCTTCCGGCTCTGAAACGTCCGCCGGCAAGTCGGCAAGAATCTCAGCACACTCTCGCCGAATACGGGCTTGGTCTCGGTCGGTCCATCCTGTGGGGAGTTGGCGAACGACCCAATTGACGAGCCTCGCGTCAAGCTCGCGCCTCTCGATGGCTTGGCGAAACGGCTGGACGGCTTCTTTGGCCGCCACTCGCATTGTGCAGACGTCTGCAAAGTTGTCGATTCGCCCCAGGGCTTCCCGGATCGCCGCTGTTGCCTTCACCTTCTCGGCGTCCGTTGCAGAGTACGGTAGGCTCCACAGTGCCTCGGCGGTGAGGCGCTGGCGGCGCTCCTGTGCGTCGCGATCTGTTTTGACGGCTTCGACAAGAGCCTGCAAGCTTCGTGCGATGATATCGCCCATACGAGACTCGTCAGCGGGTTGGCGGCGGTCGATCTCCGCCTCAAGTGCCTCGACAATTTCCTTGCGCTGCGCAGCCGTGAGCCAAAACGGTCCACTGCTTGTCACTGCCTTGGCTGCGCCGTCGCACCAGCGCTGGCGAAACGCGATCAATCTCTGTTCCGTCTCTTCGCGGGTTTGCTCTTGGAACCGCTCACTCTCGATGCGCCTCCGCTCACGGGCTTGCTCTTGTGTCAAACGTTCGCGCTCCAATTCGATCTCGGCCTGACGCTGGGCGGCCTCCTCGTCGCGGGCCTGGGCCTGGGCTTCGCGCTCCTCGGCCTCCTCCTGTTCCTCGCGTTGCAGCTTGGCGAGTTCTCTCCGGGCTCGGACCTCCTGGGCCTCGATGTTCAATTCCTCAAGCCGCTCGCGTCGGTTCTGCAGGATCGATGACGGCTCGCGCCCTGACCTGGCTCGCGGCGGGCGTTGCTCCTTCACGCTCTCGATGCTCTCGGCGCTGATCCGCAAGTGTCCACCTGGGGTCTGGAACCCGTCCAGCATTCCGTCTTGCACCGTGCGCTTGAGCGTTGGTGTCGAGACGCCTACCAGCGCGGCCGCCTCGCTGACACTGTAAGAATCGCTTGGTGATCGATTTTTGCCGCTGTTTTTCACGGCTCTTGTTACCGGTTTTTGCCGGTTCTTTACGCTTTGTGCGTGCGCTCGTTTAGCGATTTTTATCGGTTTTTTACGGTTTTTCCAGTCTCCGGGGAGATGTCTCTCGGAGACGGTTGCGGTCTTGCGAAACTGCGGGTATCTTAAACAGACCGCTCGGCTGCCGTTCTCCCCAGTGTTCGGAGTCGAGCCGGACGGTGGCCCGTCGCGTTCTGCAGCGGTTGATAGCATTAGCAGACCAGACGGGTGACCATCCCCTTCTTTGTTTTAGTGGCGGCGGTCGGTTCCACGCTCTCGGCGCCGTCGCCAGATTTCGGCAGCAAACTCCTGGCGTTTTTCCTTATCCGTTTCGTGGATGATCTTCCCGCCAGCGTCGTGAGCGCCTCGGGTGTGCCGCAATGCTGCGTCCGTGTACTGAGCCAGCGTCCGTGCTCCGAGATTGGCCGGGTTGTACTGGCGCGTGCGGACGCCCTGGCCTGCTCGGGCCATGGCTAGCCCGAGCGTCGTATTGCACGCGCGGCACAACCAACGCAGGTTGGAGGGGTCTCCGTTGGACTCCCTGCCGTCGATGTGGTCCACGATCACGAAGCGACTCGCGCCGCATAGGGCACACCTGGGAGGTCCGGGCGGGCGGCACGCGGGGTGCTGAGCCCGGTACCGCTTCGCCCTGTCCGAGATTTCGTTAGTCGGTTTTCTCCAGCTTGCGCCGCACTCGGGTGCGGCCGGATTCAGTCCCGGCGTCGGTCCTCTTCTTCGTCGTCCTCTTCTTCCTCTTCCGGTGTAACGAGGTCAGCGATCTCGTCGAGGCGGGATTGCAGATCCTCGTTCTCGCCTTCCAGTTCCTTAATTCGGTCGATCAGTTCCCTTCGAGTTTGGACTGGCATTGCACATACTCCTTTCGAGTTTTCGAGTGCTGCCCGTTGCAGCGCATAGTCGGCGCGGTCCGCCTGATCCCGTGCTTGCTGGGCGATGCGTTCCGTTTCTTCCTTGCGAGCTTCGAGCTGTTTAAGGGTGAGCTTTTTCATGGGCAGACTGGCTCCTTGTTCGATCTAGCCGTCTGCCATTTCGAGGGAGCGGCCAAAGCCGCGAAAGGTGAGAAGAAAGCGCGTTATGAATTGCTACAAAGCAAGCCCCCGCAACCAACAAATTCCTTCCTTTCAACAACTTCTGCAAACCCCGCAACCATCCGAATTGATAATTTAGGATCTCTAGGCTGTCAAAGCCCTTTCTGAACCTCAAAAAAGCTAAAAGAGTTGCACGCGCCACAAT
>DATDGP010000084.1:0-9876 GCA_036522035.1 Terriglobales bacterium
CAGGAACGTCCGGCTGCCAGCAACCACACGATGCCCGCTGACCGAACCGACAATCCCCTGCCCCGTGAAGGATTGAAAGTTCTCAGCTGAGCCTGGGCGAAGTCTGCGTTCTTGGGCGCCGGCAACAATTGCCGATGCCAACGGATGCTCGCTCAACCGCTCGACCGTCGCCACCAGCGGCAGCAGGTCAAGCTCAGAGGTCCCGCCGACGGCGATCACGTTCGTCAAGCGCGGCTTGCCTTCCGTCAGAGTTCCGGTCTTGTCCATCACCAGGGTATCGACTTTTTCAAGCGTTTCGAGTGCGGCAGCGTCCTTCACCAGAACTCCAGCATTGGCGCCACGCCCTGCGGCAACCATGATGGCCATGGGAGTTGCCAGCCCGAGTGCACAAGGGCATGCAATGATCAGGACAGCAACGGCGTTTACCAGCGCGTGCGCCAGGCGGGGCTCAGGCCCCCAGATACTCCAAGCGATTAATGTCAACAAGGCGGTCACCAGCACCGCCGGCACAAAATATCCTGACACTTTGTCTGCCAGAGACTGAATCGGGGCGCGGCTCCGTTGCGCCTGCGCCACCAGGCGCACGATCTGCGCTAGTAGTGTCTCAGCACCCAGTCGTTCGGCGCGCATGATGAAAGAGCCGGTCTGGTTGACCGTTCCGCCGATTAGCTTGGCCCCGGCAAACTTCTCGACCGGCATCGATTCGCCGGTGATCATGGATTCGTCGACGGCGCTGCTGCCCTCTGCCACGATGCCATCAACCGGAACCGCCTCGCCCGGACGAACACGCAACAGGTCGCCGGCACGCACCTGCTCCAGGGGAATCTCTTCTTCACTCCCGTCCGTGGCAACGCGACGCGCGGTCTTGGGGCTCAAGTCGAGCAACGAACGGATCGCCGAGCTGGTTTGCCGTCGCGCCCGCAACTCGAGCACTTGGCCCAGGAGAACCAGAGCGACGATGCTGGCGCTGACCTCGAAATAGACATCGGGCCGCCCGCCATGGCCTCGGTATGATTCAGGAAAGATCTGAGGTGCGGCGGTCGCTAGAAGGCTGTACACATACGCTGCACCTGTCCCCATGGCGATCAGCGTAAACATATTCAAGTGGCGCGTGACCAGCGACTTCCAGCCTCGCTCGAAGAACGGCCAACCACCCCACAGCACCACCGGGGTCGCCAGAGCAAGTTGGGGCCACTCCATGCCACCCCTAGGCAAACTGTCGAGCGGACTCGCCGGCGCCATTCCCCACATGGAGAGCACCAGCAAAGGCACGCTGAGAGCCGCGCTCACCCAAAAACGCAGTGTCATGCTGCGCAGCTCAGAGTCATCCTGGGGAACATTCATTGCTATTCTGGGTTCCAGAGCCATGCCACAGATGGGGCAAGTGCCCGGGGAGCTACGCACGATCTCAGGATGCATAGGGCAGGTGTATTCCACGCCCTCAGGCTCGAGCGCCATTCCGCATTTGGGACAGGGACCGGACTTTGGTTCCCTCACCTCCGGATCCATGGGACAAACATAGATGGCGCCGAACCTTCCGGCGGCCGTTGCTTGTGGCTTGATGGTGGAAGCCACCGCGCCAAGCTCGAGCAGAGGAGAATCCGGCTTGGCTACGGACAGATATTTCTCCGGTGATGTCTGAAACCGTTGGGCGCAGCCGGCGCTGCAAAAGAAAAATCTCTTTCCCTGGTACTCTGCTGTGCCGAGGGACCTTTGAGGATCGACGAGCATGCCGCACACTGGATCGACAACAGTGGTCGCTCGTGGCAAGACCTCACCCTTGATGAGTTTGTGATCGAGCGGTTCGTCATCCGCGTGCTCAGCCGGTTGGTGGTCAGCCATCGAAATGGGTGCTCTGCCTTTTCGGCAGATTGGACTATATTAGATTGTCTAGCGATGCAAGTGGACTCACCCGCGATCAACCCGTGAAATCAACCGAGGAGAGCTAATGACGCTGCTTGATGTCGTCTTCAAATACGGCAACCCACCTGGCGAGAGAGCGATGATGGCGGTTAACAACGCCCGGGAGGTTTACGGTGTCCGCAAGATCAGGTTCGATCAGCACCATTCGACCGTACGTGTGGAGTACGATGCAAGCCGCCTCGATGATAACGAGATTGCAGGCATATTGCGGCGCGCAGGGATTGATGTTCAGGGAAAAATCCAGTTGATATAAAAAAGCAACGAGGCACTTTCGAAAGGATCTCTGGCCGTTAGATCCTCGAAAGCGCCCCGATGCGCGCCACTTCGTCTGTCCTTTGCTATTGCACCCCTCATGCCATTTTTCGCATGTTGCAAATAAAGGAGTTATCGCTCACTAGCGCCGTAACAGAAGGTAGGAATTCCCTGCTCTTGAAAAATTTTCCAGGTAAATTCAAGGCCCAGAGCAATTTTTCCTGATGTCGTGAGCACTGCCTGCGATCATTGCATCTACTTCAAAGCAAAGCATCTACTTCAAAGCAAACATCGCATTCACGTGCGCGTTGATGGTCACGCTTTGCGGAGTAAACTCTGCCGTGGGCTGCGGCGCCTGTGCTCCCGCAACGGCTGAGCGCGCCATCATTTGCACCGGCATGATGACCTGCTGGTTCACGTCCACTGAGGCATACAGCAGCTCGCCCAGGCTGCGGCCGCCGGCTGTTGCCACCGCGTTGGCTTGGTTGCGGGCTCTCCTAAAAGCGTCTTCGGCAGCCTTGGCTTTAGCTGGCTCCATGTCTTCGAGGATGTAGTTCAGAGACTGGTTCTGCATATCGTCGATGTCGGCCGTCTGCTCGATGATCCCGCCAATCTTGGAGAAGTCACGCAGCTTCAGGGTCAAATTCGTCGAAACGCGGTACCCGATGACTTTGTGCTTAGGATTCTTCCAGTCGTACATCGGCTGAACCGAGTAGAAGCCAACTTGCATGGCCTTGACGTCGATTGCGTTGTCCCGAAGCACCTGGCGCACTCGCTCCGCGGCAGCCGAGGCGTGATCAAACGCTGCTTTCGAGGTATCTTGCTGGGCAGAGATATCAAACCGCAGCACTGCTGTATCCGGCGCAGCCTCGAACTTGCCGTCAGCTCCGGAGACAATCGTGTTGGTTTGCGCCTGGACGGCCCCAGGTGAGGCTTGCGCACGAGCTCCGCTCGACAGAAAAGAAAGAGCGGATGCCAACAAGACCAGAGTTCTCATAGCAAAACCTCCATGCCAGAAATACTAGCACCCCGCAACGGCGTGACAACCTCCAGCACGACCCACTAGATCATCAGCGGTTGACCTATCCTTCGGCTGCATATAACCTTCCTATGCAGCTACCAAGCTGCGGAGGAAGATCGATGCGTCGAAGCACTGCTGTCCTTCTATTCTGTCTATTCGCACTTGCCGCGCCCAGAATCGGCAACCGGATTTGGGCTCAGGGCGCGCAAGCGCCGGAGCCGAAATTCAAAGTCGGCGACATGGCGCCCAATTTCAAACTCCTCGACCAGAACCGCAAGGAAGTGGAATTGAGCAGCTTCCGCGGAAAAAAGAATGTCGCGCTGGCATTCTATGTGTTCGCGTTCACCGGTGGTTGAACCAAAGAGATGAAGGGTTTCCAGGAGAACGTGCAAAAACTGGAAGCCGCAGACACCCAAGTGTTGGGTGTGAGTATGGACAGCACCTTCAGCAACGCCGAGTGGGCTAAACAAATCGGAGTCACCTTCCCGCTGTTGAGCGATTGGGGCGGCGAAGTCACACAGACGTACGGAATCTACAACCCACAGTACAAAGCGGCTCGGCGCGTCACGTTCCTGATCGACAAGGAAGGCAAGATCGTCGAGATGTCCGTAGACCGCGATGCGGTGGATCCTACCGCCATCGTCACCTCCTGTGAACGCAGAAAGACCAAGGGCTGATGCCCATCGCGACCGATGTTGAGGCCCGCCGTGGAACTTCTACACGGCGGGCTTTGCTTTTGCTTTCGCTGGCACAGTTTCTGGCCATGTCATTGTGGTTTACCGGAACAGCGATCTTGCCTCAAGTCACCGGCTTGTGGCATTCGGGACTGACTCTAGGCTCCTGGCTGACCATCGCGGTACAGATTGGCTTTTCTCTCGGCGCTATCACATTTGCCTTATTCAACATTCCCGATGTCCTCAGCCCGATTACCGTCCTGGTCGCGTCTGCCCTGGCGGCAGCCGCAGCGAATGCAGGCTTCGCCCTCGTCGCCGCTGAGCCTGTTCCGGCAATCCTACTGCGTGGGCTCACAGGTTTCTTTCTCGCCGGCGTCTATCCCGTTGGCATGAAGATCATGGCTGGCTGGTTTCAACGCGGCCGTGGACTGGCGTTGGGAATCATGATCGGCGCCTTGACGCTGGGCTCTGCAGTGCCGCACGCCGTCAACTCGCTGGGAAGCATTCCCTGGCGCGGCGTTGTGCTGCTCGGCAGCGTTCTGGCAGTTGCCGGCGCGCTAATCGTCGCCCTGTTTGTGCGTCAGGGACCATTTGCCGTACCGCAGTCCCGTCTGGATCTTTCGCAGATCCTGGAGATTGTACGCAACCGGCGCGTGCGCCTTGCCAATCTGGGATATCTCGGCCACATGTGGGAGCTCTACGCCATGTGGGGATGGATCGCGGTGATCTTCTCGGCGTCGTCGGGCGGATCGTGGTCCAAGACGAAGTACGAGAGTGCGGCGGCGATGGCCATCGCCATCGGCGCCATCGGCTGCGTTTGGGCGGGCGTCGCCAGCGACCGGCTCCAGGATCAGGTTGACTCGGTGCGTGTCGGTCAGCGCGCCCGGGTCACGATCGTGGCCATGGCGATCAGCGCCGTATGCTGTATTTTGGGATTCCTTGCCTTTCATCAACCGTTGCTTCTTCTGTTACTTTCTGTCGTCTGGGGCATCGCGATCATCGCTGACTCAGCCCAGTTCTCCGCCATCATCAGCGAGGTTTCTGACAAGAGCTACGTCGGCACCGCTCTGACCATGCAGACGGCTCTTGGCTTCATGCTCACGGCTTTTTCTATCCGCGCGATGGCGGCGATTGCCTCTCACGTTGGTTGGCGCTGGGCGCTGGCCGCGATGGCAGTGGGTCCGCTGTTGGGAATCTCGGCGATGAGCGGGCTTCTGCCCAAGAGCCAAGAGAGAGCGCCTAAGCCTTCTGCGATCAACCGCATTTGAGATGGGCGTAATTGTCGGAAAATTTGTTCGGTAAGATTCGCGGTCGGTGCGAGGCCCTGCGGAAATCAAAACCGACGCCTGCCCAACTTCGGGTCAGATGTTTGGCTTGGCTTTGCATGTTATTCTTTCCCTTCTTCTCAACAATTTTTTTGCCAGCAGAAAAAGGGGATCTTCCGATCCATGAAACGCGCATGGCAGTCGATTCTGGCTACGTTCTTGCTGTTCTGGGTTACCGCATCCGTACAGCCGGCGAACACTCTCGCTAGGCCAGCCTCGGTTCCGGGCCCGGCGGCTGCCAAAGAGTCCGCGAGCGGCGAAAGCCCACACGAGATGACCGCAGCCGATGTCGGCGCTTTTCTTGACGGCTTTATGCCCATGCAACTGGAGCGGGAGAATATCGTCGGCGCGGTGGTGCTGGTCGTGAAGGACGGCCGCGTGCTTTTCGCCAAAGGCTACGGCTATAGCGACCTCGAGAAGAAGACTCCGGTCTCAGTCGACGCTACTCTGTTCCGGCCCGGTTCGATCTCCAAGCTTTTTACCTGGACCGCCGTGATGCAGCTGGTGGAACAGGGCAAGCTCGATCTCGACCGCGACGTCAACACTTACCTCGATTTCACGATTCCGGCCACGTTTCCGCAGCCCATTACTCTGCGCAATCTGATGACGCATACGCCGGGGTTCGAGGAGCAGGTCAAGGATCTAATCAACTCGGAAGGCTCGCCCATGGCAACGTTGCACGACCATCTTGTACGACACATGCCAGAGCGTATTTTTCCTGCCGGTACTACGCCGGCATACTCCAACTACGGCGCCAGCCTGGCGGGATACATCGTGGAACGAGTCTCCGGCCAGCCGTTCAATGACTACGTCGCCGAGAACATCTTCCAGCGTCTGGGCATGACGCGTTCCACTTTTGTCCAGCCGCTGCCAGCCGATCTGAAGCCGCTGATGTCCAACGGGTACGCTACCGCTTCCGACAAAGTCAAGGCGTTTGAGATCATCGAAGAAGCTCCGGCCGGCGCGTTGGCCTCGACCGCTTCCGATATTTCTCGGTTCATGATCGCCCACCTCCAGGATGGCCGCTTCGATCACGGACAGATCCTGCGCCCAGAAACCGCACGCCTGATGCACTCGCGCCAGTTCTCGCTGCACCCGGAGATGAACGGCATGTGCCTTGGCTTCTACGAAGAGTCGCAGAACGGCCTTCGCATCATCGGCCATGGCGGTGACACCTATTGGTTCCACAGCGACCTCCATCTGATCCCGCAAGCTGGGATCGGTTTCTTTGTCTCCTACAACAGCGCTGGCAAGGGCGAACTCAGCCCCCGCAGCGCCTTGTGGGACCACTTTCTCGATCGCTATTTCCCGTACACTCCCCCGGCGACCAGCTGGCCTGCCGCCGGTGCCGCCTCCGTTGCTGGACGCTACCTGAGCAGCCGCCGCTCGCAGACCAACTTCCTCAAAGTCTTGTCCATGCCCGACGAGCTGACGGTCACCCATGAAGACAACGGCGAGATCAAGGTCGACGCCCTGAAGGACTTCAGCGGCCGACAAAAGAAGTGGCACGAGATCGGGCCTCTCCTCTACCGAGATGCCGACGGCGACAGCAAAATCGCCTTCCTTCGCGACGATAAGGGACGCATCGCCCTCGTGCCCAGTTTTCCTGCTGTCGTCTATCAGCGTGTCTCAGTTGCTCAGGACAAGAAATACAATTTGCCTCTCCTGTATGCCTGCCTGGGCATTATGGCCCTGACGCTTCTCTTCTGGCCGGTGGGTGGGGTGATCCGGATCCACTACCACCAGCGTCTGGAGATGGACCCCGGGGTGCTCCGCGGCCGCCTCTGGATCCGCTTGGTCTGCGCTTTGAACATCGCTTTCATCCTGGCCTTGCTGGTCACGTCCGCCGACACCAATCCAGGACTGCTGAGCGAGAAGCTCGACCTCCGCCTCAATCTCTTTCAGGGAATTGGTGTTCTCGGGTCTCTAGGAACGATTCTGGTTCTGATCGCCTGCGTTCGTACCTGGCGCGACAGCAGCGTCTGGTTCTGGACCAAAGTCTGGAACCTGTTGGTTCTCGCCGCCTCGATCGGGTTTACCTGGTTCGTGCTCTACTGGAATATGCTCGACTTCAGCAAGAATTATTGAGGATCCGAGGTATGCAGCGAGCCCCAGCCGATCGCTTTCACTTCGACGCGGAAGACGTAGACACACTGTGGCAGCAGCTCAAAGACCACACCACTATCGTCGACCCGATCGATCCTCGGGACTCCAGGATTGAAGATCTTTCCCCCGTGTCACCGGACCAGGAAAATTGAAAACACCCAAGGACGCAATGCGATGACTGAGCCATTCCGCTACTACCTGCGCGTGCGCTATGGCGAATGCGACGCGCAGAAAGTCGTTTTCAACGCCCGCTACGGCGACTACGTCGATTTGTCGACTTCTGAGTTCTTCCGTGCGCTGGGGTTCGGCGAAGCTCTGGCCAACGGCGAGCTGGACTTTCAACTGGTCAAGCAGACATTCGAGTGGAAAGCCCCGGCCCGCTTCGACCAGGTGCTGGAAGTCTCGGTCTTCGCCCAGCGGTTGGGCACTACGTCTTTCACCCTGGCAACCATAATCCGCGTTGCCGACAACGAACCGATCATCGCCACCGCGGAAACCGTTTACGTTTTAGTAACCCCGCACACCTTGGTCAAGATGGCGATCCCTGACTCTTTGCGCTCGGCCATCGAAAGAGGAGCCCCCGGCGCGGTCATCGATCACGCTGGGTACTTCAATCTCGAGGAGATCAGGAATCGCCACTAAAGAAAAAGGAAGAATGCTCCAGAGGAGCAGTGCTATAGACCAGCGTTATGCAGCCCTACCCCCCATGGGCCAAGGCCACCCCGCGGTTTTCAGAGGGTTCTTTCCGAGCCCAACAGTGCCCGGCGCCTGACTAATTGATATCGGGCGGCGTAGGATTCGGCGCTGCAGGATGCTGCAGTATAGGATCCTGCGGTATAGGATCCTGCTGCGGACTATCTGTGTATGAGTCGGTATCCGGCGAGCCGGAATCCGGGTAAATGTACGGTGGAGAAGCGTAGTAGCCGCCCCACCATGGACTGGACCAATAAGGATAAGGATAAGCGGGCCAAGCCCAGAAAGGACCCCAGGCACCCCAACCGCCCCAGCCAAAACCGAATCCAAACCCGAACCCAAAGCCGAATCCAAAGGGGAACCCAAAGCCACAGCACCCGAAGCCATGGCCGACGAAGACCGGGGTGACGAAGCCATGAGTAACGAACCCGTGGGTGACGAAACCATGAGTAACGAACCCGTGGCTGACAGAGCCATGAGCAACGAACCCGTGGCTGACGGAGCCATGGGTCACAACTCCATGGCCGAGCTGACCGCCATGCCACGACGCGTTGTGAACCGAGCCGAAAGAGTGCCAGTGACCATCGGCGATCGCTGCGTGGGCCGTTGCATGGGCAGTCATCCCGCTGCGGCCCATTGTCGACCCATTTCTGGCTCCGCTGAAATTACGTGACGTTCCAACACGTCCGCCCATGCTTCCGACGTGCGCGCCACCATGAAAGCTGCCGCTTGGACCGCCGCGCATTCCTGTCGATCCGCCGTGGAACCCGCCAGGCGCACTATGGAACCCGCCTGGGCTACCGTGCATTCCTGTCGGTCCGCTGTGGACTCCGCCAGGCGCACCGTGGAATCCGCCAGAGGGTCCACCGCCATGGAAACTACCACCGCCACCGTGGAAGCCGCCGCCTCCACCGCCGTGACCGCCACCATGTTGAGCGTAAACAGGCGTGGTTGCGCACGCCAGAGTTACGGAAGCGACGCTTGCCAGAAAAGCCTTGAGCAAGGTGGGTTTCATTTCTGTCCTCCTCCACCTACGGCGATGAGCGGCCCGCCCAGAGACAACCACGCGCCTGGAGGGCAAGCATCTCAACGAGTCCTGTTTTGATTCCTATTCAATCTTAGAATGCGCCTACCGGGCTGCAGTTGTCCAGCAGGCAGCAACAAAGGTGCGAGACAATCCCCTCGCCATCGTCCCGGGGAATTAAGTCCATGGTAGGAAAGAGGTTCGTATCCCCGGTGTCGGAGCCCCCGTGGCCGCGCTTCGAATTCGCGACGGGCCTTAAATGACGTAACCACGATGACGGCAAAGACAACTAAGCCGCCCGCCACAAGCGATGAGGATGAGAATGGTAAGCCAGAGCGGCATCGCCGATAGAGTCGGGCCCGGAATCAGACGGGGTCCAGCGGAGCTCCGGTTTTACGTGTGGAGCGTTGAAACGTCTCCCGCTCCACATAGAACCACCTGTCTTTGTAGAGAAAGCGCACAATCAATGCGCCCTCCCGGGGTTTGTCGTTCCAGAAATCAAGATCGGCCAGAACGATTTCGCCTTTTTCCAGAACGTAGGGGTCTTCAGAGACTTCTCCCTCCCCTTGGAAGGCATAGGCCGTGAACCGTCGGGTTATCTCAAATCGCGAACGAGATTGTTGCCGCTTACTCATTTCGGCTTTTGCAGCCCAAGCAAGCCAGCCGCATCCCCGCTCATGAGTTTAGCTCTTAATGAGTTAGGAGTAAACGCCTCGTATCACCGCATCAGCCGGCTCAGCTTTTCGAGCGCCTTCTCCATCTTCTGTCGCTTCTGGAGCACATCGGCAAACAAATCGCCCACGCGATCGAATCGCCGGAGCACGTTGCCCATGTGGAACTGTGTGGGCTTCAGTCCGG
>DATDGP010000085.1:0-11329 GCA_036522035.1 Terriglobales bacterium
CAAAAACTCAGCCAGGCTTTCACTATCACTCTTCTCGGCGATGTGATACCTTTTCTCCACGACGGTTCTCCTTTACTTGAGATTTTCCCAGCCCGATTCTAATCGAACCGGGTCCGAGAACCGTCGCTCAAACCTCTAACGGAACTTGGGGCACCCTCCAAGCCGGATTTCGAGACGGCCAGCGTGCAATAGCGTGCAAGCGTATGTGGCACGCGTGGCGATCTTGGCATTTATAGGAACTTGGAATCTGCAGGTTGCGGCGAGAGTTAATTATGAAAGGGTTCGAACAGAACCCACACCAACGACAAAACGGATCTCGCTCAATACTTGAGCCGGGATGTCTCACACCGTTCGGCCACGGGGCCAGGCGGCCCTTCCGATCCTGTGCACAAGATCGATCTTGCTAAAATGCCGAGCCAGGCTGAGGGGAAGGCAGCTGCCCACGGGATAGGACGCTGAAGCAGACTTCCCTTCGCTCTCGCCGCTGTCAACGGCCGCCCATGAGAGGCTGACGCCTCCATTTGCCGTGGACTCATACAACCCTTCTCGTTCCTGCCTTCTCTTTGGACGATAGCGATACAGTGGTTGCGGGTTCATTACACATCTCGGTTGTGATCCCAGTTTTATCGGTAGCAGATATGACAAACATCGGTAACCGTGATTCTGCTTGACACCAACTGCTGTCTCGTGATCTACTCCCTTGCGGTAGTCATCGCCCAGCTCACAAACAGGAGGCTTTCGTGCCCAAGACCGCGTTTGGCCCCGCAAGAAAGTCGCGCTGCCTTTTGTGCTTGACTGTGTCGACGCTCATCCTCTTCCTTGTCCCCCCCCCCCCGCGCCGCTGCCCAGGTAGTCCAGGGCCTGGCGATAACCGGACCGGCCCCGTGGATTGACGTGAAAGCTTACGGGGCAGTGGGCGACGGCACCACCTCCGACATCCAGGCCATCCAAAATGCGATTAACGGATGCCCAAACACTGGCTCGCAGACGGGCTGCACTGTTTTCTTTCCGATCGGGCGCTATAAGGTCAGTGCTAGCGGCGGGCTAAACAATCTCTCGCTGTCGACGCCAAACGTCATTCTTAAGGGCGAGTGCGCACCTTCTCAAGCAGGCACGGTTAGTTGTTCCCAGTTGGTTTCGAACAGTGCATTTCCGGTGCTCGCAATAGGCACAGTCGGCACGACTGCGACGGCGGGCTTGCGGATTCAGGACTTGGGCTTCGTCGATAGCTCACCGAGCGGCCAGTCGCCGGCCGCGATCCAGCTAAACACCGTAGTCGGATTCTTGCTGGACAATGTGAACTGCAACGGCTTTCAGGTGGGAGCTTGCATCCAAGCCCAGGGGCAAGCGCCTGGCAGCGGTTTTACGCAATTCGGCACGATCATTAATCCATACGTCTTCAACACAAAATATCCCATCCAAACGGTCGGTCAGACCTCCTCCATCAACGTGTTTGGCGGAGAGTTGAGCTGCGCCTCTCTCGGGGGCTCGGTGAGCGCAGGCACGATCGGAATGAACATCGGCGTTACGAGCACTAACACCAGCCACAATAACGGCGGCGAATGGGGTGTGTGGGGAACTCACATTCTCAACTGCAACATCGGAATCGGATTAACGGACACGGCCGCGTTCAACGACTACGCGGTCATCGAGGTGACCAGCGGCACTGCTACAGACGCCATCGTAATCGACGGGCACCGTCACTGCAACCAACGCCTCCAATCATACCGGCGGAACCCTGATCGCGGGAAGCATCAGCGCTTACACAAATGGCCTCAAGATGACGAGCAGCTCCCACCAAGCCACCATCATTGCCGCGTTCGCCCCCGGCGTGACTCCGATAGACTCCAGCAGCGACAGCGTGGTGGCTTTGCCATCCTCGGCCTTCATGACAACTACCACAGCGCACCAAGTCCCCAATGCTCTAGGCCTTGCCTTGGCAGGAACCATTACTGGAAGTGCGCCGGGAATAGTCACGATTCTTCCGCCCTCGGCGGCCTTCACCAATTACAATTTCAATCTTCCGACCGGGCCCGGCAGCAGCGGGCAGCCACTGTTGAGCGGTGGAGGAGGGAGTGCTTCCATGACTTTCGGCACCCTGGCGCCCGCCAACGGTGGCGTAGCGGCCAACTCCGGCGTATCGGCTAGCGGCTTCTTCTTGGGTTCGATTGGGCCCCCAATGGGCACAACGACCGGCTTGGGTGTAGCCAGTAGCGGCAACATCGGGGCCTGCTCGTTTGTGCTCCCGTGGACGGCGACGGTCGGTCACATCAGCTTTTCGATTGGTACGGTAAGCTCCGGAAATCATGTGGATGTGGGTATCTATGACAGTTCGGGCGCAATTCAGGTTCATACAGGGTCACAGTCCACAACGAGCACGGGACAGTTCGTTGTTAGCGTCACGTCAACCTCGCTCAGTCCAGGCGTATACTTCGCCGCCTACACATTCGACAACACCGCGGCCCGCTTGGACGGAATAAACCTGACGACGCAGGTGCACGGAGTCCTTAACTTAGTCGCCCACACTTGTGGCTTGGATACCGCCGATACGGGCGGAGCTACCTTGCCGGGCTCTATTTCGATTTCCAACATCACGGACAACACTACAGCCAGCTATCCGATAGCTTTCATGTCCCCCTGACCGCAGTAATTAAGGTGCGCTTCTAACGCAGACCCCTGGGCCTTTGGGCTTTTTGGGAGGCCAGCGGGTGACAGAACGGGAGAGACTTCAATGATTTCGAAGAATCTAGTACTGGGCACTCTGGTTTGCATCCTATTCCTGTTTGCCGCGTTTGGCGCTGCAGCGCAAACACAGTATGGCGCGTCCGTGCCGGAATTCGGGCCAGCCGTAGTTTACGGCGGCGGCGGCGCGGGAATTACCGCCGGTGATTTCAACGGTGATGGGCTTCCGGATGTGGCGACAACCAGCGGTAATGCCGATAGCAACCTCATATCCGTCTCACTCAACCAGGGAAACGGAGTCTTCGGAGTTCCAGTCAACTACACCGTAGGTTACGGTCCGGTAGGGATCGCAGTTGGCGACTTCAATGGTGACGGCAAGCTCGACCTGGCTGTGGCGAACACGTTCAGTAGCTTTCTCAGTGTGCTACTGGGAAACGGCGATGGAACCTTCCGCCCCGCTCAAGAAGTGCCGGTGAGTTTGTCCGCCGTCGGCATCGCGGTGGGTGATCTGAACGGTGACGGCAAGCTGGACCTCGTGGCTGTTGCCGAAAGCGGAGCCGCTATCAATTTGTTCGTGTTGCTAGGCAATGGAGACGGCACCTTCCAGCCTCCCAAGGGATACTCAGCCGGGCAGGACCCTGTGGCTGTTACGGTAGCTGATTTCAACAATGACGGTAATCTGGATCTGGCTGTGGCCGATGACAACAGCTTCTCGAGTGGTTACAGCGTCCTGCTTGGTAAGGGCGACGGCACCTTCCAGCCCGCGATAAGCGGCAAGGCAGGCCTCAACTCGAATAGCATTGTTGCGGGCGACCTCAACGGCGACGGAGTCTTAGACCTCGCCGTCCTCAACTACTGTGGTAACAGTTCAGGTTGTTTTGCGGGGACCATTTCGATCCTCCTCGGCAAGAGCGACGGTACATTTCAACTGGTTAAAGGTCATACCCTTAATTATACGCGTCCGACCAACCTAGCCGCATCCGATCTTAATGGCGACGGCATACCCGATTTGGTCTTTTCGTATGGGACCGTACGGGTCGGGGTGCTTTTGGGTGAGGGAAGAGGCAAATTCGCGCCGGAGACGGACTACACTGTCGCCAGCTACGCAGACCCCCAGACTCTAGCGGTAGCTGATCTTAACGGCGACGGACAGCTCGACTTGGCAGTTGCCGCCTCTAACGGCCCCCTAGGGATACTGTTTAACAATGGAGCCTTCCCCGCAGTGACACTTTCCAGCAATCAGCTTACTTTCCCGACCCAGCTCGTTAATACGACGAGCCCGGTCCAGAGGGTAACGCTTACGAACTCCGGCACAGCGGCACTCTCCATTTCGAGCACAGCGGCCACTGGAAGTTTCCAAGAACGAAACTCTTGCGGGTCAGCCTTAGGCTTGCAGCAGAGCTGCACAATCAGCGTTGATTTCAAGCCCAAATTCGCCGGGACAAACCAGGGCGGCGTCACCATCACAGATAACGCGCCGGACAGTCCGCAACAAATCACACTGAGTGGGGTGGGCACCGCAGTAAAGCTGCTGCCGGGCAGTCTCAATTTCGGCAACCAGGCAGTTGGAACCACCAGCGCCCCCCAGACCGTTACGCTCACCAACCTCGGCCCCCAGACCCTTACGGTGCAGTCCCTTCAGTTTGCCGGCACGGGGAGCGGCGACTTCGCCGAAACGAACAACTGCGCCAGCGTGCCGACCAACTCAAGCTGTGCCATCAACGTCACCTTTACCCCTTTGGCCACCGGGACGTGGACCGCAACCTTGAGTGTCTACGACACCGACCGCGGTTCCCCGCAGACCGTGTCCGTCAGCGGAACCGGGGACTAGCGAAGCGGCTCTTCTTAACCGGCTTGCCCCATTTGCCGGAAAAGACGGTGCTGGAGTCCGGCACCGGCGCTAACGCCGACGCCAGTCTCTAAATGGGTCCTGTGATACATCGGGCAGGGTCCCTTCCAGTGAAGAAGTTGTTGTCAACGAAGGCACGCTGGAGCGGCAGTGCCGGTGTGCTTTACGCAAGTCTTGTTTTCGGCTTTCTCGCAGGCCTCTCTTGTGTTGTACGTCGGGCAGGTACTTCTTGCCGGGGACCACCACTCGACTAGGTCAGACGCGGGAGCATATCTAACGGCTGCTGTTCCCACAAACAGACCGAATAGCACCAGTAGCAACGTGACCCCTTTCTTCATTTGCTCCTCCTTAGTTTTCAAGCTTGGTGTTTCTAGATGGAGTTTTTATCCGGAATTTCCAATATGAACTCCAGCCCGACCGACAACCTACCACTTGACCGGCCCAAATGCAACCACAAGTTGGGTCGAACAGTTGAACGCGCCACCGAACACGTTCGCTTCCCCTCCTTGAGCCTGCCGAGGGCCGAATCTGACCCTTTCCGGACCGATTCCTCCGACACGTTTTCCTTCTCCCGCCGCTGTTTCCCCTCTGAAGTCCGCCCGTTCACTCGCTCGTCTAACCAGCAGGCAAAGGCAACAACTCGATCCGCCTTACCATCGACGCGAAGAGACGGCGTGTCAGATGGCTTTCCGCCAACAGCAGCCAGTAGTAGCGGGCGTGCTTCACCAACCGCCCGCCCGTCTTCACCAGCCGCTGTTGCAAGCTGGTCAGCGACCACTTGTGGATTCTCTTCGGCAGCACCAGCCGCCGCCACAGATTCCCCAGGTTGTAGGCAATCAGGCTCAGCCACAGCCGCACTTCATTCGACCGGAAGCGGTGGCAACTCAGCCGAGTCATCTTCACCGCCTGCTTGCCTTCCTTGATCCACTGCTCCGAAGTACCGCGCTTGTTGTAGAAGCGTACGACCGCCCGGCTGGGCAGGGTCAGGTTGGTCACGATGAAGCCCACCCGAGGGAACAACTCCCCGGAGTGGTGCTCCACCTTGGCCACGACTCGTCGTGCCGTTTTCCAACTCGCGGCTCGGTAGAGGAACCCCTTGTACTCCACCAAGGGCTTCTGGCTCGGCCTTCCCACCGGGCGCGGCAGCAGTTCGGCGATGTCCCGCTCCAGGCTGTCGTTGGCCGGGATGCGGATGGTATATTTCACGCCCCGTTCTTCCAGTGCCTCGTAGATCTCGGGCCGGGCAAAGGCCGCATCACCCCGGAAGGCGACCTCTTTCCCCATCTGTTGCTGCCGCTCGATCTCCGGCAGGAGCAATTCCTCCCAGCCTTCGGCGCTATGCACATTACCAGGCCGCAGCTTGGCCGCCAGACAGTCACCCTGCTCGTTGAACAGCAGCAGAGGGTGAAAACAGGTGGACTCGAAGTATCCGTTGTATGCGCTCCGCTCCTGCTCTCCATAGACCGGGACCTCGGTCGAATCCATGTCCAGGATCGTTCTCCAACTGGATTCGACCGCCTCCGCTCTCCCGATCAGCGCCCGGTTGAGCGCGGCAAGGCCAGCGAAATTCTGCTCTTCGGCCAGCATCTCCGTCTCGAAGCTCTGCAAGCGGGAAGTCAACGCCGCTCCCCGATCCCAGTTCTTCTCAGAACCGATCAGCCGGAAGGTCGGGTCCTGGGAAAGTCTCTCCGCATCGTTCAAGTCTTCGTAGCCCGCCAGGCGGCTGTAGACCGATTGCCGCAGCAAGTCGGCGAAGGGAAACTGCGTGTTCTTGCCGCGGCGTGAATCCGTCAGATGCTGCTGGATCAATTCCCCGAATCCCAGGCGCTCGTCCAGTTCACGCACCAGGATTAGGCCGCCGTCGGAAGTGACGCGAGAGCCTTGGAAATCGACCTTGAGGGAGGCGTTGAAGGAGAGCTGAAAGGGCTGATTTTGCAACTCACCCATGGGGTACTGACCTCCGGGGCGTCGTCATCGCCTTCACACCCGCATGAATATTGATGAAAACGACGGTCCGAAGATTCGCCAATGCAAGTCAAAACGGAAATGCGGGCTTAAAGCAAAAGGCCGCGGACCCAAAGGCAGGGTCACGCTAACCACTGCGGCCCGTCACGTAGACTACTCGCGGCTGGACTCTTTTCAGGATCCGAGGAGATAGGAAGTAAAGCCCTTCGTGTATAAACGATTTGCAGAACGGAGAGACCTAGTATGAACGACGGAACAAACGCCATCCTGCTTCCTTGACAAGCCTAATTCAGGCGGCCCTCACTCTAGCTCTGGCGTCAACCGCGTTTGGACAGAGCGCGGCGGTGCCGCTCATCAGTCAACCGTTAGTGCCAGACGCTGCGGCGCCTGGCGGGCCCGACCTTACACTGACCCTCAGCGGGACGGGTTTCGCTCAAGGCGCAACGGTGAATTGGAACGGTACGCCGCTCGCCACCATGTTCGCCAACGCATCGCAACTTACCGCGACGGTGCCAGCGGCTAACCTCGTAACACCAGGTACCGCCTCCGTGGCTGTGGCTAACCCCGGTGTAGAGGCCTCGAACATTGCGCCCTTCTCCGTCACCAATGTCGGGTCACTTGTGGCCTTCTCGAGAACCGACTACGCAACGTCGGGCGGCCAGCAAGCAGTCGCGGTTGGAGACTTCAATGGTGATGGTGTACCGGATCTGGCAATAACGGTTAGGTTGGGCCTACTCGTCCTTCTTGCCAAGGGTGACGGGACCTTCGAGCCACCCGTTAGCTACGCGTACGGTAGCGGCCAGAAGCCACTAGCCATCGTCGCCGCCGACTTCAACGGCGACGGAATACTTGATCTCGCCTTCAGCCTAACGCTCCGCACATCAACGGTTGCGATCTCACTAGAGGGGATGGCGACGGCAGTTTCAAGCCCCCAGCCGAGCTCGCCGTCGGTACCTTCCCTCTCGCAATAGCTGCGGCCGATTTCAACGCCGACGGCAAGCTCGATTTGGCCGTAGCCGATGGGCTAGGTGGACAGGTGGCTGTCCTCCTGGGGAACGGCGATGCCACCTTCCAAAAGCGCGACCCAGTTTCCTGTCCCTTAGTACTTTTCCGATCTCTAGCAGTCGGCGAGCTCAACCGGGACGGCAAGCTCGACCTCGCCGTAGTGTCTGGAGTCGGCAAGAGCTATGGACTCTACATTCTCCTCGGCGACGGGGACGGCACGCTTCAAAGTGCCACAGGCTACCCGGCGGGCGCCAATCCTGACAAGCTTACAATCGCCGATTTCAACGGCGATGGTTATCTGGATGCGGCCGTCGTGAATCCCAACGGGAACTCTATCTCCGTCCTCTTAGGGAACGGCGATGGCACTTTTCAGAAACCCGCAACCTACCCAACAGGCTCTTACCCGACCTCGGTGACCGTGGCCGATTTCAAAGGTGACGGCAAGTTGGACCTAGCTGCGGGAGACTCGTCCTCGGACGCAGTCTCCGTGCTCCTGGAAACGGCGATGGGACGTTTCAAAAGCAAACCCGCTTCGCCACCGGAACCTTTCCTAACGCTTTGGCAATAGGCGACTTTAACAACGGCGGCCGCCCGGACATTCTAACTCCGAACTTCGAGGACACAACCATCTCTGTCTTGTTGCAGACGCAAGACGCCTCCGCGTCACTGTCCGCTGCCAGCCTCGCCTTCGGTGACCAAGCCGTGGGCAGCCTCAGCAAAAGCCAGACCGTCACCCTCACCAACACTGGCGCAGCCAACCTGACCATATCGA
The DNA here is from genome assembly GCA_036522035.1 of Terriglobales bacterium. Taxonomy (GTDB): domain Bacteria; phylum Acidobacteriota; class Terriglobia; order Terriglobales; family Acidobacteriaceae; genus Angelobacter. The sequence goes on from DATDGP010000085.1 coordinate 8,274, forward strand.
GCATCGTGGTGAATGACGCGGATTTTCTTGAGAGCAACAATTGCCCCACCAGCCTTGTCCCGTTCGCGCATTGCAGCGTCTCTGTAGTATTCAAGCCAGGAAGCTCAGGTCCACACTCGGGTGACGTCACGATTACTGACAACGCTCCGGGCAGCCCACAGACCATCTCGCTCTCGGGCACCGGCACCTTCATCGCGCTGGCGCCATCCAGCCTTAATTTTGGCAACGTCAAAGTCGGGCAAACCAGCGCCCCGCAGACCGTCACTGTAACCAACGTGGCCACTCACGCCGTGAACATCCAGAGCGTGCGGACCTCGAAGCCGGCCTATCACGAAACCAATACCTGCGGAACGAGCCTGGCGGCCAAATCGAGCTGCACGCTTATGGTCACCTTCGCGCCCAATAACACCGGAACGCAGACGGCCTCGCTCGCAGTCTATGACAATGCTGGCCGCAGTCCACAGACCCTGAGTCTGACGGGAACCGGGGATTAGGGGGCTGTTCGACCGATCAAGGTGCGTGGATTTAGTGGCAGGACATCCCGATAGGTCCACCCGATAGGCGGCTTTGGCGTAGGGTCGAACGGCGCATCTGCTTGCGGCTGCGGCCGGCCAGGGCGCCAGGAATACCGATCGATCACCCGACGCTGGATTTCGGCAAACGAACGAGATGCCCACTTGGTTCACTCAGGAGTAGTACGCGGGGAGTGAAATGGAACTTCACATTAGGATTCTCTTCCAGGAAGGCTCCCCGGCGCCCAGTGTTAAGGGCCAGGAGATTGTCCTGAATCGCCTGAATTTCGCGAGCACCAGCGGGCCCGGCAGACCACGCCCGCGAGGGACTTCAAACTTGGCGCCGGTGTGACGTGCTACCGCCCGGCCTTCGACCTCGCGGTCCTTCACGTTTTGAAGGCGGTCTGCAACGACGCCGAGGCCTAGTGGTAGTACTCGAAACCTTGCCGTTCGGCGCACACTGGCGACAGCGGCAGACGCCTGCTGTACGGATTCCTGCAGGAGTGCACCCGAAAAGCGCGGCGAAAGCATGATAAACAGAGCAAAGTCGCGTCCTGAGGACAATCCAATTAAGTCTTCGTCATCGAGCAGCTTAGAGCAATCGTGATTATCGGTGAAACTCGACTTACGGCTGCTGTTAACCGAGAAACTCCAGGAGCATCCCTACCATGGCAAAGGAAACGGATTTCAAGGTAATGCCTGGTCCCGCCAACAGACATGGCGCGGCAGGACAGGCACTTCATCCGTGATACGATGTGTCGGGGCCCGAAGTGGCTCCGCATGAGGCGCAACCATGATGATCGATCTTAAGCCCGAACCAGCAGACAGCCAATAGTGATCGAAGTCGTGCTCGATACCAATGTTCTGGTTGCCGCCTTCCGATCAAGCCTCGGGGCCTCGTACCGGCTGCTCCAGACGCTTGAGCGGCGCTGGTGGCGGCCCGTCATTTCGCCAGCTCTGGGGTTCGAATACGAGGCGGTGCTAAAGCGCGGGTTCCCGGAAATTGGCTTGTCCGTGCAAGATATCGACGATTTCCTGGAATATCTTTGCAGTCGGTCGAGATTGGTGCAAATCTACTTTCGTTGGAGACCCGTATTGCGTGACCCGGATGACGATCGTATTCTCGAATTAGCGGTGCGGGCGCAGGCTGCAATTGTCACCTTCAACGCCAGGGATTTCGCAGGAGCCGTCCAGTTTGGAATTCGAGTGATGACCCCAAAGGACGTGTTGAAGCTCGCGGGAGACTACCGATGAACCTGACTATCAATATCGCAGAACAGTTGTACCAGAGTGCGAAGGAGATTGCCGCCGCAGAGAACCTTTCCGTGGAGGAGTTGTTTGCTTCGGCCTTCGAAGAGCGCATCCTCGAATTCGAGAGGCTGAAGGAAAAGGCGGCGCGAGGCAGCTATGAAAAGTTTCTACGGTTGATGGCGAGAATCCCGGCTGCTGAGCCGCAGGAGTACGACCGGCAGTAAAACGAGCCGGGCCCACTCAAGAACCCAGAGTCCAATAAGAGTCCATTACCAGACAGGGAAAATCTGACATTGCAAAATCAGTAGCTTGGGATCGTCTGCAATCAACGCCGTAGACGCTAAATTTTGTATTTTCAATCTACGGGCAATTTCCCAAGCTGGACGTCGCGGGTTCGATTCCCGTCTCCCGCTCCATCTTTTCAATAACTTACAAGCCTCGCCCAAAATGAAGTACCTCGATTAACCTCGTTTGTGTAGCACCCCTACGAAATCAGCGAACAACTTTTCAGCTTCCGCTTTCCGTTCGGCAACCGCGCTTTGGACGTAATTGTCCAGATGGGTCCGCATTCCGTGGCCCTGTTGATCGGCGATGATCTTCAGGTCTGAGTTTCGCTGTTTGTGGACCGCCTCGTCCAAAAACTCGAAGCAGAGCATCGTTCTCGAAGGAAGTGCGCAACTTTGCTCCTGAATTTCTCTGCCTGACCGCGCACCGTTCAGGTTAGATTCGCCGGCCCGTTGCACGAACTAGCGCCGTCCAGATCGTACGACGACGGCGACCACACCCTGGCACCGAAATGCCATGCCCCTCATCGGTCAACGTCAACTCGTAGCAGCTGCCGGGCCTGCGCGTTCAGGCCGCCTGCCGATGATAGTAGTTCAGCATTCCGCCTAGGCGCTGACGGCACTCGACCGCCCCGGTGTGAACGCTAGAGCCCTTCGCCATAATCAGCCGATTCCCCAGACCTTGGTGACGACACCCATATCGCCTTCGGGAAGAAGTACTACACGAAGAAGCTCTACGTATGGCTCGAAATCGGCAAGGGAAGATTGGACGCGAAGGGCATTTTTCACGGCAAGCTGGACCGCACCATCATCGGCGGATTCAGCGGCTACATAGGCTTTGTCCCCATCGGCAAAGGCCCGCCGCCAGCCGAACCCGAACGCCCCGGCGACGAGCAGGGCTACGACGAAGAATTTTAATGCCGCGCCCCGCTAACCGGCAGGGGGCAAACCTGCACCGGCCCACCGCTGGAATCCTTTGGCGCCTGTCACGCAATTTAAGAATGTTACT
>DATDGP010000086.1:0-2492 GCA_036522035.1 Terriglobales bacterium
GGCCAAATGGCTTGGTCGTCACCAATCTGGGTGCGGAGATAGCTGTTGAAGCGCGGTGGCATCGGGTGGGAATGGTTTAAGCTCAGCTCCAGCGCGCCGAGTGAGCGCTCGCGCTTTTGCAGATCAAGCTCGGGAGCACGACGTCACATCCCCCGTCATCGCGAGCGATGCGACTGACCCTGTCCAGGGGGCGGACCTGTTCGCGACGATTTTTACGAAACCGGGTATTAACCTGAATTCCGAAGTTGAACGTTGATCGACCTCCCTGGCGCGAGTTTGAACGGGTGGCTTTGCAGATGTCCAGGATCAGGTCGTAACCGCTGGCTGCAACTTCGGCGAAGTTGGGATCTGCCAGTTTAAGATACTGTCCAGCAAGGGGGTTCTGGTCTTCAGCCCGCCCCAACTGTCCGAAAGATGGAGGACCAAACGGCGGCCCGCTCGACCGAGCAGAGCACCGCAGGTTAGCACCTGGGTGCGGATAGTAGCCGGCTCGCGATAGACCGGCAAACCTGCCGCGCGCTGGAATTCGGCCAGCAGGTTAAAGAGCAGCAACACGGCGCGAAAGGCAGCTTCGGTGGCGAAAAACTGTTTCATGCAGAAGCCATCGGCGCCCAAGTCGTGCTTCAACTCGGCGATGCGATTCTCCATGTCGGCACGCCGATTGTAGCCCCGCCAGATCTCCTCCGGAGGGTCGCCGCAACTGGTGACGAAGACGCGGAAGGTGTAGCCGGGCACGTCAATTAGCTTGCGGCCCACGCTGTCGCGCCCCTCGCGCACTTGCTCGCGAATCACCACGAATCGCCGTTCCGTACTCCAGCCGTGCAACTGAATCCGAAACTCGCCCACGGCGTAGTCGTCGTCCAACATAGTCCAGTGTTCCACTCGCTGGGCGGCGCGCTTCACCCAGGGAGTCAACCGGGCCACTACAATGTAGGGCAGCAGGCGCTGTTCCAAAAAGCTCAGCAGCTTGTCATCGAAGAAGCCTGAATCGGCCCTTAGCAAGCGGATCTTTTCGCGCTGTCCCCACAGCGCGAGAGCTTCTTTGAGAAACTCCTCTACACCACGGCTGGTTCCGCAGTTGCCGCTGCGGAGCCAGCCGTGGAGGAGAAAGTGTGCTTCGCTCAGCACGGCCAATAGAGGATGATGGCTGGGCCGTCCATGCTTGCGCGGATTATGTCCCTTGAGGGAACCCTCCTGCTGGCCGTAACGCTCAAACACCGTCGAATCCAAATCCAAGGTGTAGCCCTCGACGCGCCGCGGCAAACGCTGCATCTGCCATTCCGCCAGTGGTTCGTACAGGCGCTGGACCTGGCCCATACCGAATGCGCGAAACAAATTGCGGATCGTATCGTCGGTGGGAAACCGCTCCAAGCCTAGCAGCGCATGTAACGCGCGATCACCCCGCAGCAGACTGGCATGCGCAAATCGTCTGGCGCCCACCAGGACCGATACCAGGAACGCAGTGAAGGTGATCGTCGGGTCGATGTGATTCGGCGACCTCCAGCAGATCGGCATATGCTGCCGAATCGCCTCTACGAAGCCGATCTTGCCCAGGAACGAAATGAAAACCGCGATCCCGCCGAAGGGGGTCACGGCGCGTTTGGTCTCGCGCAGGATCAACCGCTCATTCGACAACAGGGCGGTGATCTCGCGCGGGACTGGTTTGTCCGTCGCGTTTGATTCCATTTCCCTGTTGTCTCAAATCCTTGGCCCCAATCTCAGGCCAAACTTCGGTTTTCCGGTTTAACTATCCTACCCGCAGGCTCACGGCGGTTGACTCCCGGATCATCAGCTCAGCTTCCAGCCGGATCCGGACCTTCTTGCGTGATGGAGCTTTTCGCCGCAACTGCTCGATGAGCAGTTCGGCGCCTAGATATCCGATCTGGTAAGCCGGTTGCGCAACCGCCGTCAGATGCGGCCGGAAAACCTCAGCCAAGGGCAGGTCGTTGAACGAAGCGACGGCGATATCGGCGGGGCATTGGACACCCACCTCTTCCAAAGCCTGGATCAACCCAATCGCCATCATGCCGTTCGAAGCGAAGATCGCCGTCGGCCGCCGGCGCTGAAGTAGAAAGTTTTTACCTAGGCGATGTCCGGTGTCCTGACGAAAGTTACCTTCCACGATAAGTTCCGCTTCGGGTTCAATCCTGGCCTCACGCAACGCGGCCTTATATCCTTCCAGGCGATCCCGCGCGGTCTGCAGACCGAGAGAACCGGTGATGATTCCAATCCGGCGATGCCCCTGCGTGATCAGATGACGGACGCAGACCTGGGCGGCTATTACATTATCCACGGACACCGAATCAAGGGTGATTCCCTGCGGAACACGGTCCAGGCAGACAATCGGTATGCCGGACTCTACGGTTTTGCGGATATGGGCGATGTCGCCACCCGGACTCGGCGCCACGACCAGGAGCACACCGTCGACCCGCCGGGAGCGAAGGACAGACAATACCTGTCTTTCCCGCTCGATTTGATCGTCCGTGTTGAAG
>DATDGP010000087.1:0-5384 GCA_036522035.1 Terriglobales bacterium
AAGGTGGCGTGCGTCATCGAGAGGATCAGCACAGCAAAGAAGATACGCCCGCGGCGGAACACCCCGCTCAAGACCAGGCCGGCGAGAAAGATCCCTTGCGGCAGATAGGGCAACGGGGACGAAGCAGAGTCCAGGGAGCGTCCCAGCAAGGGGAGGATGGCCGCGATTCCCAGCACCAGGCTTCCCGGGAACAGTAGCCGGCTCAGGGCCTGAATTATCTTGGACAGCAGCGACAAGGGCACCCCGCGCAGAAAAGAATCTTACTCGAAGTCAGCGGCGGCCGTCAGCCGCCGTTAACACTGACCGCTAAACCGTGAAGCGCTGCACCACAGCAATATACCGACCGTCTTCGGGCCTGGAATAGATACCGTTGGTGCCATGCACCTTTTTCAGGCGACGATGCGCTCCCGGTTCCTACCGACAACGATGAGGGGCAAGCTAGTTGCTCAGCGCAGAGGCGCCAAGCCATGGATGTCACCGCGTCCCGCATCTCTGAGAAAAGTGCTGTCAAAACCGAGGGGGGCATGTAGAATGACCGCGCCTTTGAGGACGCAGGCTCCTCGCACGGCGAGGGCGTCAAAATTCATAGGCTATTTTGGTTCGTGGGACGGATGACAGTCGAAGCCGGCCCGCTCAGGAGAAAACTGATGAAATATGCTGCAGAGCTCTTCGGTACCTTCGTGCTGGTCTTCGCTGGGCTGGGAGCGGCGGTCCTTGGCGGCTCCAGATTCGGGATTGTAGGAATCGCTCTCGCCTTTGGACTGTCGCTGATGGCCATGGCTTACGCGCTGGGGCCGATTTCCGGTTGTCATATCAACCCTGCGGTGACCCTGGGCATGCTACTGAGCCGGCGCATGGGCTTCAAGGAAGCCGTGGGTTACTGGATCGCGCAGATCATCGGGGGGATCATCGCGTCTGGGGTCGTGTTGTTCATCGCCAAGGGCGGGCAGGCAGGATACAACTTGGCCGTTAGTGGTCTGGGGGCCAACGGGTACGCCGATCATTCGCCCGACGGTTACACCTGGGCCGCATGCTTCGTCGCCGAGATGTTCCTCACCATGTTGCTGGTGCTTACCGTACTCGGCGCCACTGACAACCGTGCCCCGGCGGGCTTTGCTGGCATTCCCATCGGACTGATTCTCACTGCCATCCACTTCGCCGGCGTGCCCGTGACCAACGGTTCGTTCAACCCGGCACGTAGCATCGGTCCGGCAGTTTATGTCGGAGGCTGGGCTTTACAGCAGCTCTGGCTGTTCATTGTCGCGCCGATGGTCGGGGGTGTGTTGGCGTCTCGAATCTACTTAGGGACCAGGGGCCGCTGAGGTTCGGTTAGCGATAGTAGCCAGACTTAGCTTCAACTATCAGATTTTTTTGTGCCCGCCTGAATTCCGGGGCGAGCTTTACCTTGATCGCGCAGTATTTGCCTTCAGGCTTTCTCGTGGAGGGTCGATAGCCGAGGCTATAGCGCTCACGGATTTCGTCGATCAGGTCCGCCAGTTGCTTGTCGAGCTTCGTCCCGCTCGATTCCACGACGCGGCCGCCGGTCATGCGCGTGTACTTGTACACCTCACCCGGCGGATAGAGCATACGGCCGATGATCGTGGCCGAATCCCGGCGGGCTGACTCCTGGTCAGAAATCTCACTCCTCTTCAGCAGCGTGCACACCAGAGTTCCGGTACGGAAGAGCTCCTCCAAGGTTTCTTTCTCGGTATGCGGCTCGTAATCGCCCAGGCTCCTGGCATATCGCGACCTGACTTCATCGGAGGGAATATTGGGAACATCGTCGGTCAGCCAGATAATAACGCGACGGGCATTCGACCGGCTGGAAAGATGCTCCGCGGCTTTAAATAGCGCTTCGTTGAAGAAAGCGGCTTCACGGCTTTCCATCCTGCCAGCCCGCGCGACTGCGGCTGCAGCGCGGCTGCGGTCGGTAGTGAAATCTTCGACCACATACGCCGTCGCCGCATAGACCATGACTGCCACTTCGTCCTGCGGCTTCAAGTGCTCCAAAGCTCGTTGCGCGCCCTCCGCCAGCGGTTTCAAGACCGGGCGAACGCTGTCGGTAAGGTCAAAGAGCAACACCACGGAGAGCGGCAACTCATCCTGACTGAAGAAGCTGATCTGCTGCTGAACACCGTCTTCATACACTTCCAGATCGTCTTTTTGCAAGGAATTGACGGGGATATGGGTCTTTTTGTCTAACACTTGCGCATCCACCAAAACCAGCCGCGTGGTAACGCGATACGCGTCTCCATCTTGGGTGGAGTCGCCGGCCAAATTTCCGCATCGAGCAGACGTCGGCCCGGCCATCCATGGCAAGAAGACAAGCGATAGAACGATGAGAGCCCGCATAAGCCCCTGGTCGAGACAAGATACCCCGGATCGATGGCCGCGTCCACAAATCAGATGGGAAGATAGACGAAAGCAGTTGTCCAGGAGTGATTACTCTTCCTCCGGTGGACGAACGTGGCGGAACGCTCTCCACAGAAGAAGGTCATAAACGATCTTTAAACTTCCCCCCAACAGAAGCGGGAATGAGAATGCAATGCGCTGCATTAACACGCCAGCCACCGATGAAGAAACAGCCCAAGAAAAATTCCGGGCGAGGTTGGTAACTCCGCTGGCGAAAGTGCGTTCCTCGGGTTTGACCACAGCAGCCACGTAGGACTGCCGGGTAGGCACGTCCATTTCAACGAGCGACTCGCGCAGTAGAAACAGCGCCACCGCCCATCGCGGAGACGGCGCCACGGAAGCCGCGATGAGAAAAATACTAGACGGTAAATGCGTGAACACCATGGTCTTGACCAGCCCGATTCGCCGCGCCAGGGCCGCGGCCCCGAGATGCGAGAGTGCGTTCAACACGTGCACCGCGAAGAACAAGACCGCAAGCTTGTTCTCCTCGATGCCAAAACGGCGGAAGAACCAGTACGAAACCAGAGCATCGGTGAGGAAGCCCCCGCCCAGGCTATCGATGGCGAACAACCCGGCCAGCCTGGTAACTGTCGACTTGGCTTGAGGGGATACAGCCGGCCTCTCTTTTCTGGCCGCGGAGACGATTTCGATGTCTGAGGTGAGAAAGAGGTAGGAAACCCCGCTCAATACATTCAACGCCGCGTACCCGGAGAAGAGCATGCGATAAGCGATATCCAGATCGATATGCCAAAAGCGCATGGCCAGCAGCGGAGCGCCCGCCGACAGTGCGCCCAACGCCCCACTTGAATCGAGCACCAGGTTGTACCAGGCGAGACCCCATGTGCGGTTTTCGTCGGGGACCAACGAGGGAATGATCGCTTGTTCCAGAGCAAAGGCCGCGCTTCGGTCCGTACCCATGCCGTTCAGCATGCTTAAGAACGCTAATGCTCCCAGGAGCAGCAGACCAGAATGAACAATCAGGGGCAGAGCGCCCAGGGAGGTGAACATAGCTAAGACGAACAGAGCTTTCTTTCGCCCGAGGCGGTCAGCTTTGGCGGTCACCGCTACCGTAGCGGCCGCGGACCCGGCCAAGCCGGCGGCGACGATAAGGCCGATCGCCACCGAACTGAAGCCCTGGCGATAGAGAAACACGCCGAGCACCACGCCCATGAGCCCAATGCCGAAGGATCGCAGCCAAGCGGCTACCCAGATCACCCCTAGGTTTCGAGCAGAGTGGTTCATTTCGTGCGATCAAACAGTGTAGAAGAAAGTGGGTCAAGCTTACGCTTCATCGAGACATGACGACGCGACTTGGCCGCCCTCGATCCCAGAAATCCAACAGTCACGCCGGACGTCTCTTGCGCGGCTTCCCTTCTTGGCGCACCTGTTGCGGGGGACGGTCGAGGACGTCACGGACACGCCGGCCGAGGTCGGGGAGGGTAAACGGCTTTTCGAGCACATCCACGTTGGGCGCCCCGGAGTGCACATCTGGAAAGCCTGACACCAGCAAGGCTGCGATGCCGGGACGCTCCTGGTGCATCGCGCGCACCAGTTCGTCGCCACGCATACCAGGCATCAGGTAGTCGCTCACCAGCAAGGCAATGACGTTCTGATACTGACGTGAGAGCTGCATCGCTTCTCGCCCGTTCGCAGCTTCCAGAACCCGGTAGCCTAAGCTTTCCAGGTAAGCCCGGGTCATGGTACGGATCCCGGTCTCATCTTCCACCAGCAGCACGGTCTCATCCCCCGTCGGCACCGGCCCTCCATCCTCGGCAGACGTTTCCGCGAGAGTGGCGGTTGCTTGCGGAAAGTAGATACGGAAGGTCGCCCCTTCGTTGGGAGCACTTTCCACGTGAATATACCCTCCGGCCTGCTCCACGATGCCATAAGCAGTGGAGAGGCCCAGCCCCGTTCCCTTGCCGACGTCCTTGGTCGTAAAGAAGGGCTCAAAGATGTGGCTTTGGAGTTCCGGCGACATGCCCATGCCGGTGTCTGAAATCTGCAGTAAGACATAGGGGGCCCCGCCCGGAGGCCCTTCGAAATGGCTATTGTCGCCGGACAGAAACTCTTGGCGGGTAATCATGGAGAGGACTCCGCCATCGGGCATGGCATCACGCGCATTAATGGCCAGATTCAGGATCACGAGTTCGATCTGCGACGGGTCGGCCGAGATGGGCAGTGGATCCGCGTTGAGATGAATCACCAAACGGACTCGGTTCGTGAGCAGACGTTGCAACATCCTCTCCATGTCCGACACGATAATGTTAACGTCCACTACTTCCTGCAACACCGGCTGTTTTCTGCTGAAGGCCAGCAGCTGCCGGGTAAACGATGAAGCACGCCGCGTGGCTTCGGATAGCTGTTCGAGAGAGTCACGATGCTTTTCTGGAAAGCTCTCGTCCTCGAGCATTTGGCTGGCGTAACCGGAGATCAACATCAGCAGGTTGTTGAAGTCGTGAGCAATTCCCCCGGCCAGCCGCCCGATCGCTTCCATCTTCTGCGCCTGGCGCAACTCTTCTTCAAGCCGCCGCGCGTGAGTAACATCACGAAAGCTCCACACGCGTCCTACCGTCTGGTCACCGACGCGCTGCGGCTGCGAGTAGCGCTCGAAGACGCGTCCATCTCTGAACGACAGGACGTCGAAGCTCACCGACTCCGGCTGGGCGTACAAACCGTTAATGGCTATCTGAAAGCTCTCGGGGTCCAGCAGTTGAGGCGCAGCGATGGCCAACAGATCTTCATCGCGCAAGCCCCCCACCGCCAGCCGGGGAATGTGCCACATCGCCATGAACTTTTGGTTCCAGCTGGTGACCTTATGATCGTTAGAAATTACCAGGATGCCGTCAGTGGTGGACTCCAACGTCGCGTGGAGTAAGGATAGCGAGTTCTGCAGCTCGCCTTCGGTCCAGCGCTTTTGCTGATTCTCGATGCGTAGCGCGGCATTGGCTTTGGCCAGTCCGATGGTCCGCTCC
>DATDGP010000088.1:0-8916 GCA_036522035.1 Terriglobales bacterium
AAACGATGCAAAAACGAACCTAGAACGAACCTAAACGAACCCGAGCTTTTGCAGTGGTCTGCGAAGTAAGTCATTTAGAATCGGTGGAAGCCTTGGGATGCGCGAAAAACGAACCCGAAACGAACCCAAAACGAACCCGAGGTGCTCAACCCCAAACAAATCAATCAGAAAGACACATAACGTGAAGAAGCGGGTTGACAGAATCAGCCGCGGCGCTCACCCTGGCAACTTGAGCAATCGCCAGGAGGAATCATGAGCACAAAGTGTGCGCATCTCGATCAAGTGCGGAAGGTGTCGCCGAGCGGCAAAGGGTGCAAGGAGTGTCTCGAGACGGGCCAAAGGTGGGTGGCCCTGCGCATGTGCCTGAATTGCGGCCATGTGGGCTGCTGTGATTCTTCGCCAGGCAGGCACGCCGACCAGCACTTTCACGACACCAGCCACGCGGTGATGCAGTCGTTCGAACCGGGTCAGGACTGGCGCTGGTGCTACGTGGACAAGGCGTATGTGTGATCCCGCGGGCTCACCGCGGGTTCAGAATGTGTAACCGAGGCCTGTGGTAAAGGCTACGTTGTTCTTCTGGCTGCCGGATGAGGGATTGCTGGTATAGAGATCGATCACGCCGGTGTTGAGTGAGAACTTGTTGTTGAGCTTGGCCGAGAAGGTGGCAGCGCCGTCAAAGCGGTACTGCCCGGTGTTGGTGAGGTTGGGGTAGAAATTCAGATCCTGGTCGAACCGGATTCGTTTCGTAAACTGAATTCCGAGCTTCTCGCCGGCCAGCGCCTGGGCGCTGGAGTCCTGGTTTCCGTCGAAGAACTTCTCATGCACGTAGTTGATACCGCCTAACAAGCTGAGCAGCGTCCGCGAGGTGTTGATCAGATCGCGCCCATAGCCGCCGCCATAGGTCTGGCGCAGATACAGGCCCTGCGAGGCGACGTGATCGAGTTGAGCGAAGCCGAAGACGAAATTGTTGGGCGTGAAGAGATAGTCCTGGCGAAGGTTGGTGCTGATGGTGTTGGAGTTGACCGTACTGGTGCTGGTACCGGTACTGGTCGTAGTGGTCTCGCTGGCCTTCGAGGTCAGGGTGGTGAGCGAGTAAACGGTGCGCCAATGAGGTTCAAAGATGGGCGTTGCGGGCCGTTCGCGCGTCACATTCACGGTGGTGGCAAGACTGCTCGTGTCCTGGTCCCCGCGCTGCAAGCTGTAGCCCAGGCTGAGGCCGCCATGCCAGTCCTGCCAGGGCTTGGCGGTGTGCTCGACCAGACTGTGATAGTCGGCCGAGGGCATGATGACGTCGACACCGGCGGCCGCAATCGTTTGAGACTGACCCTTCGACGTCAACTGCCAGTCGCCGGACGGTTCGAGCTGAAGCTGGCCTTCCACAGGGCTCTTGCCCTTTACCACCACGGCCGCGGGCTTTTCAGCCGAAAAAGAGGCCACTTTAGCCATGGGAATCGTCAACTCGCCCAGGATGTCAGACTTGAGGTCCAGATTTCCGCCCTTGACCGTCACAAACGCTCCGGTGACGCGGTCCCCATTTTTCAAAGTTACGACGTCAGCCCACGCCGCATCCGCGCAAACGCAGACCAGGACGGCCAACACGACAGTCTTCATGGCTTCTCTCCGTCGAGCAAGATTTGTGGAACTTCCCCCCTGGGAGTTTATTTTAGCCCGTTTCCGGTGCAAAGATGAACGTGCGGGATTTCCCGTTGCATGTTGGCCTCGCCGGCCGGTTGGCCCGCGCGCCTTGGATTCCGGACAACTCGTCCATACTTGAAGGACAGACCTTGGGCCATTTGCGGTAAACTCAGCAGCGTGGAGAAGGAGAGAGGGCTGAACATCACGAAAAACTCCCTCCGGCTGGAAGAGTAATCCACAAGGAGATCTTAATGGATGATAAGAAAACGGGTGCACTGACGCGGCGCAAGTTTCTTGGCGCCGCAGCCGGAGGGGCTGCGTCTCTTGTGATCGTTCCGCGCCACGTTCTTGGGGGCCGGGGTTACGTTCCGCCGAGCGACCGCGTCGCCGTGGCGTCGATTGGCATGGGACGACAGGGTCAGGCCGTGACGATGGAGCTGCTGGCACGTCCTGACGTCCAGGTGGTCGCCGTCTGTGACTGTAATCGAGCTTCGAAAGACTATGTGGAATACGGTGACAACGAGCTGCTGAAGGCGGCGCGCAAACTCTTGGGTCCGGGTTACGAAAACTGGGGCGAGGACTTGGCTTCGCCTGGCCGTGTGCAGCTTACCCACGAGTTCTCCACCAGCCTTGGCATGGGCGGCCGAGAACCCGCGAAACGGCTGGTAGAGGCTTACTACGGTTCCCGGAAGGGTTCCGCCTCCGGTTCCTACAAGGGCTGCACCGCCTACAGCGATTTTCGCGAACTGCTCGACAAAGAACAGGATCTGGATGCTGTCTACATCGCCACGCCCGATCACTGGCACGCGGCAATCTCGATGGCTGCGATGCGCAAGCGCAAGCACGTCTTGTGTCAGAAACCGATGACGCACAGCATCGGTGATGCACGCCGGGTGGCGCAGATGGCGCGCGAGATGAACGTGGCGGCCTCGTTGCCGGTCAACAACCCTTCCACGGACGCCACCCGGCTGATTTCCGAGTGGCTGGCCGACGGCGCCATCGGCCAGGTGCGCGAGGTCCACAACTGGTCGAGCCGCCCTTTTTGGCCGCAGGGAATCGGCCGGCCGGAAGAGCAGGACCCGGTTCCGGAAGGGCTCGACTGGGACATGTGGCTGGGGCCCGCGCCCGAGCGTCCTTTCAACAAAGCGTATCTACCCTTTGTCTGGCGCGGCTGGTACGACTTCGGCGACGGTTCTTTCGGCGATATGGGCTGCTACAGCTTCGCCGGTGTGTTCAAAATCCTCAACCTCACTCCGCCCACCTCGGTGGAAGCGAGTTCCAGCGAATCGTGGGACGAGACCTACCCCAAGGCGTCGATGGTTCACTTGAATTTTCCGGCCAACGGCAGCCGGCCGGCGCTACGCATGTCCTGGTACGACGGCGGCCTGCGGCCGCCGCGTCCGGCGGGGTTGAGCGACAAGGATCAGAAACTGTTTGAGGGCGGCGAGGAGGGTGAGGGCATCATGTACGTCGGTGATAAGGGCCTTCTGTTGGCGGGCTTCAATGGCAACCAGCCGCGAGTCTATCCGGAATCGCCCAAGTACCAGGCGCCGCCCCGCCCGCAGCCCGGCGAACGCCGTTCGGACCCTGCCATCGATCAGTGGATTGCCGCCTGCAAGGGAGGCCCGGCTCCGCTGGCTAGTTTCGAACTGCAAAGCCCGGTCACGGAAGCGTTCTTGCTCGGTTGTATCGCCCAGCGCTTCCCGGGCCAGCTCATCGAATGGGACACCGCGGCCATGCGCGTCACCAATTCCGAGAAGCTCAACGGTTATGTTGATCCGCCGTCTCGCAGCGCATATCGGATTTAGGCTCTGACGAGCGCCGCCGGCAACCCGACGCAAGTGGCCAACACATCCAGCCGCGGCCCTTCACAAGCGGTTAATCACGCTGGCGAGGTAGCCTGCCCCGAAACCATTGTCGATGTTGACCACCGCCACGTTCGGAGCGCAACTATTCATCATGCCGAGCAAAGCCGCGAGGCCCCGAAAGCTAGCTCCATAGCCTACGCTGGTTGGCACGGCGATCACGGGCGCGGCCACCAGGCCGCCCACCACGCTCGGCAGTGCGCCCTCCATGCCTGCCGCTACGATAATTACGCGGGCGCGCTTCAGCGCCTGGCTCTCGCCGAGCAGCCGGTGCAGTCCGGCAACACCCACGTCATAGAGCGGCTCCACGCGGTTGCCCATCACTTCGGCGGTCACCAGAGCTTCTTCGGCCACAGGAATGTCTGTCGTCCCGGCCGTCACTACCAGCACCAGCCCTTTACGCCGGACCGTGCGCTCGCGGCGGATCGCAATGGCCCCAGAAGCGGGATAGAACCTCGTTCGCCCGTCGAGCTGCCGGACGCGCTCGAACATGGCGGCGTCGCCGCGCGTGACCAGAATGTTGTGGCCGTGACGGAGCATCCGCTTCACCAACTGCTCGACCTGTTCCGCCGACTTGCCGCGTCCAAAGATCACTTCGGGCAGCCCTTGGCGAAGCGGCCGGTGATGGTCGATCTTGGCGAAGCCGAGATCCTCGTAGGGCATATCACGCAGCCGCTCGAGCGCCTGGTCCACTCCCAGCGTCCCCGTGCGCACCTGGCGAAGGAGTTTTGCGATGGCTCCTGCTGTCAAGGCTTCAGTGCTCCCGCATTCTTGAGTATAGCAGTAGCCCGCGAGCTGATCAGGCTGTCAACGGCGCAACCAGGGAATTCCGGGATGCAAGCGGACGACCTAAAGAAATCAGCGCGCGGCTCCGAAATGATGGAGGAATTCCCAGTCTGAGCCGGCGGACAATCTCCCCTAAAGTAAGGTCTGGCTCTAACAGTGGTTCGAGTCTACTCTGTGGTAGCCGTAAAGTGAGCACGTCTTGGCTTGCCGCATGATTGCCTGGAGTCTCTTACCAGCTTAACTGAACCAGCGACACCGCCTGGCGAGGCAGCGAGAACTCGATCGTGGTAGCGCCGGCGCTGTCGGTCCACAACCAGCTTGGTGAGCTCAGCAGCTCGAGGCGTCCGGCCGCCTCAAGCCGGGACTGCTCGTCGGGCGAGGGATTCTGCGGCGAGCCCATCCGCTTCCAGACAGCATAGGCGTTGCTATGATTGGAGTCGATCCGGTAATGATGCATCAGGACCCGCTGCGCGCCTGGGATTCCGCTGATCGCGAGCGTGACGGGTGCGTCTGGGGCCGGCAGGTCATCGTCGTGATAGTTCCACACCAGGACGGAGGCCTCGCGATCGGAGCGCGTCGCGATGGCATCCACGTCGGGCTGGCCGCGAACGCCGGCCTCCAGAATCGCGTCAAGTCCAACGGCGCCGCTGCTCACCACTTTCAGCCGGTCGCCACGCATCAGGCCAGCCATCCGGAACAGGTTCAACACCGGCTTGTCAACGCCGTTGGTGGCCAGGGTCCGGAAACCATCAAAGTAAGGCTGGCCCTCGAACTCGAACGCCCACGTCAGCAGACCTTCGATGTCGATCCCGTGGCTCTCGGCCAGGGTCAAGATATTGCTCAAGGCGGCCGCGGTGTAACAAGGGTAGAGCGTCCCGTTGCGATACGCGTTCTGAGGGTAGAGCCGCGCCGAGCAGGCCGCACAGCCTTCGGGATCGGATTCGCTAAGGATAATCGGGAGGTTCCGGAAGCGGGGGAAAGACGCGACGATCTCAAAGCCTGTCGCCACGTCCTGCAGGTTGTGCCCGAGGCCCATTTGCACATGACCGTTAACCAGCTTGGGGGCTCCCTTGGCGTGAAAAGTGATGAAATCGAGGGGCGAGCCGGTCTTACCCGTGGCGTCGTTCGTTCCGTGGTCACAGTGCTTGAGAAACTGCCCAAGAAAGGCCGCCGCCTTGGGATTCGCGGGACCGGTGGATGCCGGTCCGCCGACACGTGCGGCAGGAAGGACGCGCTTCACGGCCATGGCGGCGTAATCGTAGAGCTTGTCGTATTCCTCCGGAGTTCCGCGCCAATACGAGATGTCGGGCTCGTTCCAGACTTCCCAGTACCAGGACTCGACCTCGCTTTTGCCGTAGCGATCGATCGAATGCTGCACCCACTCGGAGACCAGGTCAGCCCACTTGTGATAATCGCGGGGCGGGTAGGACCAGCCGGTTCCATCGTCGGGCACCGGCCAATGCCGCGTATAAGGCTCGGGCTTGACGGAGAGGGCCTCCGGCATGAAGCCGATCTCAACAAAAGGCTTGGCTCTTGCTTGCTCATAGGTGTCGAAGATTTTGTCGACGATAGCCCAGTCGTATACCGGCTTGCCGGACGCGTCTTCAGTGTAGGCATTCGTGGAGCCCCACTTCAATGCAGGCGTGCCGTCACCCGTGCACAAGAGATGGTGAGTGCGAATCCAGATCGGAGTTGAGCTAAGCGCTGAGAGCTCGGAAATAAGCCTACGGCCATTGGGCGTGTAAGTGTAATTCGGTTCATCGTACCCGAAATAGGTCCAAACCGGCTTCCAGGGTCGTTGCCTGTCGGACGCGTCCACGCGGATCGCGACCCGATCCTGAGCCGAAACCTGAGCGGCAAATTCGTGACTGCATGCCAGCATCAGGAGAAGACTGACGGTTCGATTCCAAGCCAAGCGTTGAATCCTCCGCGCGGAATGTTACTACCGCCGAACTGTTTGCGGCAACAACGGTCGTTTTTCAGCCCACGTGGTTAGGCTTGCGCAAAGAGGGTGCGGAGATCGCCGGGTAGCCGAGAGTACCGAATGGGGAGCCGGTTCCGTTGGACTCTTGCACTCGCTTTGACTAGCCTCAGCAAAGGCCAGTCGGGTACAATGTCGAAGATCGCTAGTGCTTGCGAGCCTTCCTTGAATTTGGAGCCTCGGCTTGCCGGCAGGTCATGCGCTGAAGCGTCCCCGTCGTCTAGCCCGGCCTAGGACATCGCCCTTTCACGGCGGTAACACGGGTTCAAATCCCGTCGGGGACGCCAACATTCTAAGGAAGTTATCGAAATTGAATGTTCCGCCCGAGGGTTCGAAAGGGTTCGATAAGAAAACAACGAGGACCTTAGCCTACCTTCTGGGCAGCTTTTCGCGGCAAAATCAATCTCACAACTTTGCTCTGGGCTTGGCGCTTTGCCGGGGTCATCGCCTGGGTGTAAACGTCGGCCGTGACCCGGTAATTGGCGTGACGAAGCAACTCTTGAATGGTTTTGATGTCTTCCCCATTTGCTTTCATGAGTGTTCCGAAGGTGTGCCGGAGCGTGTGCCAGCCAACATCCCCCCGAATGCCGATGGCTTCGAGTCCAGGCTTTAGTTGGGCGCGGAACAGCGCGCCTGGCCAGTACGGTTGCCTCCCGCGCCTGTGCGGGCTGGCGAAGATCCAGTCTTCCGTCCGATTGTAGGGAGCCTTGAGCCTCCAGTTCCACAACTGTTCTGCCAGTTCGGCGTCGAGTGGTATGGGTTTGTGCGAGGCTTCCGTCTTGCAAGGCCCGATCTTCTGCTTGACCACAGAACGGGTGACGTTGATCTCTAGTTTCTCGAAATCGAGGTCCGCCCACCTGAGACCCAGCAGTTCGCCGACTCGCAGCCCCGTGGAGGCGTCCAGCAGAACCGCGGTACGACACGGCTCCCCCAGATGCGCCAATAGGGCCTGAATCTGCTCGATTGTGAGAATGGTTGGAATTTTGGAACGCTTGGCGCTTTGCCGAACGGCTGTAATGGGATTGCGATTGGTCCACTCCCAGCGGATTGCGTGACTGTACAGAGCACTCATGATGTTTCGGATTTTGGCCCTGCTGCCTTGCGCCAAAGGTACCGAACACAACCATTGTTCCACCTGGACGGCTTTCACGTCGCTGAGGCGATATGACTGCCAGCGCGGCAGAATCCACTTTTTCAGATAACCTTCGTACGTATCCTGCGTAGCGTAAGATTTGCGGCCCTCCACTCCAACGTGGTCGCTCAGCTTGTGCGGTTGGCCCTTGTAAAAGACATCGGGCATCTCGTGCTCTCGGTAATGCTGAACCAGAGTCGCGAAGCTGATGGCCTGGAGTTGCTGACGAGGGGTTTGTGCGTTGATGGTCAAACGCAAGGCGTCTACCATCCGTTGTGCGGCGGCTTCGGTTTTGAACTCGTCGACCGAACCGACCACTGCCTTCCGATACTTCTTGATGCCGTCGATTTGAGTTTCGTACCACCTGAAGACCCATACTGCCTCACCTGACTTACGTCTTACACGATTCAGACTTCCTTTTTGGTATCGTGCTCGCCTCAACATTTCTTCTCCTTTCGGTTAGGCGGCACGGATGGCTGAGTACAGCTTACCCGAGACGCTCGGCGTAAGTCGAGGAGTTGGTTCGGCCACGGCCAGACCTGCGACCATCCGAAGGATGGTCTTTTCCTTTTTGGGCCGCACGGCGCCCCGCCGCGTTCGCGTGAAGTTTCAGTGGGAGTCATCGGAACGAAAGACGGGCTTTCGTATTTTCGGAGTTGGGCGATTGCGCTTGGCGGCTTTATTCCAGTGCCGCCGCCGAAGAGAACTGACAAGGAGAACCGGCTCCACCTCTCGAATTTTCCGGGATTGGAAGAAGCGTTCAGCATCATGGTCAGCCCCGGCGAGTTTGTTCAGCGCACGCTCGCTTTTAAGACGCTCGACGATGCCACGCATACGGCGAACCAGCATGAAGCGGTACGCAAGGCGGTGGACCTCTATGTGAGCGAAATAGAACGCTATGACAAGAACGAGGAAAGGACCGTCGATGTGTGGATGTTCATTCTCCCCGAAATCATCTTTGAACGTTGCAAGCCGCTTTCGCGCCGTTCCGGCCTTGAACTAACAAAAGGTGAATTCGACAAGAGACAGAAGGAAAAAGCCGACCTACCACTATTACAGGATGTCATTGACCAGAGTGACGAGGACATTTTCGATGACGTACCGGATTTTCACCGGCAGGTAAAGGCGAGATTGCTCAAACTCGGACATACCTCGCAGCTCATTCGCGAAACGACCATCGCACCCGAAAAGTTTCTGAATCGGGCAGGCTATCCGATCCGTGGATTACAGGACCCTGCGACGGTTGCTTGGAATCTGGCGACCGGGCTTTATTACAAAACTCAGGCGGAGCCCCCGTGGAAGCTGGCTTACGTCCGACCGGGCGTTTGCTACATCGGCCTTGTCTTCAAGATGATTCCGAATGATCCACGGGAACACGCCTGCTGCGCCGCGCAGATGTTTCTCAATGAGGGGGATGCCGTCGTTTTCCGTGGTGCGAACGGCCCCTGGAAAACCGACGACTATGAATTCCACCTCAAGCCAAAACAGGCGGAAAGTTTGATCGCCAAGGTACTCGA
>DATDGP010000089.1:0-6690 GCA_036522035.1 Terriglobales bacterium
ATTCGACAGAATGTTGAGGGCGGCAAAGAGGGAAAAGAGAAGCGCGGCCGACGGTGCCCACTCCGGGCGGCCAAACAAAATGCCCAGCCAGATACTCAGCAGCCAAAGGACGCCGGTGATGGCCGCGGGATCAAACAGACCATAGGCCGCGTTGAGCAGGAAATAGAGACGAAAGGAGACCGGGTAGCGGGCGAGCTCGCGAAAGTTCAGTCCAGGAGAGTAGCCTTCAAAGAGCACGGGAACGAGTTGCCAGAACAAGAAAACCGCCCACAGCATCAGGTCCAGAACGCGAGGGTTGCCCATGCGTAGAACGAAAAAAGTCGCCACGCCCAATCCTGCCGACGAGCCGAGAACGAATGTGGCTCCCAGGAGATAGAAGGTTCCTTGCACGGCCACTTCGGCCTGGCGCTTGCGCGACCGGAGCGCGTTCAAGAACAGCCGCCAACGCAGGAAAAGCAGGAGAACAAAGTGGTTGTTGGAATCGGCTAGAGCCAGGAGAGCACCTCGTCGCCTTGTCGAGTTCCGCCCACAACCTGGAGGAAGATTTCCTCGAGCGTGAGCGGCGCCTGCTCGTGTCCAGCTACGTGGACGCCGCCGCGCAATTGTTCGAGCGAGCCGGAAGCGACCAGCCGGCCCTGACGGATGATGCCGATGTGAGTACACAGCCGTTCCACCACCTCGAGCACGTGGGAGGTCAGGAAGACGGTGCCACCGTGCGCGATAAAACGCTGCAGGAGGCGCTTGAGCGTGGTGGCGGCAATGGCGTCGACGCCTTCGAATGGCTCATCGAGAAACAGGATCGCCGGTCCATGAATCACCGCTGCCGCCAGCGCGGTCTTCTTCTTCATGCCGTGGGAGTAGTCGGCGACCAGCTTGTCGGCTGAGTCCTTGAGTTCCATGAACTCCAGAAGCTCGGCGGTGCGCTCAGCCGCTAACTCGCGCGAGAGGCCGTACATGCGGCCGACAAAGTTGAGGAGCTGGGCGCCGGTCAGGCGCTCGAACAGCGCCAGTCCCTCGGGTACGACGCCGATGCGGCCCTTCACGGCCACGCTGTTTTCGGCGAGCTCTATGCCCAGAATGCGGATGTGGCCGCCGGTAGGTCGCAGCAGCCCGGTGAGCATCTTGATGGTAGTGGACTTGCCGGCGCCGTTGGGCCCCAGGAACCCGTAAAACTGCTGCTGTTCGACTCTCAGGTTCAAGTCGTCTACGGCCACGAGGCCGGCAAAGGTTCGGCGCAGGGCTACAGTTTCTAAGACTGTCTCAGCCATGTTGCTCCGGGGAAGTCTCGTACAGATACGGCCTTCAGTCTATCGTAGTTCCCCCAGCATGTTCCCGGACCGTGGATGGCGCCGATTGCGTCGGCAGCTCGGACGGGTATAATGACCGCGCCCTATGCCGCCGAAGGTCTATCCGTACGCCACGCTGGCTGTGTTGACCGGTCTCAGCGTGCTGAACTACATCGATCGCAACATGTTGCTCGGCGTCCAGCCGCTGGTACAGAAGGAATTCAAGATCAGCGACGCCCAAACCGGACTGCTGACCAGCGCCTTCTTCTTCTGCTACATGTTTGCCGCACCGCTGGTGGGCTGGATGGGCGACCGCTTCCGCCGCAAGAGCATTGTCCTGGTGGGCATCGCCGTTTGGAGCGGTTTCACCCTTCTGACCTGGCTGGTGCGTGACTACCATCAGCTCCTTTTGCGTCACACCATCGTGGGCATCGGCGAAGCCAGTTATGCGACCATCGCACCTACTCTGGTGGCCGATCTGTTCCCGCTGGAACGCCGTGGCCGCATGCTCTCCATCTTCTATTTAGGGCTTCCCGTGGGCAGCGCGCTCGGTATCCTGTTGGGCGGGCCGCTGGGCGAAAGATTTGGCTGGCGGGTACCTTTCATGTTGGCCGGCATTCCCGGTTTTGTTCTGGCGCTGATCTTCTTCTTTCTTCCCGAGCCGGAGCGTGGACAGACGGACAACCTTACACCTTCCCTCGAACGATCCACATTGTTGGGATTGTTTCGCAACGGCGCGTTCATCACTGCATGCCTGGGCATGGCCATGTACACGTTCGCGGTCGGCGGTCTCCAGGTCTGGATACCTACTTTCCTCCATCGCGTGCGAGGGATGTCGGTTTCGCGAGCGGCCATCACCTTCGGTCTGATCGCGGCGGTCAACGGCGTAGTCGCGACCATCCTGGGCGGATGGATTGGCGACCGCATGTTGAAACGCAGCGACGGCGCTTACTATCGTTTTTCCGGCATTGTCATGTATGCTGCAGTGCCGCTGATGATTGCTGCGGTGTATGTGACGGGCCCGTTGATGCTGCCGGCGATCTTTTTTGCCGTCTTCGCTCTGCTGATCGGTACCGGGCCTTCGAACACGGCTGTGGTCAACTCAGTGGACGCCGGAATCCGCTCCACGGCGCTGGCGGTAAATACTTTTGTAATCCACGCGCTGGGCGACGCGTTCTCTCCCTGGCTGATCGGCAAGATCTCCGATCACTCGTCACTTCAGACCGCGTTCTGGGCGGCGTTTGTGACCGCAGCGCTCTCCGGATGGTTTTTCCTCTACGGCGCGCGTTACGCGCCAAAGCTTGGCGCGGCGGTTAGCGGAACAGGTTCTTCAGGATGAAGATCGCGTTGGCGGGCCGCTCGGCCAGGCGCCGCATCAGGTAGGGATACCATTCTGTTCCGAAGGGGATATACACCCGACAGCGCCAGCCCTCCTGGATCAATTTCTGCTGCAGGTCGCGACGCACGCCGTAAAGCATCTGGAACTCAAAGCTCGATGCCACGATCTTTTCTTTTTGCGCGTAATCGATCGTCGCGCGGATCATATTCTCGTCGTGAGTGGCGATACCATGATAGACGCCGCTCGGGAGCAGCATCTTCATCAACTTGACGTAGTTCGCGTCTACGTCAGACTTCTTTTCGAACGCGATCTCCGGCGGTTCCCGGTACGCGCCTTTGCAGAGGCGCACGCGGATGCCGTCAGCGACGAGCTTTGCGATGTCATTTTCGCTGCGGTAAAGATACGACTGGATGACCGCACCCACGTGCCCCCCGAGTCCCGGAGCGGCATGCAGACGGCGCACGAAATCCAATGTGCGTTCGGTGTAAACCGAACCTTCCATGTCCACGCGGACAAAGCCGTTGAGGCGTGCGGCGTGCTCCACCAGGGCGGTCGTGATCTCGAAGGCCACGCTCGGATCTACGTCGAGCCCCATGTGGGTGAGCTTGAGGCTGACATTGGCGTTGAGTCCCTGCTGGTTTATGCGGTCGAGCAGCTGATGGTAGAGTTGGGCGCTGTGGCGGGCTTCCTCGGTGTTGGTGATGTTTTCGCCCAGGTTGTCGACGCTGACGCCTAAGCCAAGCAAGTTCATAGCGCGTGTCGCGGCCAGTGCGTCGTCAATGGTGGTGCCGGCGACAAAACGTCGGGATAGCCGCTGCCCGGCCCAGGTCTTTTCGGCTGCCGAACGGATGGACTTGCTCTCAGAGAGAGAAATGAGGGCGGCCCTTAACACAAGGCTCCTGCGAACCGGAATTCAACGAGAGAAGGCAAACATATTTTTGTAACACAGAAGCTCGAGAAAAACCTACCACGGCGTGGAGACATGGAGAAAGAGTCGACTCGCGCGGTGAAAGAACTTGCGCGTATCGCAAACTCCAGCGCAGCTCTACCGTCAGCGTTCGATTTCAGAGCAGAACCACGGCCTTTGGGGCGACGACCAAGCCGGTCATCTGCCGTGCTCTTCCAAAAACTTTTCAGCCTCCATGGCTGCGGCGCATCCTGACCCGGCAGCGGTGATGGCCTGGCGGTAGCGGCGGTCCTGAACGTCGCCCGAAGCAAAGACTCCGGGGACGTTGGTGTAGACGAAGTCGTGGGTCCTCAGGTATCCGTCCTGGTCCATGTCGAGTTGGCCGGTGAACATCTTGGAGTTGGGCTCGTGGCCGATGCCCAGAAACATGGCGTGAGTAGGGAGGTCCCAGATCTTGCCGGTCTTCACATTACGCAGCTTGAGCGCCGTGACCTCTTTTTTTTGAACGTCATGAACGTCTTCGACGACGGTGTCAGTGAGGAATTCGATCTTCTCGTGTTTGCGGGCCCTATCCAGCATGATCTTGGAGGCCCGGAAATGATCGCGACGATGAATGAGCGTTACCTTGGAGGCGAAGCGGCTCAGAAACAGGGCTTCTTCCATGGCCGAGTCGCCTCCACCAATGACGGCGATGGGGAGGTTGCGGAAGAAGGATCCATCGCAAGTCGCGCAGGACGAGACGCCATGGCCGATCAGCGCTTTCTCATTGGGCAATCCGAGCCAGCGGGCGGAAGCTCCCGTGGCGATGATGAGGGTTTGAGTCAGAAGCGTCTTACCGCTTCCGAAGTCCAGCTTGAACGGACGCTCCAGTAGGTCAGCCCGCACCAGATGACCGTGCATGTACTCGGCGCCGAAGCGCGCCGCCTGATTACGCATTTTCTCGATCAGCTCCGGTCCCTGGATGCCCTCGGGAAAACCGGGAAAGTTCTCGACCAGCGTGGTTATCGAGAGTTGCCCACCGGGCTCATGGCCGTCAACGACCAGAGGCTTCATGTTGGCGCGGGCGGTGTAGATGGCGGCCGTCAGCCCGGCGCAACCGGTCCCCAAGATGACGGTATCACGAATGGAGTTTTGGTTTTCCATGCCCTATCTTTGATTCAACCACCTTCTATTTGGGTTCAGCCGATTCCGTGGAGGTCGAGCGTGCCGCATGGCCTGGACTGCTGGTTTTACTGGAGCGGGAGAGCCAGGCGACGTCGGAGTGAAGCACGCTTCCCAGCTCCATCGCCTTGCGGTAACGAGCCATAATCTCTGCGCCCTGGCGGAAAATCTCTTCGTAGGCGCTCTGGTCGGAATCCTGGCAGCGAGCTAACACCAGGGAACTCTTGCCCAGCCGTTCCACGCGGATACGGCTGACCGGAGTGTCCACGGTCAGCAACCGAGAGGGCGCCATGGCGCCGGCCGAAACCCGGTCTTCGAGCGATATCTCGTGGAAATCCTTGGGGTCACGCAAGCGAAGCACCATCGTTTCGACGATACTTTTGGAATCGCTGCTCATGGAATACTGTGCAGCCAGAAGTGGCGATTCAGAAACCAGGTCCCTGCGAAAGCGCACGAAGCGCGCATCAGGAGCGTCCTCGAGAGTGGCCTGTCCGCGGGAGACTTCAAAATCGCGGCTGAACGCGGCCTTGACCTGAAGCTTGGCCAGGGCGGCCTTCATCTGAGACTGTTCCTCGGCCGAGGGCGTGCAAACGTTCAAGTAGTTCAGCTTAACCTGGGGCCCGGAGGGTTGCGACTTGGGTTCCTGCTGCGCAAAAGCTAGAGGCGCGACGAGAAAAATGATGAGGAAGCGTTTCAGCACGGGGCGATTGTAACATCTGATAGATGGCTCTGATGGTGGGGATTCCGACGGAATCACCCTCATCAGTGATTGAACTTTAGACCAAGGTGTTTTGCTTCGGTAATCCCGTCTAAAGACTGCCAGCAGCGGAGTTGCTTGCTTCGAGCGACGTCAGGCGTGGCTGTTGAAAAACTCCATTTCAACGAAAATCGGCCCAAAATCCGTGAGGTGAATCGTATCCAAAAACCGAGAAGATCGTTTATAGGGCATCCTGACGCGACGCGGTTTCCGCCCAACTCGGGCCAACGGAGTTTTTCAACACCCACGCCCGATTACAACAGTCAGCTTCAGGATTGCCAGTGATACGCCGCGTCGCCAGTGGATATCAACGGCAAGTCCCTTCGCATCCAAGCGAGGAGGAGATGCGCTATGCCTGACCATTCGCAGTTCAACACCGACCGCACATATCCGGGCCGGTGGACGATCACTTTCAGCAACCCGCCGATCAACATGTTTGTTCCCACGACGATCGTCGAATTGGGAGCGCTAATGACCGACCTCGAGACGGACTCGTCCGTGAAGGTCGTCGTGTTCCAGTCGGCGAATCCTGATTTCTTCATCGCCCATCTCGACGTATCCAAGGCGGCTGAACGACCAGAGATGCTGGGCCTTTGGCGCGAATTTGTACTGCGCCTTTCGTCCACGCCAGTCGTAAGCATCGCCAAGATTCGTGGCCGCACGCGCGGCATCGGTAACGAGTTCGTGCTGGCCTGCGACATGCGCTTCGCCAGCCGGCAAAGCGCCCTATTCGGCAACCCCGAGATCGGCGTCGGGCTGGTCCCGGGCGGCGGAGCGCTGGAATGGCTCCCGCGCTTGGTCGGCCGCTCGCGAGCACTTGAGATTGTCCTCAGCGGCGACGATTTCGATGCTGATATCGCCGAGCGCTATGGCTGGGTGAACCGCACCCTGGACGATAACGACCTCGACTCGTTTGTCGATACGCTCGTCCGGCGTCTGGCCTCATTCGACCGTGAAGCGCTGGCCGCGGCGAAGGCCCAGATCAATCGGTTCGGGAAGCCGACAGCTACCGAGCTTCAGTCGAGCAACGATATGTTCTTCCCAACCCTGGCGTGGCCCAGTGCGCAGGCGCGCCGTGCCAAGATCCGCAGTCTCGGTTACGGTCTTCGCAGCGATTTCGAATTGAACTTCGGCCGGTACCTGCCTTCGTTCGGGCGGGCGGGCGACGATGACACAGATACGCAGCCCGACTTCACCGCCGGGTCGACCACCGCACGCGACGGCCGCCCACGGCGAGCGC
>DATDGP010000090.1:0-4625 GCA_036522035.1 Terriglobales bacterium
ATCACATCAGCTCCTCTCCACGAATATACTTGCTCGCTGCTGGCGGCGACACCGGAGCTGGAGTTCAGCGGCATGGGCCCGAAGGCCCAGGGCTAACGCCCAGACATTCTAGTGCCGTCGACGACGGCATGCCGAGGGGCAAGCTCTGCGAGAGAGATTAAAGCCTGAGCTGAGCAGCCTTATCCGGAAAGCGTTACCAGGGCGCGGTCGCATCGGCGGACGACCTGTCTGTTTTCTGATAACACAGCGAGTCGTATCGACTAGAACCTCGAGCGTATGCCTATTTTGTGGCTCTTCCTAGGAAGCGGATTCGTCCAACCAGAGTACGATGTCCCTGGCCGAAGAACGTGAGGAAGGTCGGCGAGTTGACGTTATTGTCGACGGTGGTCGCATTCATGTTGTTGGTGATGTTATTCACGCCAATGCGCGCGGCCCAGTGGTATCCCTTGAAATTGAATTTGCGCTCTACGGCCACGTTCAGGCTGAAGAAGTCCGGGAACCGGAACTCGCCGGGCGCGGATACAATCTCCCCGAACTGGTTGACTGTAAAAAACGGGAATCCGGTGCGCCAGAGGACGGAGTAGGCGATATCGAACTTCTTGAGCTTCCACAATAAGGGACTTGAGCCCCAGGATTGCAGGAGATTGGGCGAGTCCCAGGGCAGCGGCCCCGCCTGCTGCGGACCGAAGACGAGAGTGTCAAGCGCAAAGTCGATGGTCTGGTTGGAGCGGGCGTTGGACCGCGTGTAGGAGAAGAGAAACGGATATCCTCGCTTGAACTCCTTGCGCAAGGTGACAGAAACGGCGTCATAGCGATCCTGGCGGGTATCTTGGAGCAGGAAGTTATTGTCCGGTTGCACCACGTAAGCCCAACCGTGAACGCCGTGGCGGCTCAAGAACTCGAGCTTCACGTAAACGCTCTTGGGTAAGCGACGCTCGAACCCCACGCTCCAATTCACATAGCGCGGCATGGAGAGCTGGCCGGGGTTCACGATGAAAGAGCTTTGAATAGTGGTCGATGCGGGAACCAGGAAGACATCAGTCAACGAGCCCTGATTGGCCTGGCTGACCAGGCTGAGGTTCGTACGATCGTAATAGATGCCGATGCCGGCGCTGAGCTTGGTTTCGCTGCCACGATCGACGAGATACGAGCCCGCGACGCGCGGCGAGAACATGTTCTGTCCTAAAAAGCTGTCTCGATCCCAGCGCGCGCCGACTTCGATCACCAGGCGCTCCCGCGCCGACCAGCGGTCCTGGAGGAAAGCCGCAGATTCGAGGGTGCTCAGCCCGAAGGCGGGCACGTTCTGGAAAGTGAGCTGGCGCAGTAGGGTGTTGCTCGCGTCGACGAACTGGATAGGCCCGCGAAAGTCGAACTGGTGCAGGTACACGCGGTCCAGGCGGCCGCCAATGGTTACCTGGTGGCTGCCCCAAGCATGCCATGGCTTGAGATACAGGTTGGCGAACCCCTGGGTACGCTCGGATGTGGCGTCGGTGGTCTCAAAGAAATTGCCTTCGCGTCCCGTAGGGGCGAAGACGTAAGGCGCGAAGCCCTGGGGGACTGATGTGGTATCGGTCCAGTGAAAGCCGGCGCCGAACTCGAGCAGCGTGTTCTGGGCGATGGTGATCTGGTCCTTCAAGGTGGCCAGATAAATGTTGGTCAGGACATTAGTGGAAACCGAAACAGGATCGAGCGGGGTGATGCCGGCGTTGTCAGAGTCGAGCGGATTGGCGAGAAAGCTGGCGGTAAGCACGTTGCCCTGCGTCAGGTTCATGCGCAGCCGAACCAAGTCAGAACTGCGCCACACAGTATTAGTGTCGGCGCCATTGGGAAGCTGCTTGATGATGTTGTTGTCAAACTCGCCTTCGTGGGAAATGTTGAACCACACTTTGTCGCGAACCAGCGGCCCAGAAATATAGGCGCGCGGCGTCCAGTTGTTGAAAGTGATTCCCTTGACGTTCTGCACGGTGGGAATGAAATCGGTGGCGTTGAAGCGGAAATGATTGTCGCCATCCTGGATTGAGAAATCAGTCAGGCCACCCGAGCCCTGTCCGTACATGGCGCTATAGCGACTGTTCACCACGTCAATCTTGCGCAGGGAATCCGGATTCACGCGCAGCGACAGTGTCCCTCCGGACGGCTGGCTGACGACGAAACCATCCACGTAGTCCTGGATTTCCTGGGTGCTCGAGCCGGCAATGTGGATCTGGCCGGTCGTGTCGGCGATGACGCCTGGTATATAGGCGAGCACGTTGCGATAGTCGCGCGTGCTGGGATAGGGAATCGTAGCAATATCGCTGGCCGTGATCGACTGCGAACTTGAGGTCTGTTCGGGATCGATCGGCGAAGGCTGGGCCTGGACTTCAATCTCCGTCTGGTACTCCCGTATCGGCTCGAGGCGAACCTCAAGCAACGAGGTCTGGCCGGAGCTGACCTCCACTTTGTCGGCGGAAGCCGTATAGAACCCAGGCTGCTCGACCAGCACCGTATAGGTGCCTGGACTGAGGTGGTCCAACCCCGCGTTGCCCGAAGGCGTGGTCCGGTCCTGGGCGACCATTTTCCCTTTCTGCTCCACCAGGACAATAGCGGAGGAGAGCGGCTGGCCATTCGAACCGAGCACTGTGATTCGCAAGCTGCCAGGGGCGGGCGCCACTTGCGCCTGAAGCGGCGCAGCCAGTGTGATCAGGCCAATGCAGGCCCAGAGTCGTTTATGTCTTAACACTTTAAGAACCAAGAGGCAATTCTACGCGCGCGGAATGCACAGCCGCCAGACGAAAAACTTCGGCCCAAGTAGGATGCGTGCCAGCCGAAGGTGCGCAAGTCACTCAGGTTGAGTCTGTGGAGTCGATTCCAGCGTAATGGGCTGGGGCTTACGCAGCTCTGGCTTGCCGGCCTCAGGTTTAGGTTCTATGCGTTCCACAGGGCGGGCCCGCTCATCAAATTTGCCGAAGATCATCTTGCCGGCGGTGGTCTGAAGCACGGAGGTCACAGCCACGTCCACGTTCTTGCCGATCAGTTTGCGTGCGTTGTCCACCACCACCATGGTACCGTCGTCCAGGTAAGCCACGCCCTGGTTGTATTCCTTGCCTTCTTTCAGGATAAAGACGCGCATCATCTCGCCTGGCAACACGATCGGCTTGAGAGCGTTGGCCAGTTCATTGATGTTGAGCACCTCAACACCCTGCAGCTGCGCAACCTTGTTGAGGTTGAAATCGTTGGTGATGATCTTGGCTTCGTATACTTTGGCCAGCTCGATCAGCTTGAGGTCGACTTCGCGGATGGTGGGAAAATCATCTTCCACGATGGTGATGTTAACGGACACGATCTTTTGCAGGCGCTGCAGGATGTCGAGCCCGCGCCGCCCGCGGTTGCGCTTCAGCGAATCGGCGGAGTCGGCCACCAATTGAAGTTCGCGCAGGACAAACTGGGGGATCACCAGGATGCCGTCGAGGAAGCCGGTCTCGGCTATGTCGGCAATGCGGCCGTCAATGATCACGCTGGTGTCCAGCAGCTTGAAGCTCTTACGCCCCTGCTTCTCGGTGCCGAAAACACCCCCGAGCGCCGCCAGGTTCAGCAGATCGCCCTTGTTGGCGCCCACGATCAGGCCCACGTAGGACATCAGCAGCATCACCATCAGCTGCAGGAAACGCTGCGATTCGGGATGGGTGATGCTGCTTTTTAGAACTAGGCTAAATAGGTAAGCGCCCAGGATACCCAGGCTGCTGCCGATCACCGCGCCAATCAGCCGCTTCAAGCTGACCACGCGCAGCCGTGCTTCAAAAGCCACGACCACGGCAGCAATGACCACGCCGGCGCACGCCGCGAACCAGGCGGGAAACTTAGCCAACCCAAAGGGCTGCAGAAAGTAACATGCAGCCGTTACCACTAGAAGGAAAAGAAAACGAATAATCCAAAGGTCCATACGGGACCCTCCCGACCGGGGCTACTCCTGGTCAAGGTATGAAGTTATCAATCAGTTTCTTCTTCGCAATACCCCACAGAAGCTGCCCCCACAGCTTCGGCCCGGGGTTGTTTAAGACTGATAAAAAGCCCCGCGCCATAAAGTCCGGCACAGTATACAACAGCCCGGAGCTCTGCGCGCGGCCTTGTTGGTTATCGAGTCAGTTAATATCGGCGCGGCGTTTATGGTTGACCCCCAGGAAGAGACGGGGGCATGTTGGAGGACGAAGGATTTCGCCGGGAACCAGAGGGTCCGGCGATCGAGTTGGCCGATGCAGATGAGCGGCCTGGTCCTCCAGCGCGAGTCGGGGGATCTCCAAAAGCCGGCGCTAAAATCTCGGGGGAGATAAGCGCCGGTTTCTTTTTGGATTCAGTTGTCGACCGAGTGGGCTTCAAAGCCAAACGACCGTTCTATTTGTTCTCCAGATTGCCCAAAACGTCATCCAGGTAGCCGATCATCGCCTTCTTTGGCTTTTGTTTGACGCCGCCAAGGCTGACATGCCGGGTTAGGGTGTCCTCGCCCTTAAGCCGCACCCGGCCCAGGCGCACAACTCTGCCGTCCTGGGCCTCCATGTAAATTGGCACCAGCATGGCAAAGTCGCTTCCCACGTGTGACTGGCTGAGTTTGAAATCCAGTGCGAGATTCCCATCGCTCCCAACTGAGAACG
>DATDGP010000091.1:0-3886 GCA_036522035.1 Terriglobales bacterium
ACAACAGCAACAGGAACAACTTCCGTTACGCGGCTGGCGTCAACTTCCTGTTCGGAAAGAGATAGATCTTCACTGGAAGGAACTAGGCCCGTGCGCATCTTCAGATAGCATCGTTGTCTGAAAACATCTCCCGGCTACCCAGGTCCTAACCTCTACAGCGGTGCTATCACTAATAGCGGCGGGTTCTTCGTGTCTCTAATGTAGTCTCTACCGGCAGAGGTAGCGAAGAACCGCCGCACCCTCCCTCTTTACCTCTCTTTACGATGGCATGCTGCCCGCCCTTTAGCGGCGGAAGGCCGAAACCTCTGCTTCGGAAGCGCAGGCGAACGTCACTGCTGGAATCGACTTCCCAAGATGCAACTACAACTCCACTGCGGTCCACTAATTCAAACTTGGATGCTCGGACTGGTGAAGACGCTCGCGTCCAATCATGTACCACGCCACCGAAGTACCCGCAACTCCGGCGAGGATGATCAATGCTACGTCATCTCCCCCACAGCCCCCGATCCACAATCTTGGGCAAGCTCAGGCGATCTCACAATCCTCCCGTACACAACAGCCCACTTGTTCGGCACCGCAGCAGTACTTGCTTGCCCGTCCCCCCTAAATCGTGGCTCCTGGTCAGAACCCAGCTTAGTCGTCTTCTGGACGACGGATAGTTTCGCGGCTACGAGTGCATCCTGGAGTTTTGGCGTGCCGCTCGGTGGCTTCGGCATCCCTTCTTCCCACTTAACCCAGATCTGAATCTTGTCAGACCAAACGTGTCCGTGCGTGATAACTGGATGTTCGCACCGTTCCTGTGATAAGAATTCGTAGTGATCTAAGAGGCTAACGCTGCGCTCCATGCGTCCAACAACCGCCACAGCAGTATCGGCATATCGATTCACGTCGCCGAGTACTTCGCAGACGTTCCGCACCTGCATTCGGCCGTCTGATTTCTGCTGCCCGACGGCGATACCCGCGAGGGCCAGGAGTTGTAGAGCGGTCTTCAACATCAACTCCACGATAATCCATCTCGCTAATCACTAGCACTAGCACGTACGAGCCGCAAGGGCTGCAGCTTCCACAAAACTGGCTTTTGTGAAAGTACCGCCGCCGGTCTCCTTCGAGGACCAGTTCTGAGTAGAGTCGAGGATGGGCGCGAGCGCTAGCGCAGTGAGCGCCGCCCCGTTTCCCATCCCCGCTCATCAAACCGGACGTGCCCAATTAAGGGATCATATGTGTTCGAGCACATATGATGCCATATGTGGTCTCCAGAAATATGTGACGGCCAGCGGGTAACCCTTTTGCCATGATCATGCGGCCCGCGGCGAAGGTCACATAAGTAAATGGTCGATACTGGTCGGACCTCCCCCGTTCCAAAGGAGAACCGACTATGTTCGAAACTTTGTTCCAATATCCTGCTGTCGTCGCTCGGCAGCGTAGCGGTCCGTTTGCAGAAGCCCGAGAACGATTCCTGAACCATTGCGCCAGTCAAGGTTTGGCTCGCGCGACCTTGGTACGGCGCTCTCGAGAGCTATTGGTTATCGCTGAGCGAATCGACATCACCAGGGGCGAGGCGATTGGCTTGTCAACCATCGAAGCGGCTGCCGATCGCTGGGCTCGTGAGCAGCGCCAACGTCAACGTGCGCAAGGCCTGCGGTGGTCGCGAGAATTCTTCGTTCAAACGGCCAAGGACTGGCTTCACTTCTTGGGACGTTGGGAAGTGCCCCAACCCAAAATCGTGCCTTTTGCGGACCGGCTCGCCGATTTTGCCGCTTATCGGCGAGACGAGCGCGGTTTGTCGCCGGCCACCATTCGGAATCAGAGCTGGCATGTGGAGCAGTTGTTGGGCTGGCTGGGCGAGCAGAATCGCCGTTTCGACAAGGTTTCTCTGGAAGATCTGGACGCCTTTCTGGCCGCCCACGGAAAGCAAGGTTGGGGCCGTGTATCGGTGGCCACCAGCGCCAGTGCCCTGCGTGGTTTTTTTCAACATGCGGCAGTACGTGGCTGGTGTGCGGCCAGCATCGCCACTGGCATAGATGGCCCGCGTTTGTTCCAGTACGAAGGTCTCCCGGTCGGCCCACCCTGGGCGGATGTGCAGCGATTGATCGCCAGCACAGACGGCGATTCGGCGCGAGATATCCGCGACCGCGCCATCCTGATCCTGTTGGCGACCTATGGTTTCCGCAGCGGTGAAGTCGCCGACTTACGGCTGGAAGATGTGAGCTGGGAAGGGGAGATGGTTACGATCGTGCGTCCCAAACCGCGGCGCACTCAGCAATACCCACTCGTCAGTGAGGCGGGTGAGGCGATCCTGCGATATCTCCAACAGGTGCGCCCCCGCTGCGCACGGCGGGAGATTTTCCTGACGTTGAAGGCGCCGTTTCGCCGACTCTCGCCGGGCGCCCTATGCCATCTGGTCAGCACACGCCTGGGTGCTCTCGGAATCCAAGTGCCGCGTCGTGGGCCGCACTCGCTCCGCCATGCCTGCGCGGGACACTTGGTGGCGGAAGGGTTTTCGCTGAAGGAGATCGGCGATCATCTCGGGCACCGCAGTGCCTACGCCACTCGTATCTACGCCAAGGTGGATCTGGTTGGATTACGGGAAGTAGCGAACTTTGATCTGGGAGGTCTGCGATGAAGCTGTCTGTGCTCACCTCCCAGTACGTTGCCTATAAACAGGCTATGGGCATGCGATTCCACACCGAAGCCCGCACCTTGCAGTCGTTTTGTCGAACCATGGGCGACATCGCCGTAGCCGACATTGCGGCCGACCGTGTGCACGCCTACATCGCCGGCGCAGGCCCCGTCACGCGCTTCTGGCACCGCAAATACGAGGTACTCCGCGGCTTCTATCGTTATGCAATGGCCCGGGGATACACCGCCAGTGCTCCGCTTCCCAAGATCATTCCCAGACCACCGCAGTTTGTTCCCTACATCTTCTCGCACGAGGAACTGCGGCGATTGCTCGACGCCAGCGCCCATTGTGAAAGCCCGCGCAGCAAACTGCAGCCCTACACTTGCCGCATGCTCATCTTGCTGCTGTACGGAGCGGCACTGCGCATCAGTGAGGCGCTTTCCCTCACGCTGGCCGATGTCGATCTGCCCGCCAGCCTGCTCACGATTCGAGAAAGCAAATTTTACAAGACACGGCTGGTACCCATGAGCCCGGATCTCAGCAGCGCCCTGGGGACCTATGTGGCCCAGCGTGCCCAGGAGCATTCCACCGCATGGGACGCGATGTTGTTCCTGACTCGCACTTCCACCCCCCTGACACGCCGCACGGCGGAGTACATCTTCAGCCGACTGCGAGTTCGGGCCGGTGTGTTGCGTCACGATGGCGGCCGTTATCAGCCGCGACTGCATGACCTGAGGCACGCCGCGGCCGTGCACCGTGTGGTCTCTTGGTATCGCCAGGGAGCGGATGTGCAACGCCTGCTGCCACAACTGGCCACGTACCTCGGCCATGTCCATATCGCTGCCACCCAGCGTTACCTTACCCTGACGCCGGAGCTCCTGCACGAGGCCAGCCAGCGCTTTGAGCACTATGCACGAGGAGGTCAGCATGAGTGACCAGACATTACTGGGGCCCTGGGTGCGGCGGTTTCTGCTCGAACACCTGGTAGCCGAGCGCAACTTGGCGCGCAACACGCAATGTAGTTACCGCGATGCCCTGACTCTGTTGATTCCTTTTGTCGCCGACAAGCTGCATCGATCGGTGGACCGGCTGACCCTGGTCGATGTATCGGCCGATCTGGTGCGCCTCTTCCTAGCCGACCTGGAACAGTCCCGACAATGTACGATTGTCACCCGCAACCAGCGCTTGACGGCGATTCATGCGCTAGCTCGCTTCGTCGGCGAGCATAGTCCGGAGCACATTGTCTGGTGTGGTCAGATCCGCTCC
>DATDGP010000092.1:0-11791 GCA_036522035.1 Terriglobales bacterium
GTCGACATGAGTACGAATTCGTCAACAGCGTCCAGGACGGAATGAGACCCCATCGGGCCATCGCCACTGGCGCCATGGCATACCTTGGCGTCGGAACCTAACGAAGTCACGGTATGACCCGATACGTTGTGTTTGCTCGAAGCGCTCATGAAAGAATGCGTGCAGCAACAGCGCGAACGTCGAGTGGCCCATTGTCTACCTCCCGCCGGACCGCGCGACACCAAGAACTGGGAGACAAGGCTTGCGCGGTTCTGGAACGGTGCGCAAAGACCATACCTCCTTAACCGCCGGAGTTTGGCGAAACTTCCAACGGTCAGGTTCAGCGGTTCCTAGGTAATGGGTGCGACTTGACGTTTGCACGGGCACCGGTGTGGCGTGCAAATTCTCTGCAGCCAATCCGTGCAGTAACAACCGATATCCAGCTTGGAGAGTCGAGAGTGGAATCAACGGACGTTTGTTGTTCACAAGGCCAACGTTGGGAGCGTCGCCAATCCGCTTCGACGTATAGAGGGCTACAGTCTCATCCAATTGCAAAGACTTGCAAGCCCACCAGAAATCGCTGTCGGTGAGGAACCGTGGATCCTTGTTCCGGCCGAATGCTCGCCACTATGAGCCCAAGCATTCCGGCGTCAGAAAGGTGGACGCAAAGTGCCTCTCCCAGTCCCATTTTGGGACTTTGGGACTCCTCGATCGGGACGGTCTTGGAAGATCCTTTGGGGACAAAATGATGCAAGTACCTTACCACTACAACTTGCACAGGTCGTTTGCAAGGTGTTTAAAACATGTTAGTTGTTCGCACACCGAATCGGCCAGCGCTCCCCAAGGGCCAGTTCTTTGGGAACAATGCAAACACTTTCACATCGAGTGACAAAAAATGTCTGCAATAAATTTTCGTAAAAAGACATTCCAGGTGCTTGCTTTTGAGTCGCTTTAGTCCTATAGTTCTACATCGGATACTGTACCAGTGGGAGTTGGTACAGTGTCCATATGGACATTGTCTAGAAGGACAATGACTAGTTACCTCGAGCGAGCCCGGGCAAAACTGCAAGTGCATTATTTAGGACTGGCTAAGCTTTTCGGCGCACTGCGGGCGAGTGCTGCCGTCGACGAGTCATGACATGGAAATGAAGGGAGCAGGCCTTCATATTCTCAAAGTTTAGGAGAACCATCGGGGAGGCAGCACTCGGGCTCGGGAATCCTGCATTTGAGTGCGATGATAATCCCAGGACAGTGCCGCGAACGAGATTCAGAGCGGCGATTTTTCGTCGTGGATGAAACGATTGAGAGTCGGTTTTAACTATGCATTGGGCGAGTGCGTTCCGCGCCAAGTGGTCGTAGGAACCTGAAGTCCAGGTCGTTCACTTTGGAAAAAACCGCAAAATCCGCGCCGATCGAGTGCCCGATATGCCACCAACCGCTGCACTCCAAGCGGCACGCAGCGCACACTGGCGTGGATCATGCGTGCGAGATCGTTGAAGTTCGGCCGCCTAGCTTGGCGACGCCCGATCATCGGCGCCGGGGTACGGAGGCGGAGCGCGAGTTCTTTCCGTTAGTGTCTGCGGCACACGAATTCAAGACACCGCTGGTAGTCATGCTGGGTTATGCCGACTTGCTGAGCAACGGTCATCTCGGGTCAGTGAATGAACGCCAGAAGCAGGTACTGAGCGAAATCCAGGAAAGCGCGGAGCGGCTGCAGAAGCTGATCCAGGATCTCTTATTATTGTACGAACTGCGCGCGGCCAAGACAGCGCCTGGAGCCAAGTCAGCGCTGGAGGCCGCGGATGTCAATGGTCACGTGGGGGAGATTTTCAACTACTGGGCCCCGGCGGCAAAGCAGAAGTCGATCACGTACCAGTTTAGTCAGGCCCCGGGTAGCCCGCGGGTGCGTGTGGAGCCTATGAAGTTGCAGCATATTGTTTCCAATTTGATCGAGAACGCCCTCAAGTTCACTCCCGCTCATGGCCGAGTGGCGGTGAGCGTAACTCCGTGTTTTTGGGAGAGACGCAAAGCCCAGAGCGAGTTTCTGTTCAACTTCGAACGCAAAACCAACCGCAAGATCGAAAATGCGGTTTCGATTGCCGTAACCGACACCGGTCCGGGGATCCCTGCGGACCGTCATGAAGACATTTTCCACGATTTCGTTCAACTACCAGGCGCGTCCTCTCGAGGCACCGGACTAGGACTGGCCATAGCCCGGCGCCTCACGGAGGCCCACGGAGGAGCGATCTGGGTAGAAAGCGAGCAAGGAAGGGGCAGCAAATTCGTGTTGCTGTTGGCACAAACTAGGTAGGGAGACCTAAAAGCAATGAGTGCGCCAAACATACTGCTCGTCGATGACGAGCCGAGTGTACTTCGTTACACCAAGACTCTGCTGGAGATCGACAACTACAAGGTCGAGACAGCCACCAGCGGGGAAGAAGCCCTGCAGCGGATGCATCGCGGCCCTGCCCCGAACCTGATCGTACTTGATCTGATCATGCCGGGCATGGACGGTTTGCAGACACTCGAAAGCTGCAAAAAAATGTACCCGGAACAGAAAGTGCTGATGATATCGTGTGTCAGCGACACCGGCAAGGTGGTGCAGGCCATCAAGCTGGGAGCGTCCGACTATCTGACCAAGCCCTTCCATCCGCCGCAATTGCAAGGCGCGATTCGCCGAGCGCTCGAATCGAGACCGTTGGCCAGCCACACCCAGGCTACCAAGTATGCGGTGAAAGGTGCCGAGGTGGTGGAGAATCTGGACGACGAGCTGTTCTTTCTGGCGGCCAGCCCGGTGATGAAGCAAATCCGCGCCCAGGTGGCCTTGATCGCCAAGGTGGACGTGCCGGTGCTGCTGCTGGGGGAGAGCGGCGTGGGCAAAGAAATCCTGGCCCGGCTAATTCACAAGATGTCCATCCGCGCGCACCGGCCGATGTTAAAGGTGAATTGCGCGGCCCTGCCAGCCGAACTGCTGGAGAGCGAACTGTTCGGCTACGAACCAGGAGCTTTCACCGGAGCCAACAAGTCCAAACCGGGAAAGTTTGAGATGGCGCATAAGGGTACCATCCTTCTCGACGAGATCGGGGAGATGAGCGCGGCCCTGCAGGCTAAACTGTTGCATGTGCTGCAGGACGGTCAGTTCTCGCGCCTCGGAGGGCGGGCCAACATCCAGGTCGACGCGCGCATTCTGGCGGCGACCAATATCGACGTCCAGCGGGCCATTGCTGAGCGCAGGCTGCGTGAAGATCTCTATTACCGTCTGAACGCCTTCACCATGACCATCCCACCGCTGCGCGAGCGGCGCCAGGAAATTCCACTGCTGCTGACCCATTTCATGAATAACCTGGCGCAAAAGTTCGGGAAAAACCCGCTGCCGCTTTCCGACCGCCTGGTACAGGAATGCCTTCGCTACCACTGGCCGGGCAACCTGCGCGAGTTGGGAAACTTTGTGAAGCGGTACCTGGTTCTCGAGCAGGAAGAGTTAGTGGTCGAAGAGCTTCAGGTGAAGGGCAAAGAAGCCGGGGGCGAGGATCGCGGGGGCTTTGCCTCTCCGGCCTCGGGCCGGGGCGGCCTTAAGGCCCTGGTGCGCAGTCTGAAGGACGACGCCGAGGCCAAAGAGATTCTGCGCGCTCTCGAGGACGCTAATTGGAACAGGAAGCAGGCGGCGGCGCAGCTTCACATCAGCTATAAAGCTCTGCTGTACAAGATCAAGCAGCTTGGGCTGGCGCCTCAAGGCAGCAGCAAAGTCCACCTGGTAGCGGGACCGCGACTGTAGGTAAGTTCTCCGGTTTTTCAATACAATCAAACCTGTGTCGTCGGGGCGCAAGGTGGGCCCCGACGCAGGAAGCAGGGTTGACGGGGATGACAAAGTATCTTGTCACGGGTGTCGCTGGATTTATCGGCTCCGCGATCGTCCGCGCTCTGATTCCGAGCGGGAGCGTGGTTCGTGGATTAGATGATTTTTCCACGGGCAAACCAGAGAACATCGCCGAGCTGAAGGGAAGCCTGGACTTTCACCAGGTCAGCCTGCTCGATCCCTCAGGACTGGCCACCGCCTGCCAAGGAATCGACTGCATCTTTCACCAGGCGGCTCTGCCTTCGGTGCCGAAATCGGTGGCCGAGCCCAAGCTCACCAATAGCGTAAACATCGACGGCACTCTGAACTTGTTGCTGGCCGCGCGTGATGCGGGAGTCAGGCGCGTGGTGTACGCCGCGTCCTCTTCAGCGTACGGTGAAAGCCAGGTCTTGCCAAAACACGAGGAGATGGTGCCCGCCCCCATTTCTCCCTATGCCGTGCAGAAGCTTACCGGCGAGCATTACATGCACGCGTTCAGAACCGTGTATGGGCTTGAGACGGTGAGCTTGCGCTACTTCAATATCTTTGGTCCGCGCCAGGACGCGAACTCACAGTATTCCGCGGTCCTGGCCAAGTTCATTACCGGCATGCTGGTCGGCGAATCTCCCACCATCTATGGTGACGGCGAGCAGAGCCGCGACTTTACTTTTGTGGACAACGCTGTCCAGGCCAACCTGCTGGCGTCAGAAGCTCCAGCGGCCGCGGTCTCCGGCAAAGTCTTCAACGTTGCCACGGGGACGCGTTTTTCACTCAATCAGACCTTTCAATTGTTGCAGAACATCATCGGATTCCCGGGCGCGGCGCGGTATGCGGATGCTCGCGCCGGCGATGTGCGGCATTCACTCGCCGATATCAGCCTCGCCCATAAGCATCTCGGGTACGCTCCGACAGTAAGTTTCGAGGTAGGCCTGCGGCGCACCGTAGATTGGTATCGTGCAGCCTCCCGAGAGCCTGTCGCCACCACGGCCGTTTCTCGTTGACAAACGAGCAGATCGATTCGCGTCTCTGTCACCGGCCACAAGGGACGTCAAGACGGTACTGGCAAGTCGGAGCCGGCCGCGTAAGCCTTGTCAAACTCTGCTTTGAGCGCAGCGTTGGGGGCCGTAAAGCCTGACACCACTTCCCGAGCCCACTCAAAATACTGACGGGTGAGCTCCGCGGTCCAGTCCGTGGGCGGGCTAGTAAGGAGCGAGCGCAGGTTGGAGATCTTATCCGCCAGTTTGAGTGTCTGAGCGCGCGGCGAACGGGTGGGCGCGTTCTTCA
Organism: Terriglobales bacterium; assembly: GCA_036522035.1. GTDB lineage: Bacteria > Acidobacteriota > Terriglobia > Terriglobales > Acidobacteriaceae > Angelobacter. The sequence continues at coordinate 5,099 of DATDGP010000092.1, forward strand.
CCTGCAAAGCCTTGCGGACTTCTTTGGGCAGCGACTTGTCGTCGGTGGCTTCGAGCACCAGCCCGGCGACATCGCTTCCGAACCGCTGCTCGAGTTCGCTCGCGGTGACGCTGGTGTCTTCAATGGTGTCGTGCAACAGCCCGGCCATCACTAGGTTGACATCCAAGGCTCGGCTGCTCCCGGCAATCAGGTCCGCGACTTCGATCAAATGATTGATGTAGGGCTCCCCGGTATGTCCCTTACGTTTCTGGCGAGCGTGCTTTTCGGCGGCAAATCGAGCCGCCCCCAGAATCTGCCGTACCGCGTCGCCCGAACTCGCATCTTCATTCATGGTGACCATATCGCCCTTCTTGCGTCCATTGTATGACGCGCCAGCGAATCTTTTAATTATGGTCGATCGAGCTCCCAGTGATCGTTGTGGGGCTAATACCGGCGGCGCGATAGCAATCTTCAAACGCTGCCATGGCCGACAGGAACAAGAGGGCCGGTCAACAACTGGCCAGAATGCGTCTCAGCCGCGGGCTCACGCTGTCGGAGGTCTTTGCACTTAGTCAAGAAGTCGCCGCACGGCACAAAAAGTCGGCCTGTCTCCTCCAGCCCAGCCGGTTATCAGAGATCGAGAGTAAGGGAGTAACCCCTACGATCTACAAGCTCTTTGCCATTTCCGTGATCTACGAATGCCCTTTGCGCAAGCTGCTTGCTCTGTACGGAATCGGCTGAAGGCTTAGCGCGAGTGATTTCTCGGTATCGTTGGCTATCTAACTGAAAACAATAGATATAGTGTGCAAAGCCAGTGCACGGATCGCGATATCTCGCGACCACCGCGAACATGTTAAGATGGTACTAACTAAATAATTAGTTACTTTTCCGTGTGGGGTGGGTCTATATAGATGGAGAAGGAATTTCTTAAGAGCGAGGAGCCAGTAGATTGCCGCCGAGAAAGTCGCCAACCCTAACTGAAGCCGAGCTGCGGTTGATGGACGTTTTGTGGGAGAACGGCCCAGGCACGGTGCATCAGCTTTTGGAAGCATTGCCGGGTAAGCCTGCTCTGGCGTACAACTCCGTGCTCACCACCATTCGCATTCTAGAAAAAAAGGGCTACGTTCAGCACCTGAAAGACGGTCGCGCCCACGTGTATCAAGCGGTGATTGGGCGCAAGGAGGCCACGCGATCTGAAGTTCGCAATCTGGTCGGACGCTTTTTCAAGAACTCCCACGAACTCCTCCTGCTCAACCTGCTAGAAGACAGAAGTCTCGATGCTCAAGACCTCATGCGTCTGCGCGATCTCCTTCAGGGCGACCGGGTCTCAGCCGTGGCGCCGGAAGAAGCGCAAGAGAAAGGAGAGAAATCTTGAGCTTCTCCCTGAACACCCACTGGATTGCCGCCATGGCGTTTGAGCGCATGCTCTACTGTCTGGTAGGCGGGATGGCGCTGGGCGCCGTAATATGGGTGGTTTTGCGACTGCTCCCGGGAAAGAACTCACGGACTCAATTTGCCGTCTGGTTCTCGACTTTGTTGGCTGTCGCGGTGCTGCCGATCATTGCTTTCAGACAATCCTGGCGTTCCGCACTGTCCGGCGGGCCCGTGGTGTCGGAACATCCTCTGGTTACCATGTCGGCTTCATGGGCGGAATACATCGTCCTGGCCTGGTGCGCCATGGCCATCGCCGGACTCACGCGTGTAGCCGCGGGGCTCTGGCAACTTCATCGCCTGCGCCGCAGCTGCGTTCCCATCGATGGCACTCTGTTGACGGCCGCGTCCCAGGCGCGCATCGCCGACATCAGCCAGCGGCGGGCGGTTTCCGTCTTGGTCTCGTCTGACGTCGAAGTCCCCACGGCCATCGGTTTCTTTCATCCTGCAATTGTGATTCCGGTTTGGCTGGCGGACGCGACTTCCGCAACAGAACTCGAATGCGTGCTGCTCCACGAGCTCGCTCACTTGCGGCGATGGGATGATTGGAGCAACCTGGCCCAAAAGGTGATCAAGTCAATTCTGTTTTTTCATCCTGCCGTCTGGTGGATCGAGCGTAAGTTGTCGCTGGACAGGGAAATGGCTTGTGACGACGCGGTGCTCGAGCAGACGGTCAGTCCGCGGGCGTATGCCGAGTGCTTGGCGCGGGTTGCCGAGAGGCGTTTCTTGCGCCGGCAGATGGCTCTGGCTCAGGCCGCAGTCGACCGCGTGAAACAGCTCACGCGGCGCGTAGCACGCATTCTGGACGCTGATCGCGCGCCATCGACGCGATTGTGGAAACCGGCAATCCCAATGGTGTTGGGCGTAGCCGCACTTTGCGCAGTTTCAAGTTGGAAGACGCCCGAGCTCGTGCGCTTGACTGAACCCGAGCCCAGCAAACGCCCCGCGACCGAAGAGTCTGTTTCCTCCAACCTCCAAATCCCGCTGGTGAAAAGCGCCGACCCCATCATCACCGCACGACCTCAGACAGACCGCACGGCGCGCGCTATCCCTGCCAATCGGATGCGGCCGGCCGAAGCGCTGGCTTGGCCAGCCAGTCTGAAGACTGATGCGGGACAAGGCTCGCTGGTGCCGGCGAAACATGGTGTACTCCAGCCTAAGACGAATCCTCGGCTGCATGCGTCGCACGCGGCTCCTGCCCAGGCTCTGTCGCCATTTGTGCTTTCAAAATTCGATCAGCCGATGATGAGCAGCGACGATGCCGAGACGATCGTCCTGGTGGTAGCGACCGAGCGTACTGTCTCGACGCGCTCCGGAACGTGGCAGTTCAACACTTGGGAATTCCGCCTGGTCGTACCCGCCACGCATCCGGTTAAACCGATTCCGCGAAAAACGTAAGCGGCTTAGCTAGGCCAGCCGAAGTTTACTGGCCGAGAAAACCAACGAGCAATAATAACTAATTAATTAGTTAAACGAGGAGAGCAAATGAAGATGTGGATCGTAAGGCAGTGGAGAACGCGGCGCACGTTGGCAGCGGCTCTGGCACTGGCGGTGGCGTTGTCGGCGGGTGGATACGAAATCCTCAAGCCGGCGGCAGCCAGGGCCGCTAGCGCGGCGCCGGCGGCGGCGCCGTTAGATGACAACAGCGTCAGCGCGCTGCTGGCGCTCGATCACGCCATGGAAACAGTGGCCGCGCGGGTTACGCCAGCCGTGGTCAACGTGACGGTGGCATCGCACGGCAAAGAACAAACGGCACAAGGTGATGATGGCGACGGAAGCGGGATCGAGCGATTCTTTCACGAGTTCGGCAACCCGTTTGGTCAGCAGCTTCCGCAGATGCGTCGCGGGCAGCCCCAGATCGAACACGGACTGGGCAGCGGCATCATCATCTCGCCCGATGGCTACATCGTGACCAACAACCACGTAATCGAAGGCGCGATGGACATCCGCGTGACCATGAGCGATCGCCGTGTGATGCCAGCCAAGCTGGTGGGCGCCGATCCGCTCACCGACCTGGCGGTAATCAAGGTGAACGCAAGCAATCTTCCCAGCATTCCCTGGGGCGATTCCACTGAATTGAAGCCGGGACAAACGGTGCTGGCTTTCGGCAATCCCTTCGGGTTCCGCTTTACGGTAACGCGCGGCATCGTTAGCGCGCTGAACCGGAATTCTTTTTCCGAGGACCGTCGCAAGCCGGGCGAGTTCATCCAGACGGACGCGGCCATCAATCCCGGTAACTCCGGCGGTCCGCTCGTGGACGCGCGCGGCCAGGTTGTGGGCATCAATACTTTCTTGGTCTCCCCCTCGGGTTCCTTCTCCGGGATGGGCTTCGCGATACCGTCGCAGGTGGCGCGGCCTACCATCGAGAGCTTGCTGAAGTACGGCAAAGTTGAGCATGCTCGAGTTGGAGTCACCATCACTGACGTTACTCCGGAGAACGCCAGGTTTTTCCACATGGATACCGCCAGCGGCGCGCTGGTGAGCCAGGTAGAACCGGACTCGCCGGGCGCGAAGGCGGGCTTGAAGGTTGGGGACGTCGTCGTCGCGGTGAACGGAAAGAAAGTCGACGGCGCTGGACAGTTGCAGGTGGTTATCAGCCAGCAGCGTCCGGGAACGAAGGTGGAGTTGGAACTCATGCGTGACGGCAAGAGCATGACCGTTCCGGTGATCCTCGAAGAACTGAATGCGCGGAACACAGAAGGCACCAAGACAGGATCGGAACACGGCAAGGCCCGCTGGGGCCTGGGCCTGTCGGAGATGACGCCCGATGTGCGCGATGAGCTGCACCTGCCAGCGAACATCAAGGGCGTTCTGGTAGGCGATGTTCAGCCAGGGAGTCCCGCAGACAACGCCGGGATTTCACGCGGTGATGTGATTCTGGAAGTCAATCGTCACGGCGTCGACTCCCCTGCTGACGTGCAGCAGCAACTAGGCAGCGTTCCCCAGGGGCAGGATGCCCTGGTCCTGGTCTGGACCAACGGGGGCAGCAGCTTTGTAGTGATGCATGCAGCTGAAGCCCCGCAATCCGGACAAGGCGAGTAAGTGTCCTGCTAGGCAAACGGCGCGCTGCCCCCCAGGCGCGCCGTTTTTTCTTTACAAGCACAAACCTCAAAATTAGCTAAATGCCTACCCCACGGCTTTGTATTGGTCATCGATCTCCACCTGGTAGCCGGCGACCAGTCGGTTGTTCTCGTTGGCCAGGCCGATCACGGCCATCATCTCCTTGAAGATCGCCTCGGTCATTCCTTTCTTGCGGGCGGAAGCGATGTGTGCGGCGATGCAGTAGTCACACTGGTTGGTCACGCTCACCGCCACATAAATGAGCTCCTTGATCAGGGGATCCAAAGCGCCGGCCGCCATAATCTCCTTGGTTTCGAGCCAGGTGCGCTTCAGGCGGGCCGGATCGTGGGCCAGAGCTTTCCAGAAATTGGTGACTGTATCGGTTTTGCGCGTGGCCATGATGTCGTCATACACGGCGCGCACTTCGGGGCTGGCTTTTTCGTACTCGATGAAACCAAGAGTTGACATGAGTTGAGTCTCCACCTGCAGCAAAACGAATGATGATTTTTACGACTCCCCGACGTCTTTGACGAGCAGAACCACGGCAGTTGAGCCGGCCCGCCGGTCCTTGGCGATCTCCCGATATTCGGGTGATTCTGCCCATTCTCGAAACGCGGGCTCGTCCGGGAAGGCGAGCACCACAACTTTCTCGCGGTCCCACGCACCCTCTACCACCCGGGGATGCTCATCGTTGACCAGTACCCGGCCCTTGAAGCGCCTCATGACTCCCATGAAGCGCTCCTGGTAGCGCCTGTAGGCCTCGCGGTCGGTGATCGTCAATTGTGCAATCGCATAAACCATGGCTTCGCCTTCTTTTGAAATTAGGGGACTAGCAGCAGCTTGCCTGTGGTCTTTCGTCCCTCAAGGTCGCGGTGAGCTTGCTCGGCGTGGTCCAGTTTGTAGATGTGGGCGATATGCAGCTCGAGCGTGCCGTCGGCGATCATGTTGAACACCTCTCCCGAGCGATGCTCCAACTCCACCCGAGTCGAGATGTAGTTGGCCAGCGTCGGCCGAGTCAAAAACAGCGATCCCTTCTGCGACAGCTTGATCGGATCGAGGGGCGGTACCGGCCCGCTGGCGCCGCCGAACAATACAAGATAGCCGCGTGGACGCAATACGTTGAGATCCTGATCGAAGGTTGATTTGCCCACACCGTCATACACGACGTGGACTCCCTTGTTTCCGGTCACCCGTTTGGTCTCGGCTTCAAAGTCCTCGTGCGTATAGATGATCACGTCGTCGGCCCTGGCTTTTCGCGCCAGTTTGGCCTTCTCCTCAGATCCCACTGTGGCTATCACATGTGCGCCCAGGGCCTTGGCCATCTGCACCAGCAGCAGGCCCACGCCGCCAGCGGCAGCATGGATCAGAGCCGTCTCGCCTTTTTTCAGCGGATAAGTGCTGTGGAGGAGATAGTGAGCCGTCATTCCCTGAAGCATTGCGGCTGCGGCTTGCTGGTCGGCGATACCGTGCGGGACCCCGACCAGGCGGTCGGCCGGAACTGCGGCGTATTCTGCGTAGGAGCCGATCACACCGGTATAAGCGACGCGGTCTCCGGCTTTGAGAGATTTGACCTCGCTCCCGACCTCGCTCACCGTACCTGCTGCTTCCTGGCCATCGATGAAGGGAAGCGGCACGCGATAGCGGCCTTCTCGGAAGTACACGTCAATGAAGTTCACGCCCGCGGCCGCAATCTTTACCACCGCTTCATTCGGCTTAGGCTTGGGAACCGGGACATCGACGAGGGTGAGGACCTCGGGGCCCCCGGTTTTATCGACTTGAATAGCTTTCATGCTCTCTATCCTCAAACAAGGTCTCTATCGGTGCGAAGCCGCTGAGGGGAACTTCGGGCGGAGTCGGCGCCCTGTGACTCAGAAGCTAAAGCTCTCTTCTTCGGCGATCATGATCACGGGAGGTCCGCCAGATGAAATCGAAGCCGCATGCTTCAGAGTTTCCTTACCACCTTCTGAAGCGGCACAGGCCTGAAGCGCTGCCATAGACGGAAAGTGCACTTCGGCGATGCGGTAGAACGGCGGCGTGCCTTGCGGCGACGCGTTCACTTTGGTGGCCACCAGCTTGGTCTTACCTGCCAGTTTCTTCACGGCCATGGGCACGTGCTCGGTTTGGTACAGCGTTTCAAAAGCATCAATGTCCTTGGGACGGGGATACATCACGACTAACTTTACGCCTGCCATACGCGCTCCTTGCTAGGTTCTGCAAACTTTC
>DATDGP010000093.1:0-17874 GCA_036522035.1 Terriglobales bacterium
CTTGCGCCGCCATATGAACATCAACGTCTCGTTGCCGCGACCGTACGCCAGCCACTTGCTTCCGGCGCCAGTGTCGGATTTCTCCGCCAGCAAACCGCCGGCGAGACGGATGTCCACCCCCTGTCGCGGCAGTTCGACCAATGCCCGGGTGACACCGGAAGCCGTCGAAGGCAGCAGCAGGCTCTCTTCGCCCGCCGAGGAATTTACCGGCAGCGCCACTTCAAGCATCAGCACAGCGCGTCCGGCATGGGCCAACACGGCGGATGGTTGGCCGCTCCCCTGGCCCGGCGAGGGGGAGACGAGAGAGACTTGCTTGCCGTCGAGCCGGGCTTCGCGTACCAGCAAGCCGGAAGGAATCGCCACGCGCACCCAGCCGTCCTTGATCACGTCTACGGTCAAGCTGGCTTGACCCGTAGCCAGATCGCCGGTGCTGTTGACGTGCAGATCGTAGTCGACCCGGGTCAGCGTGGCCTCCACCGGCGGCGGCTCAGGCTCCCGCTCGGCCGGATACGCCCGCGCGCGAAGAGCTTGGTATTCCCCGACCGGGATCACAACCCAGCCCGGCGCCGTGTTTGCGGATTTCTGCGCGGGTGAGGGAAGCACCGCCAGATACAACCCCAGTAGGAAACAGAGAGAGACAATCAAGAAGCCTCTCAGCGAAGAAAAAATGAGCGCATATGATGCTGATGACCTTCTCATTGGAGAACGCCCCCTTCAGGATGCGAGTTTTTGGGAAAGCTATTTTTGACCTGCGACTCTGCGCAGCTTGGGGGAGTTGGACGGGCTTCGCCAGGAACACGAACGCCGTCGCTTGCGGGAACTTGAAGCCTTAAGCCCTCGGCCCGCTAGTGGTCGCTGAAGTAAGAACGGAGTAGTTGGATTTCTTGCGGCGTTTCTCCTACGCCATATCATTGATTTCGCAGTGAAGGCCCTCCCGAAAACAGGAAGGGCATCCCGAGTTTTCAAAGATGAAGGCGCGAGGGGTTCACCTCATAGCGTGGAACCGGCCAACGGATTGCACTTTAGGGCCGGCGGTCATGCTCCCAAGTTGAGCCGCTTACTCCTGGACGTAATCCGGACTCCGAGCCGAAGTCCGGTGTTTGAGACCATCTTCAATCCCGTCCAGCCACTTTAGTTCGGTCTTGAACTGTTCGATCACCAAGCTCAACATCCAGACGGCTTCGTGGTGGGGATGGCCGACCTCATCGAACACTGCGCGCAATGTACCCTCTTCACGCTCTAGCTCAGAAGCAAGAAATCTCTGACGGCGCTGGATCTGTTTTCTGACCACACCCGGACGCGCCTGCCAAGAAAGAGCGAGCCAGGTCAGAAATGCCGGACGATCGCGTCCGGTGGTCCAGTCTTCGCGTTCCAGGGCGTCGGCCAGGGCCGCGCGGCCGGTAACGCTGGCGCCGAGAACACGACGGTCCGGTCCCGCAGCCGGCTCGGTTTCTTTGTGCACACGGATCAGACCGTGCTTTTCGAGCTTTGCCAGCGAGTAGTAGACCTGCGGCCTGGAGACGGCGGCCCAATCGCGGATCTGGCGGCGCTCCAACTCCAGGTTGGCCTGGTAACCGTGCATCGGGCGCTCCGCCAGCAGGCTGAGCAGTACCAGGTCGGGTGTGGTGAGCGCGGGATTAGCTTTACGACTGGGCACGCTGCTCCTTCCGTTTGCGGCTCCAGTACCACCACACGCATTGCTCGGCCGGCAAGCGCGGATTACGCGCCTGAGCGACTGCAGCCGTGAACACGTCCTCGACGCAGATGTCCTGCGGGCCCCCGCTTAGACGGCACAGCTTTCGATACAAGTGCTGCGGGTTGGCGCGCGCGAGTTGGGTCATGTTGCGAATGCCGAGCAGCTCGAAGTCGTGCAAGATGGCTGGGCCTACTGAGATCAGATGGTCCAGGCGGCGCCGAGCGGACCTGGCCGAGATTCCTGTTGACACCTTCATAAGAGCTCCTTTACACTCCACTAGTCTAATTTAGACTATAGGCGCCTGTCAAGAAGGAGTCGAGCTTGCCCCCGGCGCTCCCGGTTTGTGCACGGGGCAATCCGAACCAGAGGAGGAAAGACAAAAACATGTCCATTCAGCGAATTACTCCCGTTCTCTTGGTGAGAGAAGTCGAACCCTGTGTAGCCTTTTGGGTAGACATCCTGGGTTTCAAGAAAATCGCCGAAGTCCCCGACGGAAATCGTCTGGGGTTTGTGATCCTCGAGCGAGACGGTCTGGAAATCATGTATCAGAGCTTTCGGAGCGCCGAAAAGGACGCGCCTGAAGCGGCCCGCGAGATCAATGGGGGCCGCACCTTCCTCTATATCGAAGTAGACCGACTGGAAAGCATCAGGGAGGCCACCACGGCCGCCGACGTGGTAATACCGCTGCGGGACACAGCCTATGGAGCGAAAGAGATCGGCGTAAAGGATCCCGCGGGGCACGTGATTGTGTTCGCCGAGATGACGGCGCAGCCCCAATCCTGAGGCCAGCGTCACGCCACACTCGTCGGGCGATCGGCCTATGAAAGCATTCGCGCCGCGGCCGCTTTGGCATGAATCTGCGTGGTATCGAGGAAGGGGATGCCGTGGGCGCTGGAGTCGCGCAGGATCAGAGGCAGCTCTGTTCCGCCCAGGATCAGCCCCTGGATGCCGTCCCGTTGCTTCATGGCTTCGACGATCGTGAGCAGGCGATCGCGCGTATCGGAGCGAATGACGTTGTTAAGAAGCTCGACCATATATTTCTCGTGGATGAAGCTCTGTTCATCGGGTGCGGGCACAATCACCGAGATCCCTTCCCGCCCTAGGACTTCAGGATAGAAACGCGCTTGCATGGTGAAGGCTGTCCCAAAAAGGCCAACCGTCCTCAGCCCGAGAACTTTGGCGGCTTCGCACGTGGCCTCGACGATGCTCAGCAATGGAATCGGCGAGCTCTGCTGTACTCGGTCGAACACAATATGCGGCGTGTTGGAGGCAAACAGAGCAAAGTCGGCGCCCGCCCGGTCGAGTCTCTCAACCTCAGCGATCAGCATGTCCGTCACCGCCGCCAGATCTTGCTTGTTCATCAGGGCCAGCAGTTTGTTCACGCTGATGCTGTTGATGATGATCGAAGGATAGTCTCTTTCTTCATGATGCTCGCGAAAGCGAGCGATGATCGCGCGATAGTACTCGATGGTTGATTCCGGTCCGATCCCGCCGATGATACCTAGGATCTTCATGGTCTTCTCCTCATCTGCCGAGACATGTCTGCACCCTCAGTCGCCGAAACAATAGCGCATGCGCGCAATTCTTTTTCAATTGCGCGACGGACACGGGGGAGCTCCTCGTCAATCCACGGGGCCTTCCTTTTGTCCTGGACTTGCGCCCAGACGCGCCGCTCTTTCGGGTATACAGTGATCTCCAGCGTTCCCGTCTGTCGCGGCCTTTTGTAATGCCAATGAACGCACCCCGGGTAAGCGGCCAGGGATCCCTTCATGCCCACCATCAAGCCTCGTTCGGCGCAGGCGCGCTCGACCAACCCTTCGGCGTCGGCGAGATCACACTGCTTGGGGACGCGGAATTCGATTTCCTTCACAATGCCACCTGCAAGCTTCTCTAAATGATGCTCTCCGAACGAAAAAGTTCTGTATAATTGGTCGTGCACCCCTTCAGCTTCTACGGCCCATGGCATAAGCCTTTTTTGAGCCGGGGAAGCGAACCCTCAAAATCCAATCCAACCCAATTTCCAGCTAGAGCGGACCATACGAGGAGCAAATGGCGGCGAAATATATTTTCGTAACCGGCGGTGTTGTGTCTTCCCTGGGCAAGGGCCTGGCGGCGGCTTCGATGGGCTGTCTGCTCGAGAGTCGCGGCCTCAAGGTCAACCTGATGAAGTTCGACCCCTACCTCAACGTCGATCCAGGGACCATGTCGCCCTTCCAGCACGGCGAGGTCTTCGTGACCGACGACGGCGCCGAAACCGACCTCGACCTCGGCCACTACGAGCGCTTCACCCATGCCAGGCTCTCCCGCGATAACAACTGGACCACCGGCCGCATCTACGAGCAAATCATCACCAAAGAGCGCCGCGGCGACTATCTGGGCAAGACCGTGCAAGTTATTCCCCACGTCACCAACGAGATCAAAGCCGCGATGAAGAAGGTGGCGCATGATGTGGACATCCTGCTGGTGGAAATTGGCGGGACGGTCGGCGACATCGAATCCCTACCCTTTCTCGAAGCCATCCGCCAGATGCGCCAGGAACTGGGGCGCGACAACACCCTGTTCGTCCACGTGACGCTGGTGCCGTGGATCGGGGCCGCCGGCGAACTCAAGACCAAGCCCACGCAGCATTCAGTGAAAGAGCTGCTTAGCATCGGGATCCAGCCGGACATCCTGCTCTGTCGCACGAACCGCTTTCTCTCCCGCGAAATGAAGAGCAAGATCGCGCTGTTCTGCAACGTCGAAGAAGAAGCCGTCATCACCGCCAAGGACGTTGCTTCGGTGTACGAGGTGCCGCTGGTCTTCGCCCATGAAGGCGTGGACAAGCTGTTGCTTCGTTACCTGCGCACCGAAGCCAACCCGCCGAATCTTTCGCGCTGGGAAGAGCTGGTACACAAGATTTACAACCCGCAAGATGAAGTCAAGCTCGCGATTGTGGGCAAGTACGTGGAATACGAGGACTCTTACAAATCGCTCAAGGAAGCGCTGGTACACGGCGCAACCGGGCAGAACCTGAAGCTTAACCTGATCTGGGTAGAAGCCGAGGGCCTGGAAACGAAAGATGGTGGAGCCCACAAGTGCGAGACGCAGCTCGAAGGCTTTGACGGCATCCTAGTGCCGGGCGGCTTCGGCAAGCGCGGCATCGAGGGCATGCTCAACGCCATCCGCTACGCCCGCGAGAAAAAAGTTCCGTACTTCGGCATCTGCCTGGGCATGCAAACGGCGTGCATCGAGTTTGCTCGCAACGTCTGCGGCCTGGCCGATGCCGACTCCAGCGAGTTCAACCCGGCGACTGCGCACCGCATCATCTACAAACTGCGCGAGCTGCGCGGCATCGACGAACTGGGCGGCACGATGCGTCTGGGCGCCTGGACATGCAAACTAGAGCCCAACAGCCAGGCGGCTACGGCCTACGGCGCGCTCGAGATCAGCGAACGGCATCGCCATCGCTACGAGTTCAACCGCGAGTACGAGGACGTCCTGATCGGCGGCGGCCTGCGCATCACCGGCAGCACGCCCGACGGAACTTACGTGGAGATCGTGGAGATTCCCGACCATCCCTATTTCCTGGGCTGCCAGTTCCACCCTGAATTCAAATCGAAGCCGCTGGAGCCGCATCCCCTATTCAGCGCGTTCATCAAGGCTTCTTACGCGAACGGCCGCTCGCGCCGCCAAGCCCATATGCAGGAAGAGGTGGAGATGTTCCGCAGGCCGGAGCGGGTGGGGAGGCAGTAAGCCCCTTTGGCCTTTGATGCCACCGTCATTGCCGTCTGCGGGACAACAAAGTTCACCATAACCCGGGCAGGAGAGCGACGGGAGTAGTCCTCGAACCAGACGCAATGCCGCCAAGCCATTTGCATCTGTCTGAATCGTCGTCGTCATTTATTCGGCCCGACATTTCTTGCCCTTCTAATTCACGCACCTTTGGCCACGATCAGAGTAATGTCGTCGTTCTGTTCGTACGGGCTGAAGCAGCGGACTTCATCGACAATCGAATCCAGCAGCCGCTGCGCGGGATATTCGCAGTTGCGCCGCAGCAGCTCTATCAGCCGAGCTTCACCAAATTCCTCGCCGGCCGAGTTGAACGATTCGGTCACTCCGTCGGTGTAGAGGGCCAGCGTATCTCCAGGATGCAAGCTGCACTCCGCCATCGAACACGACCAATCTTTAAACAGGCCCAGTACTGTGCAGGTGGAATCCAGGCGCTCGAGCGAACAATCGGCACGCAACAGCAGCGGTGACAAATGGCCGCAGTTGGCGTAGCGCAGGCAGCGCGTCTGGTCGTCGTACTGGCCGAAGAAGAGGCTGGCATAGGCGTTCGAGGCGGTGTTCTCATAAAAAAGGTCATTGACCGAGTGCAGAAAGCGCTCCGGCTCGTCCATTGCGACGGCATACTGAGTACGCAGATTCGCCTGCAGATTGGCCATCAGGAGCGCGGCCGCGATTCCTTTCCCGGAAATGTCGCCCAACACCAGCCCCAGGCGGCCCGTGCCCAGGCTCAGGAAATCGTAGTAATCGCCTCCCACCTGGCGCGCCTGAATGCAAACGCCGGCATATCGGAGACTCTGGATCGTGGGCAGCGTCTGCGGGAACAGCCGCAGCTGGACCTCCTTAGCGATTTCCAGTTCGTGCGCGGCGCGGCGCTCCGATTCGAGCTTCTCGGCCGTGGCACGCCGCTGGGCCTCTATGGAGCGGGTGATCTCGTCAATCGAGATCAGCGCAAAAGAGTTGTGGTCGGGATCTTCAAAGAGCGTAAACACTCCGCCCCAGATCGGCGCCGGCTCGTCGGGCAACCGTTGGGCTTCCGCCAGGCGGGCCGCAGCCTGCTGACGGTATTTGATTCGTCGCAGCCTCGGCGTATGGCGAAAACGCACGCCGCGTTTCCTCCACTCGCTGTATTTGCCGGCCACATCTTCGGTGACAAAGACCACATTCGTCCGCTGCCCGATGAATTTGTATTCTTCAGAATCCGGTGCCGGCGCGATCAGGGTGAGCATAGCGGTGCCATCCGGCGGCGCAATCCCCACCCGCCGCTGGCCCGGCTCGGTCACCACGTCGGCGATGATCTCAAAACCCAACAGGTCAACGTAGAAATGCAGGCTCTTCTCGATATCGTGAACAAAGACGTTCACCGACTGGAGGCCCAGGTACAAGTCAGCGGGCTCCCGGTGGAGGGAAAGATCCTCGACCTTCAAGTGTTCGGGCGCGTCGCTCATCGCGCAGATTATAAGCGGAACAGCCGTTGCCGGTCCTCAGCTGGTGGCCCGGAGGTTGATCTCCCCGGCCATCACATAAACGTGCAAGCGGTATTTACCGGGCCCATGCTGCCGGAAGGAACGGAACAGACCGTCCCTGCTTTCCTCGAACGCCGGGGCGCTGATACTACCGGTGGCTACGGAAGCCTCGCGCAGTCCATAATCCTGGGGACGCGGGATATCCACCACCAAACTGCCGGCATTGAGTCGGATGTCTTTGTCACCCTCCACCGTTCCTACCGAGAGCTCGCCCGCCGTCAGGCGCGCCCAGAGATTGGAGCGGCGAGGGACCTCGATCGTTGCGGTGAAGTTGTTGTTGGGGGTATTACGGATATAGACGTCGGCCGTGGTGCCCGAGGGACGGATCGATACCTCCACCCCTTTCAGCTTCTCTTCCGAGCGATGTTGGCAGGTGATCACGATCTTGTCGGAGTCGCTGGGGCTGATAATGTAACCGCCGGCCTCCAGGTGCAGGCGAATCGTGCCGCCGGAGAGAAACTTCTGTTGCGTTGTAACCTCCGGCGTCTGCTGACCGTAGACGCTCGTCGACGCCATCAGCGTCACTAACCAGATGCCATGTTTCATTGCACCGCCTCCTGGTGGTTCCATACGCCATGACGCTCAAAAAGTTCCGCGGCTCCATCCTTGATGTCCGGGACCCACGATGGAAGCATCTACAAGGTGAATATGTTCAATAATAAAATGCGAGCGCCCTAGTCGGCCGGCTGCCAGTTACAATCGATAGAAGGACAAAGGGTTAGGCGGATTACGCCTCAACCGCTCGAACCAGGAACATGCCCGAGAGGACACAATTCGCGCTCGACGGGTTCAAGATCGGCCCCGGTTCGCCGCTATTGCTGATCGCAGGCCCGTGCGTGATCGAAAGCGAGGTCCACGCGCTACGCATGGCCGAAGCGATCGCCGCCGTGGCGCGCAAACTGGGCGTCCCGTACATCTTCAAAGCGTCCTATGACAAGGCCAATCGGACCTCACTCAAGAGTTTTCGCGGACCCGGTTTGGAAGAAGGTCTGCGTATCCTCAAAAAGGTCGGCAAAGAAGCCGGCGTTCCAGTGCTGACCGATGTTCACCAGGCGGCGGATGTGGCCGCGGTCGGCGCGGTGGTTGATGTCGTGCAGATTCCGGCGTTTCTCTGCCGGCAGACGGACCTGCTGGTGGAAGCGGGCAAACACGCTCGGGCCATCAACATCAAGAAAGGTCAGTTCGTCTCGCCCTGGGACATGCACCACGCCGTCGAAAAAGTTCGCGAGTCGGGCAACGCCAACATTTTCCTCACCGAACGTGGAAGCTCGTTCGGCTACAACAACCTGGTCGTAGACATGCGATCGCTGGCCATCATGCGCCGATTTGCGCCGGTCGTGTTTGACGCCACCCACTCGGTGCAGCTGCCTTCGGCCGGGGCTGGCGGCGAAGCCGTCTCCGGAGGCCAGCCGGAGTTCATCCCATTGCTCTCGCGCGCCGCGGTCGCCGCGGGCGTGGACGGTGTTTTCATGGAAGTTCATGACAATCCGGCTCAAGCCAAATCCGATGGCGCTAACGCACTGGACTTGAAGAATCTTGAAGCGCTGCTGGGGGAGCTGTTGGCCATTCGCAAGGCGTTGAGCTCCCCATGACCGACTAAAGCTTAGGGGCGTCCGTAAAGATCGAGCTCTGGCTTCGACGAGCTTGGGACTACCCGGCTGTACCAGAGTTCAAAGCTCTTGACGAAGCGATCGCCATCCAGCTTGATGGCGCGGCTCTGCCCTCCTGCGGGGATAACGTTGCGTACGTGCAAAGCCTGCGGTTGACCATCACCATAGTGGACCACGATGTGGTCGAACTCGATGGGCTCGGTGGCGACGCGAATCTGCAAGAAGCGGTAACGGCCCGCCTTGTCGCCGACCTCGATGTTATCGTGATCGTGCTGGCCGTCAACGTGCGCTTTGCCCAGGAAGACCCAGTCGTCGGCGTGGACATGAGTTACAGGAGCCAGGAAGCCCACTAGACCCAGCATTAAAAGCAAAGCAAGAACTCTCTTCATAGACCTAAGGCTCTCCTTTGTTTTTGTTCAAGTCGCACGATGACCCAATGCTCCCCATGAGGGATCAAGCAAAGATCGCGCAATTGGTTGACAGCTGAAACACCTCCCCGCCACAGGAGTTTCTTGAAATGATCTTCCCCGGCAACTCATTGATTCAGCCGAGCTTGCCCGCCTCCAGAGCGGAAGGTCTGCGGCGCCAGATCTGGAATCTTCGCTCTCCACGCGGCATCTAATCTTGGTATGAACGGACTTAAAACAGCATTCCTGCTCACGCTGATGACCCTGCTCGCACTGCTGATCGGCAACTATTTCGGCGGGCAAACGGGGATGGTGTACGCCTTTATCTTCGCAGCAGTGATGAATTTTGTTTCGTACTTCTTTTCAGACAAGATTGCTCTGCGCATGTATCGGGCGCAGCCGGTTACCCGCGAGCAACTGCCCCGGGTGTACCAGGTGGTGGAGCGACTCACAGGAAAGATCGGCATCCCGATGCCCAAGATCTATGTGATCCCCACCGATTCGCCGAATGCATTCGCTACCGGACGCAATCCCAAGCACGCTTCCGTCGCGGTGACTCAGGGAATCCTGCAGCTTCTCGACGATGAAGAACTAGAAGGCGTGCTTGCCCACGAGCTCGGCCATGTACGCAATCGCGACATTCTTACCAGCTCCATAGCCGCCACCCTGGCCGGCGCAATCACATTGATCGCGCGAATGGGCGCCTGGGGTGCGATGTTCAGTGGCTACGGTGGCGACAGCCGCGATCGCCGCGGCGGGGGCTTGGGTGCATTGCTCATGCTGATCGTTGCGCCGCTGGCCGCGACGTTAATCCAGCTCTGGGTTTCGCGGACACGCGAGTATGAAGCCGATGCCAGCGGAGCCCACTATACCGGCAATCCTTACGCGCTGGCCCGCGCGCTACAGAAGCTGGACGCTTACTCCAAACGCATCCCGATGAAGGCATCGCCCTCTACTGCGCACCTGTTTATCGTCGAGCCGCTGCTGGGGATGAACCTGGGGAACCTCTTCTCGACGCATCCCCCGATCTACAAACGCATCGAGCGGCTGACCGGACGTCCGTCGGAATACCAGTGAATCGACCGAATCAGCATTCAGTCCCCCCTGACGAGAGGTCGCCCGAGGTTGGAGACCACTATGATGCCGGGCTGAAATTTGAGTGCTGACCTCTGAATGCCAGCGTTGGTTACTTTCGGAACCACCTCAGGGGAAAACCTGGCATAAAAACTGCCGATTTGCGATCATACTGATTATGGGGCGTCCCAGAACGAAGCGGCGCCTGCATTCGATTTTGCACAATCAGCTAATACAATAGAACCTAAGTACATGGCGCCCACTCAGCTCCAGACCTCCACCAGCTCGCGCGCATCGGCGATCGAACAATCTTTGCGCTCCATCATTCGCGGCAATGACGAAGTGGTCCGCCTGGCCCTGGTGGCGGTACTGGCCCGCGGACATTTGCTGATCGAGGGCGTTCCCGGGGTCGGCAAGACTACCCTGGCCCATGCTTTGGCGCGGGCGCTCGACTGCAGGTTCCAGCGCATTCAGTTCACCAGTGACATGTTACCTTCCGACGTGCTGGGCATCTCCATGTACTCCGCCGCAGAACAGGAGTTCGAATTCAAGCCCGGCCCGGTGTTTACCAACATTCTTCTGGCGGACGAGATCAACCGCACCACACCCAAGACGCAATCGGCACTACTTGAAGCCATGAACGAAGGCCAGGTCACCATGGATGGACATTCCCATCCTCTACCGCAGCCGTTTCTGGTTGTGGCGACACAGAATCCGGTGGAGCATCACGGTACCTATCCGCTTCCGGAATCGCAGCTCGACCGTTTCCTGCTGCGCGTGCGCATGGGCTACCCGGTCCGCGCCAACGAACGCGAAATCCTGCGATCGGAAGCTGGAGCCGCGCGCCTTGACGAGGTGAAACCCGTGGCCAGCGGCGCCGACCTCATGGCTATGCAGGAAGAAGTCACCCACGTCAAAGTGGACGACTCGCTGGTGGATTATGCTCTCGAAATCGTGAAACGCACCCGTGAATCGGAGATCCTGACGCTCGGCGTTTCGCCCCGGGGTTCGCTGATGATCTACCGCGCCGCCCAAGCCCTGGCCTATCTTGACGGACGCGCCTTCGCCGCTCCCTCCGACTTCAAGTCGTTGGCTATTCCCGTCTTCTCGCACCGCGTCGCGGTCAACGTGCGTTATTCTTCGACGCTCAAGAAATCCCATCAGGCGGAAAACATTCTCCATGACATCCTCGAGACCGTGCCCGTCCCGGTATAATGCTGGTCGCTCGCGGAGAATGTGAGGAAAGGTCGGAGACATGGGGTTGTGGAGCGTGCTTTTGGAGATCGCGAAAGCGGTGGTGCCGCATGCCGCGCCGCACGTGGCTCGCGCCGTCGTGGACGCAGCCAAAGATCGCCGAGCCGCCGATGCCGCCCGTGCCGATGTCAGCCTCCAGCCCACCAACCAAAATATTGCAGATGCGCTGACCTATCTTGAGCAGCGTCTTTCCTCCGCTGACGAAAAAGCCGCAGTTGCCGAACAAAAACTTTCGCTGGCTGAAGCCCGCATGGCCGATCGGTGGGCCACCGCCCGCAAATGGGCCATCGTACTGCTGGTCTGGAACACGCTAACGACGGCGGCACTGATCGTACTGATAACTCTTTTGGCTCGCCGCTAAGCCAGCGCTACAAGCCGGAGCCTAACTAAGCCGCCACCGAATGCACTGGCACTTCTGCCGTGATCTCGGTGCCGCTGCCGGCTCGACTGACGATGTCGAGTGTGCCTTGCAACGATTGCACGCGTTCCTGCATGCTGATCAGTCCCAGGCCGCCTTTGCGACGGGCGCGTTCAACGTCAAACCCGCATCCCCAGTCGGTGAGGCGCAATCGTACCCGCTCTTCGGTGGAAGAAAGCTCGACCCGCGCGCGCTGGCTGCCGGAATGGAAAGCCGCGTTGCGCAAGGCTTCCTGAGCGATGCGGTACAGGCAGATGGCGGAGTCGCCGGGAAATCCCATCGGCAGGTCGCAGCCACTGAACTCCACTTCCAGCCCGTGGAGGGACCGGCTATCGGCGCAAAGCGACTGCAAGGCCCGCGTCAAGCCCACATACTCCACCAGGATCGGGTGCAACTGCCGCGAGAGGCCGCGGATTCCGTCCGACACCTGGGTGAGCAGCGGAAGCACTGCATCGAGTTGCTCTCGGCCCGCCTCGGGCAACATAGGCATTTTCTTGAGAGCCGTCAGCCGCAACAGGACGCCGGTCAGCTGCTGCGAGACCCCGTCGTGCAGCTCCCGGGAGATATTCTTGCGCTCATCTTCGTACGCGTTCACCAGGCGTGCGCTCAGTTTCTTGATCTGTTGAAAATTGTCGCGCAAGTGCTGCTCGCTGAGGGCCAGCTCGTGCATCGTATCGCGCAACGATTCCTCGGCCCGCTTGCGCTCGCTGATCAAAATAGAGAGCAAAAGCATGGGTAGAGCCACGAACACCAGAAAGAGCTGCATGCCGACCACATTGTCGGCCGGCGAGTTGGTCAGAAAGGGACCGCGACCGTGACGCGTGCTCAGCATCGCCAGGATGCCAACCACGGCCGTTCCCGTGGACGCGCCAATGGGTCCCCACCGTGCCGCCGCCCAGATCAGGAAAGGTATGGGCGCAAAAAGAGCCGCCAGAGAAAAGACCGAGCCGTCGGCAGGCCGTCCAAACGCGGCATAGGAGGCCAACGCCAGGCCACTCGATAGCAACAAGAATTCCACATAGCGTGCGGGACGGGCGCCGGCCAACGGCGGCCGGGCGGCAATCCAATGAACCAAAGCGGGGGTGACGGACAAGGCAACCAGGGCACAGCTCAGGAACCAGCGATACCATACGTCCCAGAAGGCGTTACCTTCCATGTGCCGGACGATGCCCCCGCCCACGGCCGACAACGCCGGTGAGCCCACTACGGCCACGCAAAAGAAGACGATGAATTGATACAGGCTGTCGAGCCGGAACGGCCCTCGCGTAAACCGCCGAATCAGATAAACCGAAACTAGGGCCTTCAGCCAGTCATTGGGATAATTGGCAAACACTTGCCACGTTGGTAGACCGCCGCCGTTCGTCCCAAAGTAGTAGCGCACCGGGAGCGAAACCAGCACGTAAACCCACCACCAGCGTGCTGGTGTGAAGAGCAGGCAGCAGAGTAACACCGCGTCCGGCAGCCACAACGCGGATAGCAGGTGGGGATTCTGCTGGAATCCATACTCGTAGGCAAGAAAAATGCCCACCGAGCCTAGGAGCAGATGAAGGAATCGACGGAGTGCGCCGCGATTGAGCTGATCAAAAGATGCCTGCGGCGAGAGCAACCCGAAAACCGAGTGGTCCTGGGCCGGCGTGCGATCGATGGCTACATCCTGGATCTTTCCCGCGTGCATGGCCTCGCATCTCGTGGGCGTGGAACGCTGCCCCCAACGGTCCGGAAGTGTACCACGTGATGGCAAGTTCTTCTCCGCTTGGCCATCCTGTTTTTGGAACAAGACAATTGGGAGACCGTTCAGGGCCGTACATCTCTGCTCGGTGGTCAGCACCCGGCGTTTGCCTGACCTCGGAGGGTCACGGTAAACTCAATGACGCACCCCTTCCGCGGGCCTTCAAAGCGGTTGCTTTGCGTAGCGTTCTGGCTTCAGCGCTTCGCGGATAAACTGAAGAACAGCTCGTCGATTCTGACTGTAGTTCTGGCGCTCAACAAAAGCGTTATGCAACCGTTTCCGCTTCGTCATTGTAGGCGTAGGGTCGGTCATTCTTAACGTGGCGAGAATATGGCCTATTTCCGAGCAACTGTCACCTTCCGAGACTTCCTCGTAGTCTTTTTGTTGGCAGCTGCAACGTTCCCCTTTCGTATCTGCTCATCATAAGCCGCCTTTTCTATCTTGCTTTTCCCTCACAGGCAACAGTTCTGCCTGGCTCGGCGGCAGGACGAGTCGCTGTTTTGCGGTACTGAAATTAACTGGGGCTCAGGAGCTACGGTTACGACAGAACTCTGAAGTACTTGTTGTCGGCTGGCTTGAGGCGGGCCGGCTCTTCGAGGATATCCAAGAGTGCGGTTGCGCAATAGACTCGGTCGCGCTTGGCATCGCCCATCCGTTTTACGATCCTTGCGCGTTCCAGTCGTTCGATGGCGCGTTGCGCAGTTGTAAATGCGATCGTCAATTTGTCTGCCGCACCTTTTATCGTGATGAACGGATTTGCCCCCAAGAGCTCGACTACACGCAACGGATTGTTGCTCGATTCTCCGGATACTTTTCTCTGCCACTCGGCAAGTAGTCTGTTGATTCGCGTGGCTCGACTCAAAGCATCTTCAGACATCCGAGCGACTCCCAGCAGGAAATACTCCAACCAATCGTTCCATGCGCCGCGTTCGCTGATACCCCGCAAGCCGTCATAGTAGTCTCGCCTTGATGCTTCAAAGAACGCCGACAAGTAGAGCAGCGGTGTCGGGAGGATTTGGCGCTCGATCAGGAACAAGGTGATGAGCAGGCGTCCGACTCGGCCATTGCCATCAAGGAACGGGTGAATGGCCTCGAATTGATAGTGAGCCAGCGCAATGGTCACGAGAGGCGGCAGCGTCGATTCATGCAGGAATTTTTCCCAAGCCGCGAGACACGGCTCGACCTCTCCTGGAGGGGGCGGGATGTAGGAAGCAGTTGTGATCGTGCTGCCCGGCTTGCCAATCCAATTCTGCGTCTTCCGAAAACGTCCAGGTGCAGCTTGATGCCCCTGGACGCCGGTCATGAGTTTTTCGTACAACTCGCGGGTAAGCCGGACGCAAAGGGGAAGTTTCTTGAGGCGCGAGATGCCATGCTCAAGAGCCACCACGTAATTGCCAACTTCCCGAAGATCCTCGGGACTGCGATCCACGATCGCTCCCGCTTCGGCGGCAAGCAGTTCACCGAGCGTGGCCTGTGTGCCTTCAATCTTACTTGATAGAACGGCTTCACGCTGTACGAAGGGCCGGATCAAGATATGAGGATTGGGAAGGCGACCACCCTCGCCCGCTAATCTTCCGACTAGCCGGTCTGCATCCGAGAGGGCCCCAATCAGCCGCGGTGTCCAGTTCAGTTCTGGGGGCAGAGGCGCTGGCACAAATGCTGAATAGTTGCCCTGGGATATTTTCTGGCCGGGAATGTTGGTAGCGTGGGCCACATCTGCCTTCTTAGCTTCTTAGCGCCGAAAATAGCGTTCTGCTCTATTTTCATAATCTATGATAATCGAAAATAGCGAGATTGGCTATTTGCACCGGTGAAAGCGTCCCCCAGTGGTTTCGTAACGCTCGAAAAGCTACGAGGGAGAGATGTGCTGACCGTTGCAATGCCCGCAATGACTCCGGAAAGGTGCTCGGGCGCGAACGTCCCCGAATAGGAGCGGGGCATCATTTAGAGATGGGGCTCTGAGTGCTAGAGATGGGGCTCTGAGTGCGTTGGGTGGTAAAATCTCGTACCGATGCCCTCGTTATTGCTTGGCAGGGGACATTGTTGCCCGAGGAGAGCCCAAGCACTTCATGGGCAAGTGACAAGGATCTGTGGAAATGCATACTTCCACATTTACTTGCACAGTTTCACAATCGTTGTCTTGGATGAAAAAGATATAGAATGTGAAACTAGCTTTAAATTCAGGCACTTGCAAGTAGAGCCGGGATGGCGGAACTGGCAGACGCAGCGGACTCAAAATCCGCCGAGGTTCACCCCTCGTGGGGGTTCAACTCCCCCTCCCGGCACCAACTTAAGTCCCTTGCTGTTCATCTGTTTAGTTCTCCAAGGACGCTGCCATCGCGGGCATGACCGGCAGCTCCTGTAAGCCTTTATGACCGTCTTTTGAACCGTTTGGGCCTCAACAGAGCCTCATCGGTCTTCGCTTGTGCATCCTGTTGGCGTCCGTGCTCCTGTAGCCTCACCATCGCATTGCTGATGTCGCTCTGGCTCACGATGGCGTAGCGCCTGAACACGCTCTCGGTTTTCCAGCCGCCAATCTTCATGATGACTGTTTCCCCGTTGCCTGCTTGCCTCAAGTTCCGCGCTGCTGATCGCCGCAGATCATGGAACAGCAGTCCTGGTACACCCGCTTTCTTGCAGACCGCCGACCAGCGAACACGGAAGTCTTTCACCGCCTCCTATTTCATTTGCGCGCTCGCAATCCTTGATCCACCAATCGCCAACACCAAGATGTTGGCCGGAATCATCTGAATCAAATCCCCTCATCGAGCTAAGTTCACCTGATGACGCGTCGGACGCTGTTGATGGTGGACTGCACTCACGCCTAGTCAAATCCCTCTGCAATCGTCTGGTACGATTGCTTCCTGCATGCTCTCTTGAGAACGGCGGATTTCTCGGATTATCGTGTGAACCGCTTTGTGTTTCTGCGGAACGTCAGCTTTGGAGGAATCATCATGCTCCGTAGACGGATGCCGGCGCTCATACTCGGACTCTTATCCAGCGCCGCTACCCTGCTCGCACAGAATGCACCGCCGCTGACACCGGGCTCGGTCGTCCTCGTCATTGAACTCGCATCTGGTAAACCGCCTCTTCAAGTAACGTTGGCTCAGATGATGTCCATTTATAAAGACCCCGGCTTCAGCGTTGCCGTTATCGAGCACAGTCGCATTGCTTGGGCCAAAGGCTTCGGTGTCAACTCAGCTGAAGGAGGCTCACCGGTCACGGCGCACACGCTCTTCCAGGCAGCATCCATAAGCAAACCCGTTACGGCCGCTGGCGCACTTTGGCTCGTCCAGCATGGCCAGCTTTCGCTTGATGACGATGTGAATGGCAAGCTCAAATCCTGGCAGGTGCCCGGCAATCAGTTCACGGCCAAAGAGATAGTCACGCCGCGCCGCATTCTCAGCCACAATGCCGGGTTCAATGTGCACGGCTTTGACGGATACGCGCAGGGCCTTCCCCTGCCTACCTCAACACAAACGCTCGATGGCCTTCCGCCGGCGAACAATCCGCCTATTCGTGTGACCGCTCGTCCCGGTTCGGAGTGCAACTATTCCGGCGGAGGCTACGCCGTCGCTGCGCTTTTGATCCGCGATGTCTCCGGCCAATCCTTTGAAGATTTCATGCGCCAGCACGTTCTTCTGCCGGCCGGCATGAACGAAAGCACCTTCCAGCAGAGTCTTCCGCCTGTTCTTGCAGCACGTGCCGCCTCGGGCACCGACCACAACGGCCATCCGCTTCCTGGCAAATGGCATCTCTTTCCCGAACTGGCGCCCGATGGCCTTTGGACCACGCCCACTGATCTCGCCAAGTTCGCCCTCGAGATTGCGCTCTCCACACAAGGCGATGCCAATCACGTGCTCTCGCAGACCTCTGTTCACGAAATGCTTTCCGTGCAATGCCACGACGATCCCACCGGAGCCGGAGGCACGGGCCTGGGCTTCGCGCTCGGCTACCAGTATCGTCCTCACATCTTCTTTCACAACGGAAGCAACACGGGTTTCCAGTCGATCCTGATGATGGATCCCGATGCCGGCTGGGGTTACGTTGCGATGGCCAACTCGGATAACTTTCAGCACGTGAATCGTACGGTCTTTCGGACCCTCTCCGACAGATACGGCTGGGGTGTCGCGTCGAAGACTCGCGATCTCAGCGAAAACCTTACCATCATTCGCGCTCTCCGCGATACGAAAACCGCACTCGATTACTACCAGCACGTAAAATCTACGGGTTTCGCGGATCTTCGTCACGACGCCAATACGCTAAACAATTTCGGGTATTGAACGAAAGGCACTTTCGTGCGCTCTGGAATGATTTCAATAATGCCGTGTGTCCAAAATGTCGGTAGCGGCAACGCCGCAAAGTAGCCGGTTTATCCGCTGGTTGGCTGGAATC
>DATDGP010000094.1:0-8243 GCA_036522035.1 Terriglobales bacterium
AGTCAAGAACGCCGACCTATGGCAGCGGCTGGATGTCGCGGCGGCCAGGCACGAGGTGCACTGGCTGTGGGTCAAGGGGCACGCGGGGAATCCGGGCAATGAGCGTGCCGACGAGCTCGCTAACCAGGGCATGGACGAGGCGCGGGCCCGTTCAGGGCGAGCCGGGGCGGGCCGTGGCCGAGGTCGCCAGGGTTAACAGAAAGGCTCGTCCTGGCGAGGCAGCTGCCGCGCCAGGACGAGCCCGATGACCGGTCCCCCCGGTTTCATCTGAATGGGTCCCCCACGACACAGGATGACACGGCAGTCGCAGAGGGTTACAGCTGGGGTCCGGTTTTCGGTCGGCACGTGCCGTGATGCGGCCAGATCTCGGTTCATATCGTTACGCACCGGAGCTTGGTGTTAACGGATACTTGCGGTATGGCTGGCAGGGGCGAATCGCCTGGACGCTCGCCGGAGATCCCGGACGACATCAACAGCCGCCTTGCCGAGGTAGCCGCGGAACTCACCGCGGAAGCGAAGTTCCATGAGCCAACCGCGGCCGAGCGAGCGCGCGTCCCTGTGCGGGCGATGCACAGCTGGAGCAGCCCGACCCCGATGCGGCCACGCCACGCGCGCTCGGTGCTGGCCGCCGCCGTCGTCGTCGCGCTGCTGTTCGCCGCCGGGATGGGCCTGCGCAACCTGCTGCGGCGCAGCCCGCCACCCGCGGCATCGTCATCGACCCGGCCAGCGCGGGCGGGCAGCAAGGCGCCGCAGACCTTGCCGTTCACGACCGCAGACCCGTTCGCTGGCACGCCCGCACAGAGCTATGCCGACGGTGCGGCAGGGATAGTGCTGCCTGCCGCTCATCGCGTCGGCAGTTTCACCTCGGCTCAGGTAGCCAGCGCGTACCAGACCATGCGCAAGCTGCTGATCGCGGGCGAGCTGGACGCCAGCGCCCTGCAGGGGGCCAGTCCCGAGGCCTTTGGCAGCCTGCTGACCCCGCAGCAGCGTTCCTGGTTCTACCACAATCTGTCGGCTGCTGGCCGAACCGCGCTGGACCTGAGGCTCAGCACGAGAGCCTGGGTCACCCAGTTCGTCCCCGGCAGTACCGAGCTTGTCGGCAAGATCATCAAGGTTCATGGCCTGCCGATGACCGCTTCTGTGGTCAAGTACGGGCGCCTTGCCGTCCTGGGCGTCCTTGCGGACTACCTGTTCGTCTACCCGGCGGAGCAGCCTGGCGCGCCGGTTACTCGCATCCTTGTGGTAGCGCACATCGAGGAGACTGTCTACTTCTGGCCATGGAACGATCCTGGCGGGCCGCTCGAGCCACGGCTTGCCGATGTCATAGTTAGCTACTCAGGCGCCACGTGCGGGCAGACCTACGGTTACGTGCAGCCGCAGTTCGGCCAGTCAGGCAGCGGCGGCACGCCGGGCGGCGCGAGGAGCCCATTTGACCTGGCCGGACCGCTGAGTCCAGGTAGCTGCGCGGCAAGCACCGGTACCTAGCTGCACCGCTGGCCCGCTCAGCTCTGCTGCAATGGAAAGCATGGACCGCCTCGAAAGTCAGCTTCAGTTCGTGTCCGAGGCAGGCAGGCTCAAGGGCGTGCTGCGCCAGACCGTGCTCACCGACCCGCCCCGCAGGGAGAACTCGGCCGAGCACTCCTGGCATCTGGCCGTCATGGCGCTCGCATTAGCCGAGCACGCGCCGCCTGGCACCGACATCGCCACCGTCATCGCGATGCTGGTGCTGCACGACCTGGTGGAAGTCGACGCAGGCGATCTGTCTGTGTACGCGGCCGACGAGGCGCAGGCACGCCAGGCAGCGGCGGAGGCCATACCACCCGGCATGGAACATGCGGATGCGCACAAACTCCAGTTGGCCCCCGCCGAGGCCGCGAAGCTTCATGTGGTGTCCAAAGCCGAGGTGGAGCGACGGGTGAAGTCGGGCGAGTTTCCCACCGCCGTATCCTGCGACGACGACGACACCAGCGACCTCGATGATTGGGGTGTCTACTCTCAGAAGGCCGACTTTGACCGCTGTGCCGTCTTCTGGCAGTTCAAAAAGAACACCGCCAAGCCTCAACCCTGACCGCGGCCCGGCATCCAGTAGCTAGGATTTCACTGGGCGGCATTGTCCTACGAGGCGGTGGGCTGAGGTAGCCCAGCCGGTAGTGGGTGCACCCACTACCGCCCAAGCGAGGATTTCCTTGACCATGGCCGGATCTGGGTCCAGAATCGCAAATAGCTGGCTTGGTTGGGAGAGAAGGCGCAGGGGCTATGGCTAGCCAACATCTCTAGGCTAAATCAGCGCACCGCGACGAAAAAGGTACCCCCCCACCCCCCAAAAGCCAAATCTAGAATGTGGTTCATAATCAACAATATAATCTAAAAGTGGGGCTAGGCCAAAGCTGGAATGTCCTTTAGAATCAACAAAAACGAGGCTACAACCAAAGCTGGAAGGGGAATCCGCGGCCAATATTAAGACAACTCCCTTATAATCAGATGAATCCAGGCATCCTTCAAAGCCCAGAAAACCCAAGACCGGAACCAATCGGCTCAGACGTAGCGCGAAATGGCGACACAACCAGCTTGGAATCAGTAGCCTACAGGCAACTGAGGACTACGCGCTGGCGAGCGCGAGAATCGCGCCCAAATGGCGGAAATTAGATCGTGCTTTGCGACGGCTCGCAACTCTTTGAAACGCTGACAGCCAGAACTTACACGGGTGAGACCACGCACAAGTCGACGGCGATTCGTGCATCACCGGTTGTCAAGGCGCCGATTGCCTCGGTTTTCACAAGGAACCCGGAAGAGCCGGTTCTTCTTGGAGACCGGACAGACATCCGTGCGAGCTGAGCCGGAGCAGGATGGGTCAAGCCAAGCCAGCGTTGCATGGCGAGGAGGCTATGTGGATGAGGCGACAGGAAAAACCAGACGACTTTGTGCTGGCCACGCAAGATGCCCACGCTGGATGAGTTTTGCAGAATTGGCTTTCGCGTGTGCGGGCTGGATTGGAGATACGTGCAAATGCGCCCGGTTGCTTTGCATCCAATGAAGTAAACTTCCTGCTCGGTGACGCCAGCAAGGCGCAACGGTGCCCGGTTGGGAGCTCAGGGTTCGGTCTCCGGAACTGGTCAGTTATCATGGCTGAAACGGCTATCCAGATGCATCGTGAGCCTTTTGGAGCCGGGATGCAGTAGGGTAACCGGCGGCGCCGATCGGACGGAAGGACAGGGGACGAGAGATCATGCTGGACATTACGGGCAAAAGGGTTGTGGTGACGGGAGGCGCGGGCTTCTTGGGGCGGGCCGTGGTGGCTTCCCTCCAGAGCCGCGGCTGCGGGGCCGTGTTTGCACCTCGCAAACGGGAATACGACTTCACCGATCGCGCCAATACCCGAAGGCTCTTCCAAGACCTTCATCCGGATATCGTGATGCACCTCGCCGGCGTGGTGGGGGGAATCGGGGCGAATCGCACCAAGCCTGGCACCTTCTTTTACGAAAACGCCATCATGGGGATCGAGCTGATCGAGCAGGCGAGAAGAGCCGGCCTGGAGAAGCTCGTTCTGGTTGGGACCGTTTGCGCTTACCCGAAGTTCTGTCCCGTGCCGTTTCGCGAAGATGACCTGTGGAACGGCTACCCGGAAGAGACTAACGCACCCTACGGGATCGCCAAGAAGTCTCTGCTGGTGCAGGCGCAAGCGTACCGCCAGGAGTTTGGGCTCAACTCCATTTACTTGCTGCCCGTGAACCTTTACGGCCCCGGCGATAACTTTGACACTGAAAGGTCACATGTGATCCCCGCCCTCATTCGCAAGTTTCTGGAAGCGAAAGAGCAGAAACGAAACACGGTGGAGGTTTGGGGGACAGGGACTGCTACGAGAGAGTTTCTCTACGTGGAAGACGCGGCGGAAGGAATGGTTCTGGCTACAGAGAGGTATGAGGGCGACCAGCCGGTAAACATCGGATCAGGTTTCGAGATCTCCCTCCGCGATCTCGTCCAACTCATCGCCCGCCTCACAGATTTCCAAGGGCAGATCGCATGGGATTCCTCCAAACCGGATGGCCAGCCACGAAGGAAACTGGATACTTCGCGGGCAGAAAGGGAGTTTGGGTTCAAAGCCAAGGTCCCGTTTCAGGAAGGGTTGAGGAAGACGATTGAGTGGTACGTCGCCTCCCGCGGCGGTGGCGGAGCAAGCCTTTGATCTGGCCGCCTACTTGCCTGACGCCATTTTCCAGACCGGCGAGCGACTTAAATCGTGTAACGAGGTGCACCAACTGGCGCAGCGGAGGAAAACAACCACAATGAACGGCTACGCGAAGTCAGCGCCGGCGGACGCTGTGGCCGTCATGCGCTCGCTCGACGCGCAAGTATGCACGTCTTATGCACCCCAAATGTGACCAGGGTAAAGTCTATGCCGCGTAAGACGCAGAAACCACGAAAGAAATTGGCAGGCGTGGAGGGACTCGAACCCCCGACCCTCGGATTAGAAATCCGATGCTCTATCCGGCTGAGCTACACGCCCATCACCGATTCGTCCCAGGCGCTATTTTACCTCAGTGGCTTGCTCGGATTGACGGAATCCGGCAACGCAGAACAAAATCTCTTCCCATCGATCTGACTCTGGCCTAGAATCCAGGTTCGCGGAGAGCGCGCCGCGCGTTGCGCCACCAGCCTCATGGACCCAGTCCCTTCATCGGTAGCGGCAGTTTCGAGCCCGGCGGGTCCTCGCCTTCGGCGAGTCTTGACGTTGTGGGATCTCATCTTCTACGGCATCGTCCTCATCCAGCCTATCGCCCCGGTTCCGCTCTTCGGCGTGGCGCAGAGCCTTTCCAATGGCTACTTCGTGGACACCATTCTGATCGCCATGTTCGCCATGCTGATTACCGCCGTCAGCTACGGCCGCATGGCGGCGCTCTATCCCTCCGCAGGGTCCGCCTACACGTACGTCGGCAAGGGCCTGAACGCTCATCTCGGCTTTCTGATGGGATGGGCGATGTTCTTGGATTACCTGCTTCAGCCACTGATCAACACGGTGTGGATCGCGACCGCTCTGCACTCGCGCTATGTGCCGGCGGTGCCGTATATCGTGGCCGCGGGCTTGATCGCCTCCATCATCACCTTGCTGAATCTCGTCGGAATCCGCTCCAGCGCCCGTACCAACAAGATCATGCTGTTCGCCATGTGCGTGGTGATCGCCCTCTTCCTGATCCTGGCCGTGCACTTTCTTTATGGCGGCGCCGGCTGGAGCGGGCTCCTTTCGGTTCAGCCTTTTTACGACCCCGCCACTTTCGATTCCCACCGCATCTGGGGCGCCACGTCGTTTGCCGCTCTCACTTATATCGGGTTCGATGGGGTCACGACGCTGTCCGAGGAGGTCCACAACCCAAAACGCAACGTGCTGTTGGCCACCGTGCTGGTGTGCCTGTTCACGGGCGTCTTCGGCGGACTGGAAGTCTATCTAGGCCAGCGCGTGTGGCCCGACTGGCACACATTCCCCAATCTCGAGACGGCCTTCATGGATGTCTGCCGGCGGGTGGGCGGGTCGCCCCTGTTCCATGCCATGGGGGCCATCCTGATCATCGCCGCTTTTGGTAGCGCTCTCAACGGTGGACTCGGCGCGGCACGGCTCCTGTTTGGAATGGGCCGCGACAACGTCCTTCCCCGCCGCTTGTTCGCCCACGTGAGCCCCCGCAGCCACACACCGAGCTACAACGTCATTTTGATTGGCGTCCTGTCGTTCCTGGGTGCGGCCGCTTTAGGCTACTACGGCAACGCGTATGAGCACGCCGGCGAGTTGATGAATTTCGGCGCTTTCCTGAGCTTTATGGGGGTAAACTTCGTCACCTTCTGGCAGTTCACGGTTCTCAGGCAAAACGGACGCAAGCGCCGAATCCTGGTGGACGCCGTGATCCCACTGGTCGGGTTTACCTTTTGCGCCCTGATCTGGTGGAACCTGAACCCGCTTGCTAAGATCGTAGGCGGCGTCTGGTTCGCTATCGGCATCACCTACCTGGCAGTGACCACCCGCGGCTTCCGAATCAAACCCGCGTCGGTCGACTTCCGTGGGGAGTAGGGAGTCACGAACCGGGAGTGAGTGAGGAGCAACGGTTCGCGATCCCCGGCTCCCTATTCTCTTTACTTCGCTTACGGCGCTGTTGTAGCGTGAAAATGCGGGCCGGTAGCTCAATGGTGGAGCACTGCCCTTTTAACTCACAACAGACCGACGGACCACAACCTATTGTGGTCCTGCTTCAGGCTCCGTAACCCCTTCAATCTAAAGCTAACCCTAAATGCTGCTGCAATTTGACGGCTCCTGACGGCCTATACGATCTTGCACTATTCTCTCCCCCTTTTTCCGCCTCGGTGTGCCAGAAACGTGCCAGAGCGTAGCCTCCACTTTAGCCTACCTGCAAACGACCGCTGCAAGCAGAGCCGCGCACGCGCGCGGAGGCAGGGGGCTGCCCCTAGTTTTATGGCTGCAAGGGATGTACTCTCAGCAACGATGGCGATCAAAACGAAATCGGCGGAGGAATTGGGGCGCAAGTGGGAGGCCGGGAGTTGGCTGGCTGTGCGCACAGCCTTGGAGCGGCCCCGCAATCGACAGCACTACGACTGGGGTCTGGGGTTCGCAACCGGCAACCTGCGAAAGCTCACGCGCAAGGCGAACAGCCAAGCAATCATCACTCTCAGTGCGGCCCTGGTGAAAGAGGCTGGCTTGAAAGGGGTCGAAAGAGTGCTGGTACTGCCGCTGTCCGAAGGGGGCCTGTTGGTGCGAGCCGCGACCGAAGAGGATGTTAGCGAAGCTCACGCCCGGTACAGCACCGCGTCGCAGCCCGACTTTCCGGCGAAGGCTCCGTCCGATTTGCCCGAAGTTGAAAAGCCTTGCCGTCAATGCGGCCTCACTTTCCGCACACAGCAACAACGGAGGGTGTACTGCGACGCATGTAAGCTCCAACGCCACCTGGAGTCGCACCGCACCACTTGGCACAAGAAGGGTAAGCTTTGGCCGAGCTACCAGCGAAAACTGAAGGGGCACCGCCGTACCCTGTTTCGTCCCGCCACTGTGAATCTTCAAATCCCTATCGCGCGCGCCTGATCGTCCGCGTCTCTCCCTCGTAGCGCCACACGGTGCAATTGATGCGTCAGTGAGCAGTCAGCAGAGTAAAGCCCAAGGGCACACCGACCGATAAGTCAGATGGAGGTGTGCAGTGAAAAAACCCGTAATTGTCCGATTTTTCGGGTGGGCGTTTGTTCTCTGGTTTCTGGTGGCAATGCTGCCTTGGGTCGGCATCATCTTGAACATACCGGCTCTTGCGCTGGGCGTAGCGGCTTGGTTTGTGTACTGGATTGCCGGCTTCTGCCTCCTGTTCTGGTTTGTGGGCACACTAGTTTGTTGGGCAATTGATCGCCAGGGACGCCAGCAGGCTGCCATCATCCACGAGGCGATGAGGCGTCAAAGTCTGCCTGTAGCGCCCGCACCGGCAGCACCGGCCGCGTGGCAGGCTCCGGCCCCACAGCAACGAGCTTCACATCCGATCTGCGTGACGTGTGGCGGGCCGGGTCCACAGTTGTGGTGCTATCAACATGCCCTGGCCCTGTGCCAGAATTGCGCTGGGTATCACCGTGGCATATACCCGCAGTGCCAGTGGGCGACGCTTGCGGCCCCGGCTCCAGCTCCCGCCGAACGACCGAGCGTGGTGATGACTTCTCCTCTCGGGGGATTGAGGTGAGCGAGCAAAGTGCGGGGTATGGACCGTTCACGGCGCAAGAGTTTCTGGAGCTCCGGAACCGAATCACTATAGAGCTGGCAGACTATCTCACCCTCGGGGAGCTACGGGAGCCGTTTCTTCAGGATCATATAACTTTGTTGGTTTCCTGTGTGGCGGTGATGCGTGAGGGACGGGCTCTGGAATCCTCGTTAAAATGCCATCTGGTAAGCTAGAGCTAACGGTTTGAAAACCGCTAGGATGTAGCAATATGCTCTCGCCTGACGGCATCATGCCCGATGAGCTGATCCAGCCAGCCAGGCGAGCGGAGGCTTACCGTTGGATTCAGGCGCAGCCACTCGAATCGCGCGTGAAGGTACGGCTTTGGAAGGGCTGGCTTAGGACCGTGGGGCAGACCTCCACGGCCGTAGAGTACGCCACGCTGGAGCACAGCGGCATCGAACGCTGAGGGCTATGGGCTCAACTCCCCTGCAATGCGAACGCCCGAAGTACCCCGGCCTGTTGCCGCGAGAATGCGCCATCCTGCGCGCCTGG
>DATDGP010000095.1:0-18456 GCA_036522035.1 Terriglobales bacterium
AATGAAGATCGAGATCATTCATTGTCCGACCTGAGAGAACAACCATGGGAAGGTCACGAGTCTCGTGGCCATGATCAAGGAGCGCTTTGGGGTCGATGCCGTGAGCACACAGGGAAAAACCGGCGAGTTTGAGGTAGTCGCAGACGGGGAAACGATTGCCAAACGGGGCGGAAACTGGCTCACGCGAAGCTTTGGAGCCGGTTATCCGGATCTCGGAAGCGTGATGGAGCAACTCGAAAAGCGCCTCAAAGGCTAGCGATTCTTTTGTTGCACTAGTCCGCTTGGCGTCAGAATGACAGTCGGGTCGATGTAGGCAACAAAAAGACCAGAAAGTGAGAACCGCCTCCATATATCCCTTCCGGATGACTGTCGAGCGATACCTGAGAGAACATTTCCGCCGCGGAGTTGCCCGTTTCCGCAGCTTTTCTCCGGAACAGCTCACAGCAGTACCTTTCAATACCGGGTTCTCAGCGAGTAACGCTTACATCGTTGACGCCGCCGGCAAGATCCGAAAACGGGCAGTTTGATGATCCTGCGCGGCGGCAAAGACGGGGTAAAACACATGATTCCAGCCCGTTTCTGTAAATAATGCGATCGCTCGCGAGTTAGAGCTCTTGTGTTGCTCAACTCGCATGGCCTCCCGTCCACTTTCACACCAAGCCGAATCTGCGATGTGATTCGGTATAATCGTGCGCGAATTCGTCTCAATTCATCAGGATTCAAGGGATCCAATCATGCCTCTCAAGACACCTTCCTCATGGTATTGCCCGAAAATCACTCGCTCGGTTACGGTTGCGTTCTGTCTGGTCTTCAGTAGCGCCGTGGCCCAGCAGCCGAAGGCCTTGACGGCTGCGGATTACGCGCGAGCGGAAAAGTTCATGGGTTACAACACCAATCCGCTCGTGGACCACCGCGTCCAGCCGGAATGGCTGGCTGATGGCCGCTTTTGGTACCGCGACTCGTCGGCTGCAGGCAGCGAATTCGTGCTGTTCGACCCGGTGAAGCAGATGCGGCAGCCTGCTTTTGACCATGAGAGAGTCGCGGCCGGGCTATCCAAGGCGTCAGGGAACACCTACGATAAGGGACATCTGCCGTTCATGCGTTTCGAATACTCAGCCGATGGAAAAGCCATCCTGTTCGCGATCGGGGAGAAGCGATGGAGCTGCGACACCACAGGCGACTCTTGCGCCGGGCCGCCGGCCGAGCCGAAGCGCGAAGAAGTGCTATCGCCGGACAAGAAACGCGCGGCGTTTATCCGGGACTACAACCTGTGGGTACGCGATGTGGAGTCCGGCCATGAGATCCAGCTCACTACAGACGGCGTAAAAGACTACGGCTACGCCACGAACAATGCAGGCTGGACCCACGGCGATGACCCAGTGCTCCTGTGGTCGCCCGATTCCAGGAAGATTGCCACCTTTCAACAGGACCAGCGCAAGGTGGGCGAGATGTACCTGGTGGAAACCAAGGTCGGCCATCCCACACTGCAAGCGTGGAAATATCCCCTGCCGGGAGATGAGGTGGTCACCATGATCGAGAGGGTGATCATCGATCTGGATGCGCACAAAGTCATCCACCTCAAAATGCCTCCGGACCAGCACAGAACCACTGTCTGCGACGACCTCAAGTGCCAGGAGTGGGCGGACGTACAGTGGAGTCCGGACGCTGCGAGCCTGGTCTTTGTCTCCAGTTCCCGCGACCATAAGCAAGCCACCCTGCGGGTAGCCAATGCTGCCACCGGGGAGGTACGCGACGTGCTGGAGGAAAAAGTAACTACGCAGTATGAATCCGGCCAGCGGCGGTCCAACTGGCGTTACCTGGCAAGCTCCAACGAAGTTATCTGGTTCTCCGAACGCAGCAACTGGGGACACCTTTATCTCTACGATTTCTCCACCGGCCAGTTGAAGCACCAGATCACGAGCGGCGATTGGGTAGTCACCGAGCTCGCCGGAGTGGATGAAAAGCAACGTGTTGTGTATTTTCTAGCCGGCGGAAAAGAGGCCGGCCAGAATCCTTATTTCCGCCACTTGTACCGGGTGGGGCTCGACGGCAAGAACCTCATGCTGCTGACTCCGGAAGACGGCGATCATACGATTACTATGGCGCCTTCCGGGAGGTTTTTCACTGATACGTACTCAAAACCCGACGCGCCGCCAGTGACAGTATTACGTGATACCTCGGGCAAGGTGCTGAGCACAATCGCCAGGACGGACATTTCGCGACTCCTCGCCATTGGATGGCGGCCTCCGGAACTGTTCTCCGTGAAAGCCCGCGACGGGGTGACCGACATTTATGGTCTCATGTTCAACCCAACGAATCTCGATCCGGCCAGGAAGTATCCCATTGTGAATAACATTTATCCCGGTCCGCAGGGCGGCAGCGTCAACAACTGGGGTTTCTCGGCGGCGCGCGGAGATGCACAGAGCCTGGCTGAGCTTGGTTTCATCGTGGTGCAAATTGAAGGCATGGGCAATCCCGGGCGATCCAAGAAGTTTCACGATTTCTATTTTGCCAACATGGGCGACAATACTCTGCCCGATCAGGTTACAGGCATGAAGCAGCTGGCCCAGCGGTTTCCGTGGATTGACCTCGACCGGGCCGGCATCTGGGGACACTCGGGAGGTGGATACGCCAGCACAGATGCCATGTTGCGTTACCCTGACTTCTTCAGGGTCGGGATCTCCGAATCCGGGAACCATGACAACCGCGAATATGAGGACGATTGGGGCGAGCGCTACCAGGGTCTGCTGCTGCGCACGCCGGATGGCGCCAGCAACTATGACGATCAGGCGAATCAAAACCTGGCCAAAAACCTGAAAGGGCATCTGCTGCTGATGCATGGCACGTTGGATGACAATGTGCCGCCGTACAACACCTTGCTCGTAGTCAATGAGCTGATCAAGGCCAACAAGGACTTTGACCTGCTGCTTTTACCCAACCGGCGCCACGGTTATGCCGGTGATACTTACGTGATACGGCGGCGCTGGGATTATTTTGTACGATATCTGATGGGCGCAGAACCGCCGCAAGGCTACGAACTCAAACCGCCGGCAAGAACAACCGCGGGGGCCGGAGGGCCGGGCGTAGATGATGAGGAACATTTCTAGGCACAAGAAGCGCCCCAACACATGCTTCGACTACTGCCCGGCGGGAAACTCGCTCACTCCCAAGAAGAGCGTCTCGCGCCCACTGTCCTGAAACGGCATGTAGCCAGGCACCTAGCGTATCCCACAACGGGAACGCGATGACTCTTCGACCATGGATCGCGAGACTGGTAAGTTTCATGATCTGCCCATTAAGCGCATGAGCCTCGCAATGCTGCGACTTTTGCGATTAAGTGCGAGTAGGAAGTCACATCGCCACTTCGCCCACAACCCGTCACGTGGTGAGCGCCGCCCAGTTGACTTTGTGATACCGCTCGTCCATGTCGGTTTTTGTATCGCTGGTCAACCGACCTCAAGAGCGAGGTCGGAAAGAATTCTGGAAACATAGCTTTCCCGGAAGAGTTCGTTAGCGTAATGGGTTGGAAACGCAAGCCAGTTCCGCGCCAGGATCCTTTCGGTCAGGACTACCTAGTGGGCATGGGATACTGGCGATGACGCGGGCTTCTCCGGGTACAGGCGGTCAAACTCCGGCTCGCCATGAAGCATGCTGAGGTCGGGGTCGCGCCGCGCCCACACGGTGTCCCTAAACCCCGCTTCCCAGGCCTTGCTCAAGGCCGCCAGGGCTTCCGGCTTTTTTTTCAGGCCGCAGTACACACAAGCCGCGTTATAAAGAATCGACGCTTCATTAGCGCGCAAGGTAACAGCCAGGTTAAGTTCGCGCAAGGCGTCTTCCACCCGTCCCAGATCGGCGTAGTTCGCGCCCAGCAGGACGCGTGCCCGAGCATCCTCGGGGACCTGTTTCAGATGGTTCTCAAGCGCGACGATCATCCTGTGGGCCATGTTGCGTCTGGCTTCTTCTTTACCCATAGCGCCAAAAGAGTTCATGACCGGCACATAGACGTTGTAGTCCTCGCCACTGGCCTCTATAGCAGCTTCGGCAACGTCCAGAACTTCCTGGTAGCGTCCCGCGGCGAACAGGGCGCGGCAGAGCATGTAATACGCGCCCTCACAGTCGCGCTTGCGTTCGATGGCTTTTCTGACCATGCGTACGGCTTCGTCATGCAGTTCAGCGGCATAGAGGACCCAGGCTTGGCTGACCTGTACTTCCGGGAGATCCCAGCGCAAAGCCACAGCTTTGCCGGAAGCCTCGCGCGCGCGTTCGACCCACACTGGATCGCGGCTGTAATTGCTGTAGAACATGGCGCAGGCGTTGGCGCATGCGGCATGAGCCAGGGCGAAGCTGGCGTCCATGGCCACCGCGTTTTCGAACATCTGCAGCGCAAATTCCAGATCCTGGCGCGTCTGCCGGCGCGCGTACCTTTTTCCGCGCAGGTAGAGATCGTATGCCTGCAGGCTCTCCGTCGGCTTGACGGCAAGGGCCTCCAGTTCCTGCGGGGAAAGCGTCACGCGCAAGGCCTCGGCGATCTTGCGGGCCATTTCGTCCTGTACTTCGAAAACATCCTTCATCTCCCGGTCGAAGCGCTCCGACCACAGCGGGAAATCGGTGCGCGTATCCACGAGCTGGGCGTTGATGCGCAGGCGGGCGCCAGCGCGGCGCAAGGTGCCGGTGAGGACATATGCCGCGCCGAGTTGCTGGCCGACCTGCGCTGGGGTCACGGACTTGTCCCGAAAGGCCAGAACGGTGGGGCGCGAGAAGGTGTTCAGTCCTCGGATCTTGGAGAGCTCGGTGATGACGTCCTCGGTAATGCCGTCGCGCAAGTATTCGTCTTCCTTGGCACCGCTAAGGTTCTCGAAATACAGCACGGCTACGGATTTTCCCGTCTGCTTCTGAACGCTGGGGTCCGAATCGGTCTTTTCCTTCACCCGTCGCTTGCTCGATTCGAGGTCGCGTTTCAGGCGGCTGAGGTCGGTTTTAAGATCGGTGGCTGTCTGGCACCGCAGATTCCGGTCCTTTTCAAGCGCCTTCTCCAGGATGCGCACGAAATCGGCGGGCAGCGAGGGATTCAGCTCCGCGGCCGGTTGGGGGTCGCGATTCAGGATGGCGTCGAAGATGACCGCTGAGGTCTCTCCCTGAAAGGGAAGCGTTCCGGTGGCCATCTGGTAGAGCACGGTGCCGGTGGAAAAGATGTCGGTCCGAGCGTCCACGAGTTGGCCCCGGGCCTGCTCCGGCGACATGTAAGCGACCGTACCGACGGCCGAGCCCGGCAATGTAAGTTCGTGGTTGGAAACCAGGGTGTCTCCCTGCCCGGCCGAACCGCCCAGCTCGACTGCGCCCCAGCTCATCTTGGCTAGACCGAAGTCCAGAATCTTCACTTGCCCGCGCCCGGTGACAAACAGATTCGCAGGCTTGATGTCCCGGTGTACGATCCCCTTGGCGTGGGCCGATTCCAGGGCATCGGCGATCTCAATGGACAGCGGCAGCAGCTTCTCCATTTCCATCGGCTGACGGATTGCCTTCTGGGCCAGTGTCTCCCCCTCCAGCAGCTCCATTACGATGAAGTGCAGGCGCTCGTGCTCCTCGATTGCGTAAATGGTGCAGATGTTGGGGTGATTGAGGGATGAAGCCGCGCGCGCTTCGCGCTGGAAGCGCTCCAGCAACTGGCTGTCCTGGGCCATTTCCGTGGGAAGGAATTTCATGGCCACTCGGCGACCAAGCTGGGAATCCTGGGCTTCATACACTACACCCATCCCCCCAGCGCCAATCTGTTTGAGGATGCGGTAATGCGAGATTGTTTGTCCGATGAGAGATACAGGCAGGGCCATCAGTGCGCACATCTTAGATTGTCTCAGGTGGCACGTCAAGGGACGGACAGAACCCTGTGCCCTAGAGAAATCATCTTTGATGGGCGTTCAGCTTGTCGAGAATGCGCTTCAACTGTTCAAGCATCTGTCCGGCGTCGCCGAGCTTGCCCTCCGCCGTCAGGCGCTGGTAGTCGGCAAGGTCCTTAGCGGCTTCCGTGATGAGCGCGCGAAGATCCGCTGCGGGCTCGAGTGGTACGGATGCCGGCTCATGTCGCACGGGCACGGCAGAGGTGGCCGGGCTTATCGAGGAAACGGCTCCGCCAAAAAGAGCCGCCATCGCCGAATCGAAGGTCGGTCCGTAGGCGAGCCGATCCTGCAGCGCGAGTACGACAAGACGCAACTCTGGCATGGGGCTCCGCTCAGCCTGCAAGTAGATCGGCTCCGCATAAAGCAGCGCGCGCCCCGATGGAATCACCAGCAAAGTTCCGCGACGCACCCGCGAGCCTTGCTGATTCCACAGCGACAATTGTCCTGACAGCTGGGCGTTCTGATCGATTCTCGCTTCGATCTGCATCGGGCCGTCGACCAGCCTCGTTTTCGGAAAGTCGTAGACCACCGACGTACCGTAGTGCACGCCGTCGCTCCGCCCGGCGATCCATCCAATCAGATTATTCCGGTTGGCCGGCGTGAACGGCAGAATCTCTACGAACTCCGTACCACTTTCGCCGGGAAGCTTCATCAGCACGAAGTTTGGCTCCATTGGAACTGCGGTTTGTGCGCCGGTGGCGTCTAAACCGATTTCGCTGGCAACCGTCCACAGGTCCTCACGGTTGTAGAACACCCCTGGATCGGTCATGTGATACAGACCGTACACTGCCGCCTGCAGCTTGAGTAACAACTCGGGATAGCGCACGTGTTTACGCAGCGCCGGTGGCATCTCCGCCGCATCCTTGAAGAGGCTGGGAAAGATGCTACGATAGGCCGCGATGATCGGATCCTTGGTGTCGAACACGTAAAACGTGGTGGTCCCATCATAAGCATCGACGACGACCTTAACGCTGTTCCGCATGTAATTGATGAGATTGCCGTCGAGACGATAGTGGCTCGAATATGGATAGCTGTCTGAGGTCGTGAACCCATCCATGATCCACGACAGCCGGCCATCGTCGCCGATCACGATATACGGATCCGGATCCAAGGTGAGGAACGGCGCCAACGCCGATACTCGATCGCGCACGTTGCGGCGCATCAACAACCGGCTGTCTTTGGTCACGTCATCGCTGAATGGCAGCTTCGCGAGGTCGCCGCGGTCGAACGCGATGATGAGGCGTCGCAAGAGACCGCCGAGCACGATACCGCCCTCGCCTTGGTACGAGGTGAGACTATTGGTCTCGCCCTGGGGATAGTTGAATTCTTTCTGCCGTGTATTCACGTACACGTCCGTGTCAGTCAGCTCACCGAAATAGATCTCCGGGCGCGTTACGCTGAGACTGTGTACCGTGCTCTGGACTGGCATGTTGCTCAGAATCAGCGTCGGCAGCCCTTCCGGCGTGAAGCCATTGACAGGATTCATCGTGATGCCGTAGCCGTGTGTGTAAATCAACTTCTCGTTGATCCAGTTGCGGCTGCTCTCCGGGAGCTTTTCGACGTTCAGCTCCCGCGTGGCGAGCATCACTTGACGCATCGTGCCGTCGATTTCATAGCGATCAATGTCGATGTCAGGGAAATCATAATAAGTACGGATTTCCTGAATCTGGCGGAGGGTGTCCTGGAGCGCATGCCAGTCCCATAGCCGGATGTTTTGAAGCGTAGCCTGATTGTTCTCCGGATCGGCCGCGTCGATGGTGGTCTCGGCCGGAAACTCACGGCGCGAGACCTGGCTCAATCCGTAGGCCTGCCGGGTTAGTTCTATGTTGTGGGCGATGTAGGGTTGCTCGCGAACAAGTTCGTTCGGTTTCACAATAAAACTGCTGACGTAGGAGCCGTATACCAAAACAATCAGATAACATGCCGCGGCCGGAACCATGGCTATGAGCAGCCAGGACACACGTCGTGACCACACGGCATTGACGGCTGCGATCGCCGCGCCTAGAAGGAGTCCCACACATACGGCGAGCATGCCTGGAAGCCAGACGTGAGCGTCGGTGTAGGTCGCACCCGCGAAGATTGTATGGTCATCGAACAACCGTTCGAACCGGCCGATGTAAACGCGCAGCGCGAGGGTCAGCATCAGGAACGCAAACGTCAGGGAGAGCCCCCGCCAACGTAACGGGAGGTAGCTGTCCCGATGTCCGGCAAGCGCACGGGAGCCGCCCGTGACCAGGACAAAGAAAATGGCAGCCACACAGCTAATCACGGCCAGTGTCATCAGCCAGCCCGCGATGAGCTGCCACACGGGAAGAGTAAACAAATAAAAATTCAGCGGTTTGCCAAGGATCGGATCCACAGCGCCACTGGTGCGCGGCGCGTACCAATAAAGAGCGAGCGACGGCCATTCCGCCATCATGGCGGCGCCGGTCGCTACGGCGATGGCGAGCGAGACACCGAGCGCGATGAGACGTAGGACCGGTTCGACCGGGAGCTTCACTGTTCGCCCGGCGACGAAGATCGTTTGACTGCTCTCGAACTCGGCAGAGTGCGAACGCCTCAGGGCCAAGAACGATGCCCACAGAATCAGAAATGTGGCTGTGCCAAATGCCGTGAAGGCCGCCCATTGTATGCCCTGCGTTTTCCAGAACACGTGTCCATAGCCAAGCGACCCGAACCAGAGCGCGTCCATGTAGAACGATAACGCGGTCCGGCAGGCGAAGACGATGCCGGCGAGGGCGGCGATAATGTAGAGGAAGCGTCGGCCACGCCGTCGATACCGCGGCGGACGCGGCCAATCAATGGACTCACGCATTGTTCTCCCCGTATTCATTCATTTCACTCGCCATCAGCATAATACTCCCTCTATCGCAGACGGCTACCTCACGGCTCACCCTCAAGAACATTCTTATCATCGGACGTTTTGCAGGTAGATCGCTGAGGGCGTCCGAAGAGGACAAAGTTTCAGCCGCCAATTTCGGTGCCCCACCAGATTAGGTCTTTGCTTGACCGGTGCCGGGGGAGTCGATCAGATCGCCGTTCGCACCGCTCAGGGCTGGCAGGAAAATATTGATCTGGGTGCCCTTCCCGGGGTGCGAATCGATCGTGATCTCGCCCCCGCTCTGTTGCACGATGCCATAGACGGTGGCTAGTCCCAGGCCAGTGCCGTGTCCGAGGTCTTTGGTGGTGTAGAACGGCTCAAAGGCGTGCAGGCGCGTGGCTTCGTCCATGCCGGAACCCGTATCACGGATCCGGATGGCCAGGTACGGGCTGATTGTAATGGCACCCGTAGGCAATAACGTCGGCCGGGAGACATCTTCAGTTTCGATAAACAACGTGCCGCCGTCCGGCATCGCATCCCGCGAATTGATCACAATGTTGAAGACGATTTGCTCGAAGTGAGTCTTGTCTATGACCACCGCACCGCGAGCGGACAGATTCAACGAGAGTTCGATATGTTCGCCAATCAACCGGGGAATGAGGGCGGCTAGCACGCGGAAAGCCCGGCCAGGGTGAAGTGGTGAGGGTCGGGTGACCTCCTTGCGGCTAAAGGTGAGCAACTGGCGCGTGAGCCCGCTAGCGCGCTGGGTGGCGTCGATAATCTTGGTGCAGCAGCGTCGCCCATCGTCGTTCCGCCACAGCTTACCTTCCAGTAGTTCAGCAAATCCTCCGATCGCTCCGAGCAGGTTGTTGAAGTCGTGGGCTACGCCGCCGGCGAGGCGACCTAACGCTTCCATCTTCTGCGACTCCAGGAACCTGGCTTCCAGCTCCCGAGTCTCTGTCTGGTCGAGCATCATGCCGAAGATGCATGGTTGATCGGCAATGCGGACGAGAGTCGCGAAATACAGGCCCACGTGCCGACGCCCGGTGGCGTCCTTGAAATCTACCTCCAGGTTATGGATGGAGCCTTCGGCCTGCAGCCGCTGGTAAAACTGAGCGCGCGCCTGCTGGGATTTCCATAAGCCAAGCTGCAACCAGTTTCGGCCGATTACGCTTTCTGCCGGACGCGCCAGCGTGCGCAGCATGCTCTCATTCACGTCCTGAAAAGTGCCATTCAGAGTTACGATAGCGCACGCGAGGGGGCTCCCCCGGAAGAAAGCCGCGAACCTCTCTTCGGATTGTTTCAGGGCTATCTCGGCCTGCTTGCGTTCGGTAATGTCGACGGCTGTGCCCTCGATCAATCGGCCACCCTCTGCACCCGTGGCAATCGAAGCTCGTGTCAAATGCCAGATTACCAACCCATTCTTGCCGCGTTGCCTGCATTCGTGGTTCAGTACCTGGCCGTCTCGATCGAGCGCCGCCAAAAATGTTTGCCACTCGGAAGGATCCACATATAACTCCGGCATAGAGATGGCCAGGGCCTCTTCCTTAGAGTCAAAGCCGTGCATTCTCAAAAAAGCCTGGTTGCAGTTCACTAGCACGCCGTCGGGCGTGACGACAAACATGCCCGCCATGTTGCCTTCGAACAGGGCCTGATATTGACGGGCTTTGCCGGTCGCAACTTCCGTCTGGTTCTCCAATAGAGTGACGATCATGCCAAAAGCCACGAAGTATGTGGGCAGGTTCCACAAGAACCGCGGCGCATAAGAGTCATGAATTCCCAGGAGGGTTGAAAGCGGAAACACCAAGCCCCACGCGATGAACGCGGCTACAGTGCAGACCACTCCCGGAGTAAGCCGGCGGAAGCGTTGCAAATAGGCCATCCCGGTAACCGTGAATAAACCAAACAGGTACAAATCCATGCCGTGCTGGTGATGGCCCTGAGTTGCCTGCCAAACAGTCCATGCCCAGTAAGGCAAGAGCACGGTAGCCACAATCTGCATATAACGGCTCCGGTGCCCATAAGTCCGGATTCCGTGCTCGAGAACGGCGAGGCCGGTGGCGCCGAGCAGGGCCACAAAGAACCAGTTCGAGCGGATTGAAAGCATCCAACCCGTGTAATAAAGAATCGCCGCCAGTGTGACGAACACGATGTAAGACGCCTGCTGCCACCGGTTGTGGAAGACTTCAGAGACCGAAAGTCGGAAGAAAGTCCCCGCCACTACGAGGGCGACGACAGTGATCCAATTGGCGAGAGGTGCCAGAACAGTGAAGAAATGTGCGGTCAG
This sequence comes from Terriglobales bacterium, assembly GCA_036522035.1. Lineage (GTDB taxonomy): Bacteria > Acidobacteriota > Terriglobia > Terriglobales > Acidobacteriaceae > Angelobacter. The sequence goes on from DATDGP010000095.1 coordinate 11,003, forward strand.
CGGAGCCGAGAAATGGATGCAGATCGCGCTCCAGCCCACCAGACACAAGCCGAACTCGCGGCCGCGATCGAGCAGGTAGATCCATGTAAACACCGCCACCAAGATGCTCATTACGGCAAAGACAAGCATCTGCTCAAACAGCGGGGGCATAGTCGCTTCGGGGCCTCCATACGTCAGACGAAGCAGTCGGTGGGGTTTGGGGTCGCGTACTCAGCCCGCAACCGTGGCAGAAAGTCTACACCACCCCGGCTGTCCGGGCACAGATTTATCCCGGCCTGGCCCTTGACTTGGACCGGCTCGAGTTGTTACCGCAAGTGAGATAGTCCACCGTCAACGACTAGCACCTGCCCAGTAATATAGCTGGCTTCGCCCGAGAGCAGAAAGACAGCCGCATAGGCGACTTCCCAAGCGGTGCCTTGGCGCCCGAGCGGAATCGCCGTCTCGAGACGCGATGGCCGGCCCCGACTTGCGGCGCGCCCGAGAGGCGTGTCAATCAACCCCGGGGCAATGACGTTCGCGCGTATTCCGCGCCGCGAGCCTTCGAATGCAACGTGGCGGCATAAGCCTCCCAGGCCTGCTTTCGATGCATCGTACGCCGGCACATTAGTGCCCGGCCGCAAGCTGGCGACCGAGCTTACAAACACAATCGAGGCGCCGGGATTAAGATGCGGCAAAACAGAGCGAGCGATGAGAAAATGAGCCCGTAGGTTGACTGCAAATACATGGTCCCAGTCCTGGGCGCTGGTTCGAGCCAAACCACGGCCAACTCCAATGCCGACATTGAGCCCCACGCCATCAATGGTCCCAAGGTCGCGATTCGCCTCCGTTATCATGCGCTCACAATCCTGTTCTCGACTCACATCAGCTACGATCACGCTGGCCGCGCCCCCCTCCCCCAGGATTTGATCGTGCGTCTTGCGGGCGGCGATTTCGTCTTTGTCGGCACAGGCAACCCTAGCGCCTTCGCGCGCGCACAATAAAGCGATCGCGCGTCCATTGCCGATGGGCGGATCAGGTTCGTCACACGGTTGCGATCCAGCGCCCACGACCAAAATCCGAGCTCCCTGCAATCGTCCGCGACCCGGCGCCGTCCCACGTGCCTCCGCGGGCGTCCAAATGGTCGAGCTGTCGCGGCCAACAGGTTCGGCGGTCATGGCTTCCTCTCTTCCATGATCCCCAGCAGATTTCCTTCCGAATCTTTAATCCACATCAGCCACAGGTCATGATCGGGCATTCTGGCAATAAGGTGCGGCTCCTGATGGATCACGACCTTACGCTGCTTGAGGTTCGCCAGAGTGCCGGAAAGGTCGGCTGTTCTAAAGTAAATATAGGGACTAGCAGAAGCGTGTCCGGCTCCCTCGCCGCTCAAATACAGGCGGATGTCGCCGCATTCAAAGAACGCCATGTTCGGAGCTTCAAACAGGAACTTCAGTTCGAGCGCGTCGCGATAGAATGCAATGGCGCGCGCAACATCTGCGACCGGAATGGCGATCTGCAGAATTCCCGTGAGTTGTGAGTTCATCGTGTGAGCCCTTCCGTCATAAAGAAGATACGCGAAGATCGCTCGGAATGACTCGAAAAGGATGCTGTCAAAGCCCGCATGAGTCTAGCCCCCGGCAAAGCGGCAGTTTCGGCCATCGTTTTGGCCGCGGGCATGTCCCGGCGCATGGGCACGCCAAAGCAGTTACTCCGTGTCGGCGATCGCACGCTGCTGGAACTCACGCTCGAGAACGTTCGCAAATCCACCGTGGGGGAGATAATCCTAGTTCTCGGCTTTGCTGCTGCGGAGATTCAGGAGAAGGTTTCAACCCAGGGTCTCAAAGTCGTGCTCAACTCGACGTACCAAGAAGGCATGGCGGGCTCGGTCGGTGCCGGGATCGCAGCTGTCGATCCGGTGTCGGAGGCTGCTTTGATCGTCCTCGCCGACCAGCCGAGCGTGCGTCCCGCAACTCTGGACCGCCTGATCAACCACCATCGGAAACTTCGGCGACAGATTGTGATTCCTAGCTACAAGGGGTTCCGCGGCAACCCGGTGTTGCTGGATCGTTCCGTCTTTTTGGAAGTAATGGCGATCACCGGCGACGTCGGCTGCCGCGCCATCTTCGCCGGCCACACCGAGAGCATCCACAAGCTAGAAGTGGACGATGTGGGGATCCTGCTCGATGTGGACACCACTTCAGACTTGGCAGCAATCGGCGCGGAGCATGCCGGCGAGCGCGCTACGCCCGGCGTTTCCGACCTGGAAATCCGTGGAGGCGTTGACCCTCAAGTGTCTGCCGCTCGTCAACCAGATCTCGCGGTGGTTGGCCGCGATGCCCTGGCAGTAGCGCTTATCAGACTTGCCAAGCTGCTGCACTACACCACCACGATTGTCGATCCTGTTCTCGGCTTGCGCGATCTCCCTGAAGTCGACCGCGTGCTGCACAGGCTCGACTTCTCTTTGCTTCCCCAAAATCGGGATCGGTACATTATTGTTGCCAGCCGGGGACAGTTTGATGAAGACGCCGTCGAACAGGCTCTAAAGTCTTCGGCGCCCTACGTGGGTCTGGTGGCCGGCAAAAAACGCGCTCAGGAAGTGACAACCAGCTTGCAGCGCAAAGCAATCTCCGCAGAACAAATTGGGAGGCTAAAAACCTCAGCCGGCTTGGCTCTCGGAGCGGAGAGTCCGGAAGAGATTGCCCTGAGCATCATGGCGGAGATTGTCGCAGTGCGCCGAGGAGCAGCGAAATGAATTGGGCAGCCGCCATCAGCTCGATCCTGGTGCCTCACACTCGCGGATCTCCTTCGCGCCGCCGTCCGCCGGTAATTCGCTTGCCCGGCCTTGCTTCAAAGCATGGCCGCTGCCTCCGCGCCTCAGCAGCACGATTTGGCTCATGATGCTGAGCGCGATCTCCTCGGGCGTGGCTGCGCCCAGATCGAGCCCGGCAGGCGCCCACACCCGATTCAGTTTCTCTTCAGGCATTCCTTCGAGGCGCAGATAATCCATCACCAGCTTGGCCCGGTGCGCACTGGCTACCAGGGTCACATAGCGGGCTTTGCTATGAAGGGCTTTCTCGAGCCAGAGGTGGTCGTTCTTATGCAATGTGGCAATGACCACGAACGTGCGCGCATCGATACGGGTGGCTGAGAGGTCGAAGTCTTTGTCGATCACGCGGTCGGCGGTGGGAAACGCCGCCGGATCCGCGTGCGGATCGTGGACAGTGACGGAGAAGTTCATCAGGTGCCCGAGCGCGGCCAGCGTTTCGGCGAGGCGTCCGTGTCCGGCGATGAGCAGAGTTGGTTGCGGCACCACCGGTTCGACGTACACGTCCATCATCCCTCCACAAGGCATGCCAACGCCCAGCACCTCGTCCTGCATATTCAGTGAGATGAGCAGAGGTCTCTCGTTCTCGATCGCCTTCAGGGCCTCGGCGCGCACCGCGCTCTCTGCGCAGCCGCCGCCCACCCAGCCCAGAAGAATCTTGCCGTGATCGTCGATGAGGGCCTTCGAGCCGGGCTTGGCCGAAGCGGATCCTTCCACGCGGACAACCGTCGCCACTGCGAAGGCTCGGCCTTGTCCGTAAAGCTCAGCGGCTTTCGAGTAAAAACTCATGGCCCGCCCTCTATTTGATGATAGTTTCTTCCCCGCGCCGGTTCAATGTGACCACCATGCCGAAGGAAAGCTGCATCTCAGCTAGGGCGAAGGAATGGTGGGGCCTCCTCAAACTGAGTTGTATATGATCGGCTGCTTTGAATTCAAAGTGTGTCTCTGGCCCATCTTGTCTCAAGATGCTTGAGTCCATTTCAAGGAGTAGAATGGCTGGTAATCGGAGCGATGGACCGCCTCACGGTTCCTCGGACCGGGTCCTCAAGCGCGGGACACGGTCCTTTATATTGCTGCGCGTTTCCAAAAGGAATGGGGTGAACCGATGATTCCGCCAGCCTTTGAATATCTCCGGCCCAAAAGCATCCCTGAAGCTCTGGCTTTCCTCGAACGGTACGGTGACGACGCCAAGATTTTAAGCGGCGGTCAGAGCCTGATCCCCATGATGAAGCTCCGCCTGGCCCGGCCTGCGTTTTTGATCGATCTCAATCGCATCTCCGGGCTCGCCTATATCAAAGAAGACGGCGGGTTCCTCAAGATCGGCGGGCTGACTCGCGAAGCCGATATCGAATCCTCGCCGCTGGTGCGGACGAAGTATCCCATTCTGCTCGATACGGCCGGCGTGATCGCCGATCCCCAGGTGCGTAACCTAGCCACGGTGGGCGGCAATCTGGCTCACGGCGATCCGGCCAACGATCATCCCGCGACCATGATGGCCTTGGAAGCGCAAATCGTGGCCACAGGGAAAAAAGGCGAGCGTGTGATTCCGGTGGAGAGCTTCTTTGTATCGCTATTCACCACAGCGCTCGAGCCGGGCGAGATTCTTACCGAAATCCGCATCCCTAGAGCCCAGCCCAGGAGCGGCGGGGCATATATAAAGGTCGAGCGCAAAGTAGGCGACTTTGCTACCGCGGCGGTTGCTGCCGAAGTCGCGCTGGACGACACGGGCACGGTCAGAAAAGCTGGCATCGCGCTGACCAACGTCGGTCCGACGCCCATCAAAGCGAAGAAGGCGGAGGATTTCCTTCGCGGTAAAAAACCGGACGCGACCGCCATCGCGCAGGCAGCGCAGCTGGCCGCGGATGATGCCCAGCCCAGCTCCGACCTGCGCGGCCCAGCAGAATACAAAAGGGGTCTGATCAAAGAACTCACCAAGCGCGCCATCACGCGCGCGGTCGAGCGCGCTAGCAAATAACCGGTTTCTGAAGCGGAGGCAACGATTTCATGGTGAAGAAAGAGTTGGTCAAAGTCAAGATCAATGGCCGTGAGCGGGAAGCGTCGGTCGAGCCCAGGGTGTTACTGGTTCACTTCATCCGCGAAACGCTGGGGCTTACGGGCACACACATCGGATGCGACACCAGCAACTGCGGCGCCTGTACCGTAATCCTCAACGGCAAGACAGTGAAGTCATGCACCATGTTCGCGGTCCAGGCGGATGGAGGCGACCTGATGACGGTAGAGGGTCTGATGAACGATGGCCAGCTGCATCCCTTGCAGGAAGGATTCAAGGAAGAACACGGCTTGCAGTGCGGCTTCTGCACGCCCGGGATGCTTATGTCCAGCTACGCGCTGCTCGAGAAGAATCAAAAGCCCTCCGAGCAGGACATCCGCTGGGGCATCTCCGGCAATCTCTGCCGCTGTACCGGCTATCAAAACATCGTGCGCGCAGTCCAGCATGCCGCCCAGAAGATGGCCGACCGCAAGACCGCGACCCAGGAAGGAACAACATGATGCACAAGACATCTCCTGAAGTCGGTGGCATGGGCCACTCGATCAAGCGCAAAGAAGATTTGAGGTTCATCCAGGGCAAAGGCAATTACGTTGACGACGTGAACCTCCCCGGCATGGTGTACGGTCACTTGGTGCGCAGCCCTTATGCTCATGCCCGCCTCAAAAGCGTGAATATCGCCAAGGCTAAAGCTCTGCCCGGCGTGCTGGCGATCATCACCGGAGAGGACCTGGCCAAGGCCGGCCTGGCTTGGATGCCTACGCTCTCCGGCGACAAGCAGATGGTGCTGGCTACCGGCAAAGTTCTCTTCCAGTCCCAGGAAGTTGCCTTCGTGATTGCTGAAGACCGCTACATCGCCGCCGATGCCGCCGAGCTGGTCGAAGTCGAGTACGAGGAGCTACCGGTGCTGGTGGATCCCAAGAAATCACTTGACCCCAAAGCGCCGATCCTGCGCGACGATCGCGAGCAGAGAGACAACCACATCTTCCATTGGGAAGTCGGTGACCGGCAGTCGACGGAGAAAGCCATCAAAGACGCTCCGGTGAAAGCCCGCGTCGACGCTTTCTTTCAGCGCTGCCATCCCGCGCCGCTTGAAACCTGTGGCTGCGTAGCCGACATGAACAGAGCCACGGGACGGCTCACCGTCTACATGACGTCGCAGGCGCCACACGTGCATCGTACGCTGTTTGCGCTGGTGGGCGGAATTCCGGAGAACAACATCCGCGTAATTTCGCCGGACATCGGCGGCGGCTTCGGCAATAAAGTTCCTATCTATCCCGGCTACGTCTGCGCCATCGTGGCTTCCCTCACCCTGGGCGTGCCCGTGAAATGGATTGAGACACGCTCGGAGAACCTAATGTCGACGGGTTTTGCCCGCGACTACCATATGACCGCCGAGATCTCCGCCGACAAGAGCGGAAAGATGACTGCCCTGCGGGTAAAGACCCTCGCCGATCACGGTGCGTTCAACGCGGCCGCGCAGCCAACCAAGTTTCCCGCGGGCTTGTTCAGTATCTGCACCGGTTCGTACGATCTCAAAAACGCTTTCTGCGAGGTCGACGGCGTCTATACCAACAAGGCGCCCGGCGGCATCGCCTACCGTTGTTCTTTCCGCGTTACCGAAGCGGCATATCTGATCGAGCGCGTGGTTGACGTGCTGGCTAGCGAACTGAAGATGGACCCGGTCGAGCTACGGCGCAAGAATTTCATCCCGTCTTCGGCGTTTCCCTACAAGTCGCCACTGGGTTGGACCTACGATAGCGGAGACTACGACGCTGCGATGAAGAAAGCCCTTGACCGCGTCGGCTACCAGCAGCTGCGCAAAGAGCAGGAAGAGAAGCGCAAGCAGGGCGCGCTGATGGGGATCGGTGTTTCGAGCTTCACGGAGATCGTGGGTGCCGGGCCTTCGCACCTGTTCGACATCGCCGGTATCAAGATGTTTGATAGTTGCGAGCTTCGCATTCATCCCACGGGCAAGGCCATCTGCCGCATGGGCACCAAAAGCCAGGGCCAGGGACACGAGACAACTTACGCGCAGATTGTGGCCCAGGAGCTAGGCATCCCTGCAGCCGATGTGACTGTAGAAGAAGGGGACACGGATACCGCACCCTACGGTCTGGGCACCTATGCCAGCCGCAGCACCCCGGTTTCAGGTGCGGCCACTGCGGTGGCGGCACGCAAGATTCGCGACAAAGCCCGCAAGATCGCAGCCCACCTGCTCGAAGCCAGCGAAGCCGATCTTGAATGGGAGCCCGGCAAGTTCTACGTCAAGGGCTCGCCGAGCAAGGCCAAGACCATCCAGGAGATTGCTTTCGCCGCGTACACCAATCATCCGCAGGGCATGGAGGCGGGACTGGAGGCAGTCGATTACTACGATCCGCCCAACCTCACCTTCCCGTTCGGCACCTACATTTGCGTGGTCGATATCGACAAGGGCACCGGCGAAACAAAAGTGCGCCGCTTTGTGGCAGTGGATGATTGCGGCAACATTATCAATCCCATGATTGTGGAAGGCCAGATTCACGGCGGCCTCACCGAAGGACTGGCCATCGCCTTCATGCAGCAGATCGATTACGACGAAAACGGGAACGTCCAGGGCGGCACTTTCATGGACTACCTGCTGCCCACGGCTGTGGAGACGCC
>DATDGP010000096.1:0-21156 GCA_036522035.1 Terriglobales bacterium
GAATCGCCGTGATCGCTATTGAGCGCTGTGATCGGAAAGCCAAGAGCCAAGACTGTGATCGCAAAACCGGCGCGGATTGACGCGACCCGAAGCCCTCAGCAATGCACGATGTTTTCTGACTGAATTCCGCGCGTGGCATTACGAGTATCTACCACCAGTTGTGATTCGCTGACGATTCTCTTGTAGTCATAGCTGGAATGATCGGTGACGATGAGCACGCAATCGTACTGTTCGAGATTCGCGAGCGGTGTGCACTGCATTTGCAGGTTGTATTTGCGTCCATGGCCTACCAAGGGGAAATAGGGATCGTTATAGGCAACACGGGCGCCGCGCCGCTGCAGCTCTTCGATGATGGTCAGCGACGGCGATTCGCGGAGATCGTCGATGTCCTTCTTGTAGGCCACGCCCAGCACCAGAACCTTCGATCCGTTCAGGGACTTGCGGTTGCGATTGAGGGCTCCCCCTACCGAATCCACCACGTGGTAGGGCATGGCGGTGTTGATCTCGCCCGCGAGCTCAATGAACCGCGCGTGAAAATCAAATTCTTTAGCCTTCCACGACAGGTAGTAAGGATCTACGGGAATGCAATGCCCTCCCAGCCCAGGGCCGGGATAAAACGGATGGAAGCCAAAGGGCTTGGTGGACGCCGCCTCGATGACCTCCCAGATGTCGATGCCCATACGCAAACACAGCAGCTTCAGCTCATTCACCAGTGCGATATTGACGCAGCGGTAAATATTCTCGAGCAACTTGGTCATCTCCGCCGCCGCAGGGCTGGAGACGGGCACCGTGCGACGGAAAATGGAACTGTAAAGAGCCACAGCCAGCTCCGACGCCGCGGGGTTCACTCCGCCGACGACCTTGGGGATATCATGACGGGCGACCGTGTCGTTGCCCGGATCTTCACGCTCCGGGGAGAACGCCACGAAGAAAACCTTGCCGGAATCGGCGCCGTTTCTGGCCGTCGCTAATCCCAAACGGTTGCCTGACTCGAGAATCGGCGCCAGGACTTCTTCCGTGGTCCCGGGATAGGTGGTGCTCTCGAGAACAATGAGCTGGCCGGCGCGCAGATGCGGGGCGATAGCACGGGCGGTAGCTTGGATAGCCGTCAAGTCGGGCTCCTTATACTCGTTCAGGGGAGTCGGCACGCAAATGATGACGATATCTAGCTGAGCCACTCCGGCGTAATCCGAGCTGGCGACAAAGTTGCGTCCGCGCGCCGCGACGATCTCCTTTTCCGCAATGCGGTAGATGTAGGACCGGCCGGCATTCAAGGCCTGCACTTTGGCCGGATCGATATCCAAGCCGGTTACAGAGAAATTCTGCTCGTTGAACAGCAAGGCCAGGGGCAATCCAACATACCCCATGCCCACAATCCCAATTTTCGCGGACCGCGCCTCAATTCGAGCGCGTAAGTCTTTGGCAGAAGCGACCACTACAGCAGAGCTTGTTGACATCGCAAAAAATTATAGCATTGAGGCGAGAGGCCTTCTTGATCCTCAAGCGCAGGGCGGGCTCACCTGTGCCGTAAAGAGGACGTACAATTGTCGGCAATGCTCACGCTGCTTGGAGTCCTGAGCCTGGTGATCTGGCTCTATCTGCTATTTTTCCACGGACGCTTCTGGAGGCTTGCCCCAATTCTCGCTCCAGCGCCTGCGCCGGGCGGGCCCGGCGTACGCGTGGCTGCGGTGATTCCCGCTCGAGACGAAGCCGCGGTTGTAGGCCAATCGGTGACGGCGCTGCTGAGCCAGGAGGGCGGTCACTCGCTCCACATCTTCCTGGTGGACGATTCAAGCAGCGACGATACAGCCCGGGTCGCCCGACAGGCAGCCAAAACCGCTGGCCAGCCCGAATGCTTCACCGTCATCCAAGGTCGCGCACTCGAGCCGGGATGGTCGGGCAAGCTGTGGGCCGTAGAGCAGGGCCTCGAACAAGCCCGGCAATTTGATCCGGAATTTATTCTGCTCACCGACGCCGACATCGCTCACGCCCCCGAGAGCGTGGCCACACTGGTCGCGATCGCTCGCCGCGGCGGTTACGACCTGGTTTCCTGCATGGTGAAGCTGCATTGCGGGACATTTGCCGAGCGAGCCTTGATCCCCGCGTTTGTGTTCTTCTTTCTCCAACTCTTTCCGCCGGCATGGATCGCCAATCCGAGGCGCAAAATGGCGGGAGCCGCGGGCGGCAGCATTCTCATCCGTCCAGAAGCGCTTGCGCTAGCCGGAGGAATCGAAGCCATTCGCGGAGAGGTCATCGATGATTGCGCTCTTGCCCGTCGAGTCAAACAGACCGGCGGGAGGATCTGGCTCGGACTCACCGCGACAACCTGCAGCGTTCGCCCTTACGGTACTTTCTCTGAGATCGGAAAGATGATCTCGCGCGGCGCTTTCAGTCAATTGCGCCATTCCGCGGCGATGTTGCTCCTGGCGCTTGTTGGTTTGACTGTTACCTACGTTGTTCCGCCGGTCTTGACGATTTTCAGCCATCGATGGCTCCCGTCGCTCGTCGGGGCCGCCGCCTGGATCTCGATGGCCGTATGCTTCCTGCCCACGGTGCGTTTCTACCGGCTGAACCCACTGTGGGTGCTGGCACTGCCGCTGATCTCTATCTTCTATATGGGGGCCAGTTTGCATTCGGCATTCAAGTTCTGGTCAGGCCGCGGCGGAGAATGGAAGGGAAGAGTGCAGGACCCCTCCGGCAGTCGAACCTGATCCGAACGCAGTTCGTTTTCGAGCGCAAATGGGTTTTTCCAGCGCCGAGGCCATCAGCATCGAAACAGTCTCGATCGAGGGCACCAGGGAAGGGAAATGGCTCTTCTCGGCAACGAGGGCGGCGCTGCCGCCGGAAGGCAGTGTTAAAATTTCGGCCTTGGTCCCTTGGCCGGGAATCATGGAGCGTGATGAAGGCTCGAACTCTTTGTAATTGGGTTCTTCTTGTTGCCTCTTGCGTGGGGACGCCGGCACTCAGCGCCGCCGAGCCGCAATGGGTTGAGATTCGTTCGCCTCACTTCTCCGTAGTAACCGATGCCGGCGAGAAACGTGGCCGCGAAGCCGCCTTGCGCTTTGAGCAGATGCGCGGGGTCTTTGCTGTGCTGATTCCCAACTCGAACGTCGATATACCGACGCCACTCGAAATCGTTGCTTTCCGTAATACCAGGGAACTCCGGCAGTTTGCACCGCTATGGCACAGCCAGCCGACCGAAGTCGCGGGATTGTTCGAACACAGCGAGGATCGCAGCTTTATCCTGCTCGATATGGCGGTCGAGAATCCGTGGTACGTCGTGTTTCACGAATATGCCCATCAACTCTTGAACGCGATGCTACGCGAGGAGACCGAGCCTTGGTTCCAAGAGGGCTTTGCCGAATTCTTTGCGACTACCCAGGTCGATGATAAACGGGCGCTGGTGGGGAAGATTCCGCCGGCTGCCTTCGAGGTCCTGGACCGGGCGGGACTGATTAAGATCGCCGATCTTCTGGCGGTTCGAAAGAACAGCGGGACCTACAACGAGAGCGGTGATCGACGATCCGCCTTTTACGCGGAATCGGGCATGCTGGTGCACTACATCTACGACAACGATCTAGCTTCCAAACTAGCCGTCTACTTCGATCTGCGCTTGAATGAGCGTCTGCCCGTCGAAGATGCGATTCAAAGAGCTTTCGGCATAAGCACGGCCGCATTCGACAAGAGCCTCCGCGAATATGTGAAGGCTGGGCGATTCAAGGATTACACGGTGCCTACGCCACCGAATATCGTCGCGAGCGCGTATCGAGCGACTCCGGTGAGCGCTCCCGAAGCGGCCGCCATCCTGGCCGACGTTCACTTGCATGCTCCGGATTTTAGGGAGAAAGCCATCGAAGAGTTCCAGGCGGTCCTGAAGACAGATCCCAATAACGCGACGGCCTGGCGGGGCCTGGGCTATGCCTATCTGTTGAGAAGGCAGCTGCCTGACGCCGCCGAACACTTTCGACGTGCTGAAGAGCTCAATCCTAAGGATCCCCGGGTGCACTACTATTCCGCCCTGCTTATGCAGGGAGAGGGAGTGTTGGCCGACCGATCGAGATTGCCGGAGATGATCAAGGAGCTCGAAACGGCTGTTGCTCTGGATCCGAATTTTGCGGAAGCTTACGGCCTGCTTGGGTACGCACAAGGCTTGAATGGCGACGCTGAGCTTGGCCTGGCTACCATGCGAAAAGCCATCGGGCTCAACCCCCACAACGAGTCGCTCCTGTATAACGCTGCCGTGATGTACATGAATCACCGCGATTTCGACCAAGCGATTGGGCTGCTTGGGGTGCTGGCAAGATCGCAGAATGAACAAATGGCAGAGCGCGCCAGCCGGGTATTGATCTCCGCACGCGGGATCAGAGACTCCCTGGTGGCCAATGCTCCGTTCGAGCAGCGCGGGACAAACCCGGAGCTCCTCGACCCGGAGGTTGACGAGGACGACTCACATCCCCAGCCTTTGGGTCCGGGCGTAAACCGCCAACTCGCGGAGAGCGCGGGTAGAACCCAGTTCATCAAAGGAGAGCTGACCGGCGTCGACTGTTCCGCGCCGCCTTCGGCGGTACTGACGGTGACGTCCGGGGGCGCGACCTGGAGATTCACAACGGCAGATAGGCAACACGTGGTGGTACTGGGCGCCGACGCATTTTCTTGCTCCTGGACGAAACGGATAGTTCGGCTGAACTATGTCCAAACCGGTCCTGCCGAAGGCCGGATCGTCTCGGTGGAAATAGAATGAGACGCGGTAGTTCAGGAGGCATATGAGTCTGGACGCTGCTTCGATTCGGCTGATCACCTTCGACTGTTACGGGACGCTGATCGACTGGGAGACAGGGATGCTCAGCGCTATGCGGCCGTTGTTCCGGCGCGAGGGACACCAAGTTAGCGACGCTCAGTTGCTCGAGGCGTATGGTGAGGTCGAAGTGGAATTGGAATCCGGGCCCTATCTCAGATATCGCGAGGTGCTCTCCCGAGCCGTACAAGAGGTTGGAGCGCGGCTAGGTGTGAAGATCAGTGCCGAGGAAGGCCGGGAGTTTGCAAAGTCGCTCACCAGCTGGGAGCCGTTCCCCGATACTGTCGCCGGACTCGAAACGTTGAGCCAACGTTACCGTCTGGGAATCATCTCCAACGTGGACGACGATCTGTTCGCCGTCACTCGCCAGAAGCTGAAAGCGCCGTTTGACGTGGTGGTCACGGCACAGCAGGTCAAAAGCTACAAACCTTCATTCAGAAACTTCGAGGAGATGTTACGTCGCAGTGGTCTTAAGAAGGAAGAGGTTCTTCATGCCGGGCAGGCCGTTTATCACGACATTGTTCCTGCCAACTCGCTAGGTATCAGGAATGTCTGGGTGAACCGGCCATCCATCCGGCCGGGATCGGGAGCGACCAAACCGGCTTCCGCGTGTCCGACGGCGGAAGTCGATAGTTTGGCTGAACTCGTGAGATTGCTCGACGGTTGAGTGGTTTTGGGGCCGCTTACTTGGTCTTGGTCTGGATCTCGACGAACTGCCAGCCAAAGCGTCCTTTGATGCAAAGGTTGCCGTGGGTGACGTCGTGATCGAGTGGCGAGCTCACGCGGACGATCTTACCATCCTGCTCGCGCACCGTAAGGTTGCAACCCACGCCGCAGTAAGGACAGATGGTGTCGGTCTCGGACTGGCGCTGCTCGTCCCAGCTGCCCGCCTGGCGCATATCGTATTCGCTCTTGAACATCAGTGCGCCCGTGGGACACACGCCGATGCAGTTGCCGCAGTAGACGCAAGCTGACTCCGGCAAGGGCACATCGTACTCCGTGGCAATGTGCGCGGAGAAGCCGCGCCCGGCCACGGCGATAGCGAATGTGTTCTGTGCATCCACACCACAGGCTTCCACACATTTGTAACAGAGGATGCACTTGGAGTAATCGCGGACATAGAGATCGTTATCGATCTTCACCGGCTGGGCCACGGTGACGCCTGTGTCGCCAAAGCGTTCGGGCTTGGCCTGGTAGCGATCAAGGTAGTCTCGAAACGCGGGAGCGGTAGAAACGTCCACGGATGACGCCAGAAACTCGAGCACTAGGCGGCGGCTCAGGCGCACGCGCTCGGAATCGGTCTTGATGGACATGTTCGGTTCCACTCTGCGCGAGCATGCAGGAACTAGTGTGCGCGATCCCTCCAGCTCCACCACGCATACGCGGCAGACGTTAACCGGTGTCAGGGTTTCGAGATAACAGAGGGTCGGGGTATCGATGCCCAGCTGGCGCGCGGCATCGAGGATCGTGGAGCCTTCGGGAACCGAGACATTCTTGCCATCGATTTTGACTTCGACCGTGCGCACGCTGGTTGCGGGCGCCACAGGAACAGGTCCGCGGGGAACAGGGATGGTCGCCTCGGGCGCGGCCAATGGTTCGACAGGCGGCGTGGGCATCAGTTCTGAATCATATTGGCTCATGACAGCAGACTCCAACGTGCGAGAGCGGATTCTAAAGCGGCCGAGGCAGTTTGTCCCAGGCCGCAGATGGAGGCGTCGCGCATGACCTGGCCCATCTCGCGCAGCCTGCCGATTTCTTCGACGGCCGAACCCAGCGGCTTGCCCGCCACCAGGCGCTCCAGGGCTTCCCGCTGCCGAACCACGCCGACACGGCAAGGAACGCACTGTCCGCAAGTTTCGTGGTGGAAGAAGGCGGCGATCCGCAGCAGGATCCGTTTCAGGTCCACCGTGTCGTCGAAGAGCATGACTACGCCCGAGCCGAGGGTCGCGCCAATGGCCCGCGTGTCTTCGAAGGTCAGCGGCGTATCCAATTCCTTGGGCGAGACGAAAGCTCCCGCGGCGCCGCCCAGCAGAACCGCTTGCAGTCGACCGCTGCCGACAACACCACCGGCCAGGTCGATGAGGCTGCGCAGGGTTGCGCCCATCGCGACTTCGTAGATGCCAGGCCGGGCTACGTGTCCAGAAAGGCAGAACAGCCTGGTTCCAGAGGAGTTCGCGGTGCCGGTCTTCGAGAAAGCCGCGCCGCTCTCGAGCAGGATGAGCGGGACATTGGCCAGCGTTTCTACATTGTTGACGGCGGTCGGCTGCCGGAAGAGCCCGGCTTGCGTGGGGAAGGGCGGCTTGTTGCGCGGCTCCCCGCGGTAGCCTTCAATAGAATTGAAGAGTGCCGTTTCTTCACCGCAGATGTAGGCGCCAGCGCCCCGACGAATTTCTATTTGAAAAGTGAGGTCGCTTCTGAGAATGTTTGGACCAAGAAGCCCGTTTTTGTTGGCCTCGTCGATGGCTTGGGCCATGCGCTCGGCAGCGAGCGGGTATTCGCCGCGCAGATAGATGTATCCTTGCTCCGCCCCGGTCGCGATGGCGGCAATGGTCATGCCTTCCAGAATTGCGAAGGGATCGCCTTCCATGAGGATGCGGTCCTTGAACGTGCCCGGCTCCGACTCATCGGCATTGCAGATCACGTAGTGTGCCCGCCTGGAATCTGCCTTAAGAAGGTGACGCTGTTGGTCGAGCGCTTCCCACTTCTTCGCTGTCGGAAACGCCGCGCCACCGCGGCCCAAAAGTTTTGAGGCAGCCACTTCACGGATCACGCCTTCTGGGCCCATCTTGAGCGCCAGGCGCAAGGCCTCATAGCCCTGGGCGCGGCGATAGCCATCGAGGGTCTGAGAATTGCTCTGGCCTAAGCGCCGCAGCAGACCGAGCTGCGGCGAACCGGCTTGCGGAACGGAAAGATTGGGGTCAAGGACGTCCGCTTGGTGAGGTAGACGATCGTCGACGGCATCGGCGATCAGCGATTGCGCCTTCTGGGCCGTGGCCGGCGCCAGGACTCGCTCAAGTGCCGGCTTGCCGGCTGAGGTCACTAGCGCTGCGGGCGCGCGTTCACATAGTCCGAGGCACTGGCTCCTAAGCCATGTCGCTTTCCCGCCGAGGCAGGGCGAGCCGGCAGGACCGAGGTTCTTTTCAAGTTCGGAGCAAAGTTTATCGGCACCGCGGGTCAAGCAAGCGATGTCATCGCAAACGTGAGCGACGACCGGCGGGCGCGGAGACAGCGAGAACATGCCATAGAACGAAGCCACGCCGTAGATCTCGGCTGGCGCGATATTCATCCGCTCGGCCGCGTAGTTGAGGGCCCCGGGACTGATCCAGCCGATACGACTTTGAATCGCGTGCAGCAGGGGCAGCAGCCGGTTACGAGCGAATCGGTGAGAGTGAGCCAGGTGGCCGTTGGGCCCGGCGCCATTTGACTTGGCGCTCGGAGCAGCTCCGAGTTCGGTATCGACGGCAGCGCACTCTTCCTCGGTCGGCCGCGCGCTCGTGAGATGTAGGTCCAAGAGCTATTCCTCGCACTTTTCTATGCGGATGGCCGTGGCCTTGAACTCCGCCGTGCCCGACTTGGGATCAACAGCATCGATGGTCAAGTCGTTGGTTGCAACCTGATCGTGAAAGTGCATGGTCATGAAGGCCAGTCCGCGACGCAATCCGGGATCAAAGCGAACCGGAGCAACCACCGATCCCCGACGTGAACTTACGCGAACCCGCTGGCCTTCGCGCAGATGGTAGTGTTTCCCGTCTTCTGGCGATAGATCAAGACTTTCGCCGCGCCGGAGCGGAGACCGATACCGGCCGCTCTGAACGCCGGTATTAAAGGAATCGAGCCGACGGCCGGTAGTCAGACGGATAGGGTACTGATCGTCCAGTACGTCTACCGGTGGCTCGAAATCGACCACGCTGAACGGTGCGCGCGGACCGATCAGCGGATCGTGCCACAAACGGCCGTGCAGGAAAATCTCGCCGGGATGCGATTCGTCATAGCAAGGCCATTGCAGCCCGCCCAGCTCTTCCAGGCGACGGTAGCTCATGCCTCCGTGCATGGGGCTTAGGCTTCGCAACTCGTCCCAAAGCGATTCCGCGTTAGGCGGACCCCAGTCGTGGCCCAGCCGGCGCGCCAGATCGTAAACGATTTCGAGATCGTCGCGGACACCGGCGGGCGGCGCGACGGTCCGACGCACCCGCTGCACGCGGCGCTCGCTTGAGGTTACCGTTCCTTCGCTCTCGAAGGCGCCGGCCGCAGCGGGTAGAACGACGTCAGCCATCTCTGCAGTCTTGGTGTAGAAAAGGTCCTGAACCAGAAGGAACTCAAGCCCGCCCAGCAGCTTCAGTGCGTGATGGCGGTCGGCTTCCGAGTCGGCAGGATTCTCGCCGAGGCAATAAAGAGTCGTCAGTTCGCCGCGTTCCATAGCGTTGAACATCCCGCTCAAATGCCAACCGCGCTTGGGTTGGATCTTTGTCCCCCAGGCCCGATCGAAGTTGCCGCGGAGTTCGTCGTTCTCGACATGCTGAAAGCCGGGAAGCCGATCAGGGATCGCGCCCATATCGCCGCCGCCCTGCACGTTGTTTTGGCCGCGCAGCGGGCAGACGCCGCTTCCGTAACGCCCGATGTGTCCCGTGAGCAAGGACAGATTGATCAGCGCGAGCACGTTGTCCGTCGCGTTGTGATGCTCGGTGATGCCCAGGGTCCAACACAGTTGCGCGCGTTCGGCGCGGGCGTAAGCGTGAGCAACTTTCCGGATCGCGGCGGCCGGCACACCGGTCTCGTGCTCGGCGCGCTCGAGCGTGTATTTCTCCACGTGGGCGCGGTAAGCGTCAAGTCCGCTGGTCGCGTGGCGAATGAAGTCCATGTTCGCAAGACCGGAGGTTATAATCTCGCGTCCCATGGCATTCGCCAGGGAGATATCGGAGCCCACATCGAGCCCCAGCCAGAGATTGGCCCACTGGGCAGAGCTCGTCCGTCGCGGATCGATCACGTAAAGCTCCGCGCCGTTGCGAACGCCCTCGAGCAGGTGGTGGAAGAAGATGGGGTGGGTCTCCCGCGCGTTCGATCCCCAGAGCAGGATGACACTAGTTTCCTCGATCTCGTTGTACGAGCTCGTTCCGCCACCCGCTCCAAATACTGCCGCCAGACCGGCGACACTAGGGGCGTGTCAAGTGCGGTTACAACTATCGATATTGTTCGTCCCCATGATGGAACGAACGAACTTCTGGGCAGCGTAGTTCAGCTCATTGGTGGCCTTCGAGCAACTGAACATGCCGAAGTCCCGCGGATCGTGCTTCGCGATGGAAGCGCGAAAAGCCCGGGTGACACGGTCCAGGGCTTCGTCCCAGGTTGCCGGACGATGCCCGCCGTTCTCCCGCACCAGCGGCTGAGTCAAGCGGCCCTTGGCTGGAATTGCCATAGATTGTCCCGAACAGAGCTGCCTTTAGATCGTAGCACCTTTGAGCTCGATCACACTTGCTTGCGAAGATGCCTCGGCTTCTTCCTCGGGGACAGGAGGAAGCATGCTTCAGCGTCCGCGCCTTATTTTGTACTGGCCGGAGCGGTTGCTGCCGGGGGCGACGATTGAAAGAGCTTCGAAGCATTCTTCCACAGTTGGGTGATGCCCCAGGCCCAGGGAATCCCCACAATCAGCCATGCCAGGATCACCAGGATCACGGGTGTTTTCTTCACATTTTCCATTTTGCTTGGCTCCTTCAATCTCTTATCGAGTCGCTGCCGCCAGGCCGGACGCGGCCACGCTCGACTCCGACTTCTCCGCCTGGTACCAGTGCTTGGAATTAACCGGACGGACCAATGCGTTGGCGATGAACCCGACAATCAACAGTCCAACCATGACATAGAGAACGGTCGAGTACGTATCGGCCAGGGGAACGCCGCGGTTCTTCAGGTACTCACGGATGTAGTTGACCAGCACCGGTCCGCAGATTCCAGCTGCCGACCATGCCGTGAGCAACCGTCCGTGAATCGCGCCTACCTCCATGGTTCCAAACAAATCGCGCAGGTAAGCCGGCACGGTCGCAAAACCTCCTCCGTACATACTGACGATCACGCAGACGATCGCGACAAACAGCGGAACGCTGTTCATTCCGCTTACTCCGGTGCGAGGAGCAAGATAGTAAAGAATCGCGCCCAGGACAAAGAAGATGTAGTAGGTGTTCTTCCGCCCGATATAGTCGGAAACCGAAGACCAGATAAACCGTCCGCCCATGTTAAACAGGCTGAGCAGAGCGACGAAGCCGGCGGCTGCCGCGGGGCTGACGCGCCCTTTGAACAGCTCCCGGATCATGGGCGACGCCTGTTCGAGGATGCCGATTCCCGCTGTGACGTTCATGCACAACACGATCCACAGGAGCCAGAACTGCGGCGTCACCGAGGCTTCATTGACTTCGACGTTATGGACGGTGACCAACGCCTTGGGTTTCTGGGGAGGCGCCCAACCTTCAGGCTTCCATCCCGCCTGGGGAACGCGCACCGTGAAGGCGCCGAACATCATGGCCACAAAGTAAATGGCGCCCATCACCAGGAAGGTCTGTTCGACGCCAAGATTGTGGTCGCTGCGGAAGTAGTCCATCAGGTTTCGTGACAGGGGAGCGCCAATGAGCGCGCCGCCGCCGAATCCCATAATGGCCATCCCTGTCGCCATACCCGGCCGATCCGGGAACCACTTGATGAGAGTCGAAACCGGAGAGATGTAACCGATACCGAGGCCGATGCCGCCGATTACGCCGTAGCCGATGTAAATCAGCCAGAGGTTATGGAGCTGAACCCCGAAGGCGGAAATGAAGAACCCGCTCGCGAAACAGACTGCGGAAGCAAACATTGCTTTGCGCGGACCCACTCTCTCCAGCCACTTGCCGAAGACTGCTGCGGAAACTCCCAGAAAGAAGATCGCAAGGACGAAGATCCACCCCAGAGCCGTGAATTTCCAGTCGACGGGGTTGGGGCTCTCCATGGCCGGCAAGGCATTCCTGCCGCCGCCTGCGGTCGAGACCTGGATCAGGTAGTTCAGCGGTTGCTTGAACACGCTGAAGGCATAGGCTTGTCCGATGGCCAAATGAATCGAAAGGGCGGCCGGTGGCACCAGCCATCGGCTGAATCCCGGTTTGGCGACCGAATGGCTGCGGTCGAGGAAAGACAATAGGGCCATAGCTCGCGACCTCACATTTACAGTTGTCGATTTTGTAATGCGCAGCTAACGACGAGCGCGCCAGAGTCCAGGCCTGATTCGCCTCGGCTTTCGAGGGGCGCACAGTCCCATCACGTCTCAATTGCGCGGAAAAGCTTAGCATATCGTAGAACGATCTACGCGGATTTTTTGAGGCCATAGCCCTGGCATTGGCCCCAAGTTTAGATAAGGTGGGACTCAGTCAGGACAAACTGTCCGGCGAGCGGTGTCTTTCATTACGCATCGAGAGCCGGCAGGTCAGGTAAAGATTGGTAAAACCTCTGGTCAAGGTCCTCTCTCTTGCTTATACTTCCCACGCCGAATTCTTGGTGTTGTTCGCTTTTCTCCCGTTAAACAACGCCGCACTCATATCAAGCTTTGGAGGGCTGACCATGAAAAGGTATCTCTGTCTATTCCTGCTGTTCGTCACCACGTTGACCGCGGCCGAGGTGAAGCTGCTGCGCCATCCCAGCTATCACAACGGCAAAGTCGCATTCAGTTACCTGGGCGACATCTGGGTGGCCAACGAAGACGGCAGCAATCCGCAACGCCTGACGGTCCACAAGGCGCGCGATGTCTATCCTCGTTTTTCTCCGGACGGCAAGTGGATCGCGTTCTCCTCCAATCGCTATGGTAATTACGACGTCTTCGTGATCTCAGCCGGCGGCGGCTCTCCCAAGCAGCTCACCTTCAACTCCGCGCAAGACATCGTGGTGGGCTGGTCGGCTGACAGCAAGAACGTGCTCTTTCAGTCTTCGCGAGGGCTGATGTACCCGGGCATCCCCAATCTTTATGAAGTCGCGATTGAAGGGGGCCTGGAGCGTGCCGTCTCCACCGACTGGGGGTACTGGGGCAGCTACTCGCAGGACGGCACCAAGCTGGCCTTCAATCGTCACCCCATGGTGTGGTGGCGCCAGCACTATCGCGGTAGCTACGCCGCCGATCTCTGGGTGATGGACGTGAAGGCCAAGAAGTATACGCATCTGACTGACGGGGACTACAAGGGCAACTACTTCTGGCCCATGTACGCCGCGGACGGCTACATCTACTTTGTCTCCGACCGCTTGTCCGACGAGAGCAACATCAAGCCAGGCAGCCGCGAGGTCCTAAAGAGCGTAAACAATATATGGAAGATTCCCTCAAGCGGCGGGCATGCCGTTCAGGTGACCGATCACGCGAGCGGCCGGCTGTTCTTTCCCTCGATCTCGGGCGACGGCAAGACCATCGTCTACGAACAGGACTTCGGCATCTGGAAGCTCGACGTTAAGACCGGGAAGTCCACGCCCATCAAGATCGATATTGTTTCCGACGACAAAGAGAACGACGTAGAAACCATCACCATCCACAACGAGACCGAGAGCTACGATCTTTCGCCCAGCAGCAAGCGTGCCGCCATCTCCGCACACGGCGAAATCTTTTCCGTAGCCACCGATCGCGGCGACATTCAGCGAGTGACGCAGTCATATTCACGCGAGGACGACCCAGCCTGGTCGCCTGACGGCAAGTGGATCGCGTTCGTCTCCGATAAATCCGGCCGCGAAGAAGTCTGGATGGCGCGCGAGGATGGGACCGGGCTCAAGATGCTCTCCGATGGTGACGGAGAGAAAGTGGCCATTCAGTGGGCTCCAGACTCCAAGGCCCTGATCTACTCCGGCTCGGATCACAAGCTCTACCGCTATGATCTGGAGGCGGGGAAAGCAACCGTGATCGCCAGCGGAGAAGCCAGTAACATCCAGGGCGCGCGCTTCTCGCCGGACGGCAAGTGGGTTGCGTACTCCAAACTCAGCCACGACCTGCGCCCGCATGTCTACATCATTCCCGCTGCCGGCGGTGCAGAGCACCGGGTGGGCAATGACGATCTGCTCTTCAGCGAGACCTCCCCGGTATGGACTCCGGACGGCAAGCGGCTACTGTTCCTGGCCGGCCTGGCCCAGGCGGGCAGCGCGACTTTGCGCCGCGCTTTTGTGCAGCTCTACAGCGTGTCTTTGACGAAAGAGGAGAAGAACCCCGGGGACCGCGGCGTGGACGATGAAGAACAGGCGCAAGCAGCGGAAAAGCTCGACCGCCAGCGCAGCGCCCAGGCGCGCGGTGAGGCCCCGAAGCCGGACGTGAAGATTGATTTCGAGGGCATCACGCGTCGCTCCCATCAAGTGACCCACCTCAGCGACAATGTCATTACTGCAGCGGTTTCTCCTGATAGCCGCCTGTACGCGTTCGTTGCCGTCGCCGACGAAGATGGCCGCGCCATCTCCACGCTCTACACCATCCCGGAAGATGGCACGCAGACCACCACCATCACGACCAGCGGTCGCGGTGAAAGTGAGGAAGGCGGAGGCGGGTTCGGAGGCCGCCAGATCAGCTCGCTCAAGTTCTCAAGAGATGGCCGCTCTATCTTCTTTATGGAGGCCGAAGGTCTCTATGCCGTGGACCTTGGTCCGGCTGCCGGACCCGGCGCGGGCGCGAGAGCCGGCGGCGGAGGTGCTGCGGCCGTTGCTGGCGTCCGCTACGAGCGCCGCCGCGTTAACTTCACCGTCCGTGTGGAGGTGGATCATCGCCTGGAGTGGAAGCAGGTCTTCAACGAGAGCTGGCGCGTGATGAAGCATCGTTTCTACGACGCCGAGATGAACGGGGTCGATTGGGCCAAGGTGAAAGAGGTCTACGAGCCGCTGATGGACTACGTATCCGACCAGGAGGAGATGCACAACGTGGTCAGCCAGATGATCGGCGAGTTGAACGCGTCGCACACCGGGATCAGCGCCACGCCCAGCGCTGAGGAGCGCGAAAATATGGCGCAGACCCGCTATCCCGGCTTTGAGATGGAGCCGGACAGCTCCGGTTATTACAAAGTCTCGTACATATATAAGGACGGTCCCGCCGACAAGGATTACGTCAACATCAATATAGGCGATTACATCCTGGCCATCGACGGTCACGAGCTGAAAGCCGGTGACAATTACTGGAAATATCTGACTGCCGTGCGCGGCGAGAAGATCGACTTCACCGTTAATTCCAAGCCGGAAGCCGCAGGAGCGCGCCTCGCCAAACTGCAGCCCGCCAACGCCGCCGCTTACGCCACCATGGAGTACGAGCGCTGGGTGGCCGCGCGTAAGGCCATGGTCGATAAACTCTCCAACGGAGAGATTGGATACCTGCACATCCGGTCGATGGACGCGCCGTCGTTGCGTCGTTTCGAGCGCGACCTGGTGGAGAACCACGACAAGAAGGCGCTGATCATCGATCAACGCTTCAATCCCGGCGGCGGAATCGACCAGGAACTGCTCGAGATCCTCAGCCAGCGTCAGTACCAGTACACCAAGCAGCGCGATTCGGTCTCGATCACCCGTCCGCAGCAGGCATTCTTCGGACCGATGGTGGTGATGGAGAACGAGCGCTCTACCAGCGACGCCGAAGTCTTTCCGGACGGCTTCCGCACGCTCGGGCTGGGTAAGGTGGTGGGCAAGACCACTTATGGCGCTGTGATCGGCACCGGCGCTTACCGGTTGCTGGATGGTTCGAGCATCCGCACACCCGGCACGGGCCTGTGGAGCGTGAAGGGCTACAACCTTGAAAACTACGGCGTGCCACCGGACGTGGATGTTGACAATACGCCGGAGGATTTCCTGGCCGGCCGCGACGCCCAGGTGGAAAAAGCGGTCGAAGTGCTTCAGGGCGAAATCAAGAACAAGAAGCCCGAAGTAAAGACGGCCTCAGGCAGCGAGTAGAACCTCAATAAACCCGCGAGCTCAAAGGGCGGCAGAAAATGCCGCCCGTTATTTTTCTAAGTGTGGATCGGCCGTCGCTCTCGGGGTCTCAGGTAGCGCTTAACCCGCATTAAACGGGCCCTCGCCTAACAAATGTTTACTCTCCCTTGCCCACTCTTAACTGGTCTTGGATCTCACGCCGTGTTCAAGCCTCTAGGAGCTGAGAAGCACGACCGACCGGCTCTGGGGGTGCAGGATGAAATACTTCAAGAACAAATGGATGATTCTGAGCCTGCTGGTGCTGGCCATCGGCTCGCTGACCGCATTCAGATTTGAATCCGCCAAATCGCCCGAGTACTTCACCGAACAGGTCAAGAAGGGCGATATCCAGGACGTGGTCCAGGCAACTGGCACCATCAACGCCGTTACTACGGTGCAGGTAGGCTCGCAGGTATCGGGGACGATTCAGACCCTGTCTGCGGACTTTAATTCCCACGTCAAGAAAGACCAGGTGATCGCCGAGATCGAGCCCTCTTTGTTCCAGGGCGCCGTGCTCCAAGCCAAGGCGGACTTGGCGGACGCGCAGGCGAATCTCGTCGCCGCAAAAGCCAATCTGGCCAAGGCCCAAGCTGCTGCGGTCCAGACCAAGGCGGACTACGGTCGCAACCAGGCCCTGGCCGATGCGGGCGTGGTGACCGAACAAGCGCTCGATGCCGCCAAGGCCGCGATGGATACTAACGACGCGGCAGTCGGCGCTGCTCAGGCAGCGATCACGCAGGCCGCGGCTGAGGCCCAACAGAAAGCTGCAGCGCTGACCGTCGCCCAGACCAACCTGGGCTACACCATCATCCGTTCCCCTATCGACGGCACAGTTATCGCGCGCAGCGTGGACGTGGGGCAGACCGTGGCTGCGTCGCTGCAGGCGCCGACGCTGTTCACCATCGCCCAGGACCTGACCAAGATGCAGGTCTATGTCGCCACCGACGAGAGCGACGTGGGATCCATTCAGCCTGGGCAGCTAGTCACCTTCAAGGTCGACGCGTTTCCGACTGAGACCTTCACCGGAAAAGTCTCCGTAGTCCGGCTCAACGCGACTGAGGTGCAGAACGTGGTGACCTACACCACCATCGTCGACTTCGATAACCCGGACCTGAAGCTCTATCCCGGTATGACGGCGTACGTCGACATCCCTGTAGCCACTGCCACCAACGTGCTGAAGGTTCCCGACGGCGCATTGCGTTACACGCCCAACCTCACCGCGCAGCAGAGCGCGGCGCTCAACCAGAAGTACGGGATTACAGCGGCCAGCGGCCGCGGGCGTAAGAGCCAGGGTCAAGATCAGGCAGTCACGGCTGTGATTTGGAAACTCGACGGCAGCAAGCAGCTGGTGCCCGTCCAGATCAAGCTGGGCATCACCGACCACACCACCACGGAAGTCACCGAGGTGATGAAGGGCACGCTCAGCCAGGGCGACCAGGTTGTGACCGGTGCGTCGGCATCGTCCGCCACCTCCGTCCCCAAGACGGCGGCGCCCGGAATAGGTGGAAGCAGCGGAGCCAGCAGCTTGAGAGGCATAGGCCGCTGAGCGCGAGCCCGCGAAGGGGCCCGCAGAGAGGGAGGAGATTTATGGCAACGCTCGAACAAGTCGAGGTGAAGGAGAAAGTAGCGGTCGAAGCCGAAGTTTCGGTTGTTAAATCTGCTCCAGTGATTCAGGTGGAGGACGTGCATAAGTACTACGATCTTGGCGAGACCAAGGTGCACGCTCTCCGCGGCGTGGACTTGAAGATCGAGCCCGGCGAGTTCGTAGCCGTCATGGGATCGAGCGGCAGCGGCAAGTCCACTTTCATGAACATGCTGGGCTGCCTGGACAAGCCTTCGAGCGGACGTTATCTCCTGGAAGGCGCCGACGTCTCACGGATGGAGAAGAAAGACCTCGCTCGGCTGCGCAACGGCAAGTTGGGATTTGTTTTTCAGGGCTTCAACTTGCTCTCAAGGACCACGGCTCTTGAAAACGTGGAATTGCCTACGCTCTACGCGCGCATGGAAAAGGCGGCGCGCGCGGTGCGGGCGCAGGAAGTCTTAACGATGGTCGGTCTGGGCGAGCGAACTGGACACTTTCCTTCCCAGCTGTCCGGAGGCCAGCAACAGCGCGTGGCCATTGCCAGGGCGCTGGTGAACCGCCCGGCGATCCTGCTCGCCGATGAGCCCACGGGCAACCTGGACAGCCGCACGTCGGTAGAGATCATGCAGATTTTCCAGGAGCTGAACGACGGCGGGCTCACGATCGTGCTGGTAACACACGAGCCGGACGTCGCCCAGTTCGCCAAGCGCATCGTGGTGTTTCGCGACGGCAAGATCCGCCGCGACGACCCGGTTTCTGAGCGTCCGCGCGCGGCCGAGGTACTCAAGAATATGCCGGCGCTCGAGGAAGTGGAGAACGATTGAGCGAGATTGAGTGAACAGATTCAGGGGACAGGAAGGGGGCATGGTATGGACTTACTAGCGATTTTACGGATAGCAATTCGAGCTTTGATGCGCAACAAGATGCGGTCACTGTTGACCATGCTGGGCATCATCATCGGGGTGGGCGCGGTGATCGCGACGGTAGGTGTAGGCCAGGGAGCGCAGCAACAGGTGCAGAATCAGATCGCTTCCATGGGCACGAATTTGCTTTATGTAAGCGCGGGCAGCATGAATAAGGGTGGAGTGCACCTGGGCGGCGGCGCCACGCAGACGCTGGTGGCCGACGACATGAAGGCCATCCAGCAAGAGATTCCGACGATCGCCGAGGTGGCACCTGGGTCAGGAACCAGCGCGCAGGTGGTGGCCGACAACCAGAACTGGTACACCCGCGTGACCGGCACAGAGCCCCAATACTTTGACATCCGCAACTGGAACTTTGCCCAGGGCGGCAACTTTACCCAGGACGACGTTACCCGCGCCACCAACGTGGTGGTACTGGGCGCGACGGTCCAGCAGAATCTCTTCGGCACCGCCAACCCAGTGGGTCAGACGGTGCGCATCGGTACGCTGCCATTTCAAGTCGTAGGCGTGCTTGTGCCCAAAGGACAATCCGGGCTCGGCCAGGACCAGGACGACGGTGTCTATGTCCCCATCAGCACGCTCGAAAAGAAGATCACCGGGCAGGACTGGCTGCAGTACATCATGGCGTCGGCCACGTCGCAGCCGGCAAGCTACGCCGCGCAAGGCCAGATTACGTCCTTGCTGCGCGACCGGCATCGGATCCGGCCCGGACAGGATGACGATTTCACTGTCCGCAACCTGGCCGACGTGGCCCAGCTCGCCGACCAGTCCTCGCAGGTGATGACCATGTTGCTGGCGTCGATCGCCGGAGTCTCCTTGATCGTGGGTGGGATCGGCATTATGAACATCATGCTGGTCTCGGTGACGGAACGCACGCGTGAAATCGGAGTCCGCATCGCCATCGGCGCTACGGAGTCCGACGTTCTGCGGCAATTCTTGAGCGAGTCGGTGGTGCTCAGCCTGGCCGGAGGCATCGCCGGAATTCTCGTGGGCGTAGCGTCGGCGGTGACCATCACTCGCGTGTTCGGCTGGAACATTCTCATCTCGCCGGCTGCGGTGGCTGCGGCTGTCGTGTTCTCGATGGCGGTCGGCGTGTTTTTTGGCTTCTATCCGGCGCGCAAGGCCGCGATGCTGGATCCGATTGAAGCCTTGAGGTTTGAGTAAGCAGCCCCCCTTACTCAGTGAAATGGCCTGGCGTCCCGCAACGCTGGGCCATTTTCACGTGCGTGAGAAAAACCGGTTCATCCCTGCGGGAGTTTGTAAGCGTCATCGTGGCAACGAGGATCCGATTGCTCATCGGACAAAAAGTCGCGCGGAAATCTCGACGGGAACCTTGGAAGTCTTGATGTCGATCCACACAACTTTGCAAAAATAAACCGACAAAGGTTGCCTCCGTGGGTTTTCACTGGCAGATGAAAAGAGCTCAAACCTGGACCGGTTTCGGAGGTGGAAGATTCGAAGATCGGCAAGCAGGCTGGCTCAGACAGGGAGGACTTATGAAACGCTTACGGATGTTGCTTATTGCTTCAGCACTAATGGCGGGTGGAACCGCTTTGGCCTCCGCCCAGCCTCGTGACCACGACGATCGCGGCTACCGGGATCGTCACTTTGACCGCGATGACCGGGGATACGTACGGCGCGACTTCGATCGCGACAATCACCGGTACTTTGTCGGCGAACGGCGCTTCATTAATGGCTACTACTGGACTTGGGATGGAGGCCGGTGGTGCCGCAGGGATGGCCGCGCTGTGTTCTACTTCAGCTTCTGAAGCTGAAGGCCGACAAGGCCCCCGGGATCGATAACAAGGTTAAGCACTCTCGAGAGAGAAAAGGCGGAACGCTAACGCGTTCCGCCTTTTTCTGCTTGTGTTTAAGACCGCTCCGGAATCGTTCTAGCCCAAGCATGCTCCGCGCGGTCCCGCGGTTACTGGGCTGCGAACAATCCGGCTGAGACCTGGCTAGGATCTGTCTCTATGAACAGGACTCGGGTTCCGCTGGCCGCATAAAAGATGACGTTGAAGGTGCCCAGCGAGGATGGACTCAAGGTTGCCGTGGCCCGGCCGTTGGCGCTCATGGAGTAATTCCCGGTCAAAGTCAGGCTCGTCAGCAATTGCCCGGAATTGTTGAAGTCCATCGCTCCGGTGATACTTCCGTTGTTGGCGGTGAACTGGGCGATAGCGTCGATTTCACTGGCGCTAACGTTGGTGTTGAGGTTGGTTACCCCGCTGAGGTTCAACCCAAAACCATTGCTAAACGAAGCGTTGGAGAACGGGCCGCCCGACTGGGGTACGGCTGTGCCGCTGGCGACCAGCGTAGGGTTGATATCCAGCATCAAGAGTCCGGCGGTAGAAGGATAGAAGACTACACTCAGCGTCTCCACCGTGGTATTCAACGTCATTGTGCCGCGACCGCCGGTCACCGCGTACGTGCCGGTCAACGACGCTCCCGCAGGGGCGGTGACCGTGCCTCCATCATCGACGTCTACCACGCTGGTGTTGAGAATATTGCCCGCGCCGTCAGTGTTCATGATGGCGCCCGACGCGAACGCTCCATCGCCGTTGCTGCTGGTTCCGGACATAGTGAAGGCAAACGAGCCGGAGATCGCGGCCGTAGATTGCCGGAAGGCGTCGCCGGCGAGAATCGGAAACGCATCTGCCTCAATCAGCTTCAGATGATTGGCGTCCACCACGTAGTAAACGAAGTTACGGGTTACGTTGAGGCTTCCCGAGGTGGTGATGGCGACGGTCCCGCGTCCGTTCACGGGGCTGGAGAGGGCGGCGCCAGCAGCAGAAATCGACACGGAGTTCACGGTGCCGCCGTCGTTGTCGTCCAGGAGTCCGCCGGAGATGTTTCCGGACGAATCGAACGTGACTGCGCCGGCGGTTCCCTCAGAGGCGGGGGGGCTTGCTCCATCGACGCCGGAAAGACTGAAGGCC
>DATDGP010000097.1:0-3589 GCA_036522035.1 Terriglobales bacterium
TTCACAACCACCATAACTTCGCCTGGCGTGAGACGCATCAGGACCGTGAGTTGTGGGTTGTGCGCAAAGGCGCCACGCCGGCATTTCCCGGGCAGAAGGGATTTGTCGGCGGCTCCATGGCGGAAATCTCGGTGATTATCGAGGGTGTCGAACATCAGGACACCGCTCACACGTTGTACTCGACCGTGCATGGCGCGGGCCGCGTGATGGGGCGCATGGACGCTAAAGGTAAGATCGACCGAAAAACCGGCGAGGTAAAACGTGCCGGCAAAGTGACTCCGGAAATGATGCGCGAGTGGGTTGCGCGCGAACAAGTCGAACTCCGCGGAGCGGGCGTCGACGAATCGCCGCACTGCTACAAGCGTCTGCCGGAGGTGCTGGCCGAGCACGAAGGTACGATCCGCATTCTGCACACGCTGCATCCATTGGGCGTGGCGATGGCGGGGGCGGATGTGTTCGACCCTTACAAGATCGGCATAGGGGCGGCGGTCACCCGCCGACCCCTGCCACACCACCGTACGTACGGGTCCGTATACGGCGGTTCGGGAAGTTAAGCTAACAGTCCTCGAATAACGAGGGAAGACCGAGCGACTTAAAGTAGGCGTTGGAGAGTCCTACGGAAAGAGCTTTGGCCCGTGCGAGATGCCATGGGCCGAGCCCGCTGCCAGCCGTATTATTGGCCAACCGCTCTCGCACCCCCAGCTCCAGCAGCGCGGCCCTACGACGAGGTGGTGTTTTCCATTGCCGCCACCGAGCAGCGCGCAGCCGCAAGCGGATCCAGCGGGTCAGACCGATCAGCACTTCAGGCGTTTCGCAGAAACCGAAATAGCCGCGCCAGCCCCGCAGATACGGAGCCAGTTCCCCTATTGTCGTTTTCCTGCTGACACCCTTTGCCCGTCGCGTGACTTCCCGGATTCGCCGTTTGAACCGATCCACTGACTTTGGCGCGATGACGCGCTTGACGTCCGGACCGGCGCTGAAGCTGAATCCCAGAAACTTTCGCTCCTGCGGTCGCGCCACCGCACTCTTCGTCTCGTTTACCTTGAGCCTGAGCTTTTGTGTGATGAACTGCGTAATGCTCTCCATCACCCGCTGTCCCGCCCGTTCGCTGCGAACGTAGATATTGCAGTCGTCCGCGTATCGAACGAAGCGATGACCCCGGCGCTCCAGTTCCCGGTCGAGTTCGTCGAGTACGGGATTGCTGAGCAGTGGCGAAAGTGGTCCTCCCTGCGGAGTCCCTTCCACGCTCGCGCTGACCAGCCCGTTCTCCATCACCCCGACATTCAGGAACGCCCGGATGAGCTTCAACAGCCGCTTGTCCTCAACTCGTCTGGCGATCTGACCCATCAGTTTGTCGTGGTTCACTCGATCGAAGAACTTCTCCAGATCGAGATCCACGCACCAGCTATAGCCTTCGACGATGTACTTCTGCGCCTGCGCTACCGCCTGATGAGCCGACCGCCCCGGTCGGAACCCACAGCTGTAATCGGAAAACGTCCGGTCCCACTGCCTCTGCAGAACCTGCATCACCGCCTGCTGGATGAAGCGATCCAGCACCGTCGGGATGCCCAACTTGCGCACCCCTCCGTCCGGTTTGGGGATTTCCACCCGCCTCACCGGTTTCGGCTCGTAAGTTCCGCTCAACAGTTGTTCCCGGATGGCTGGCCAGTGCTGTTTCAGGTAATCCTTGATTCCGACGACGGTCATCCCGTCGACGCCCGGACTACCGGCGTTGGCCCTCACCCGCCGCAATGCTGCCTTCAGGTTTTCCCGCTCACATACTTCCTCCATTAATCGATTCGTGCTGGCCGGGCTTTGGGTATCATGTGCCGTCCGGGGAGATTCAGTCTCTTCCCTTCCCTTCCCGCTTCGCAGGCTTCACCCGCCGGCGTCGAAGAAAAGTTCAGTTCGGTCTGAATGTTCTGCTGCCTGTCGCTCCTGAGACTCATGTCCTACTCGCTTCTCTTCTCGTTCGGGCCTTCGACCATCGTTTCCGGCTCGGCCTATCTGTTGACTCCGCCTTTCGGCTTCGGAGTGCCTCACTAGCCTTGCCGACGACATGGCTTAATATGCCCTCTGCTGACTTCTGCACCGCGGTCAGACCGCCTCTCGGCCGTCTCAGTCGCTGAAGCGACACGGAGCAGATCTCCTGGGGTAAGCTCAACCGTCTTCCGTGCACAGCCGCCGGATCTACGCTTCGCATCTTTGATGGATATGGACTTCGCGGTAAGTCGGCCGCTCGTCCGACGCTAACGCCTTGTATCCGGTTCTTGTCCATCGACTCGCACTTTTGCTATACGCTTCTTTCAGACCCCGCCTCGCAGCGGCAGCCCTTGCGTTCTCGCTAGCCCTTCACCTCCATCAGGTTGGGCAGAGGACTTTCACCTCCAAACTGCTGAGCATGCCCAGCACACGACTAAGCCCCAGGCCCCTGTCTTGCGGGCTGCGGGGCGCTGCCGTCCAGCGGGACAGGATAGCTGACTTTCAATCAGCAGACAGGAGTTCAACTCTCCTCAGCGCTACCAGTTTTTCACGCGGGCGTCGTTCAACGGATCAGGACACTGCGCTACGAACGCAGAAATGGGGGTTCGATTCCCTCCGCCCGTACCAACTTTTGCGGAGTCGTGGCCGAGCGGCAAAGGCACCTCACTGTCTATGAGGACCACGTGGGTTGACTCCCATCCACTTCGCCAAACCTGGATTGGTCACAGTGCTCCGCAGCGGGGAGCATCCCCGGCAAGGTCAGCGGCGCGTGGGTGGTCCGCGGAACCCGCATGCCATCTAACGAGACGTGGCTGACGAGGCGGCCGCACCCAGCAGCCCCGGCCTGGCTCCCATGATCGCGAGCCACAGTATGATCGGCGCTTCTCCGAGGATTGCGATGTTGGCGACGCGGGCGACCGTATTCAGGTACTGCGGCATCAATAAACCCGTGAAGCTGAAAGCCAGGTAGCCGAAGCAGGCTACGAAGAGGAAGAGGCCCAGAATGCGAGGGATGAATCCCGAGCGCCAAACCAGCAGGCCGAACGGGAACAGCCACAGGCCCCAGAAAATCTCATTGGCAAAGACCCCGTAGTCATGTAGACGGAGGAAAAGCATCACAAAGGCGTCGCGCTGAGGCTTCTCGAATGCGAACACGAAGTCAGCCGGGCGCGCAAACATTAAAGCCGCAACGTCGTTTAGCGCGTTGCCAAAGTAGACCGACGCCGGCATTAGCCCGCCGAGGATAACCAGGAGCACGGCCTGGCTCCGGCTGACTCCGCGGAACAGCCGGTAAAGGGCCAGCGTGACAAAAATCGCGGCAGTTGCCGTGATGAGATCGCTGACGATGCCGAAACGGAAGAGCAGTTCGCGGGCCGCGATGTTCTTAGACGTGTCGGCGTCGTCGCGGCCGGCGAGCAAAGCGCCGGGGATGTACTTGAGGCGAACCACCGCGCAGCCGAGGAGCAGGTAGAGGAAGCCGGCAACTCTCCCTGGGTTACAGCCTGATTTCATGTTCCTCCCAGTCAGGGCCCGGGGCGACGCATGGGGCCAGCGAATTCGGCGTCAGGAACGAGCCCGGCGTGCATCGTCATCCCAGATCCTGTCC
>DATDGP010000098.1:0-27685 GCA_036522035.1 Terriglobales bacterium
GTGTTCCAGTCGTGCTCGACGAAATCGGGATCGCCAGTGGTGACCAGTGGCAGGGCCATGGCTCGGGCGTCGGCCATGTAAGTGCTGGTGTAAAGCCAGTTCTCGAAGAAGAAGAACAAGCAGAAGGTGAAGGCAGCCGGCTGGCGGCGGCGGAAGAAATATCCGGCAAGGAGCAGGGGAACGAGCCACTGCAGAATGGTTCCTCCCCAAAGGCCGAGGGCCCGGCCAAACCATCCGAAGAGCAGGTGTCCTCCCTCGTGCACCACCAGATTAGCGGAGTCGATGAAGAGGAATGCGCCGCGCATGCGGAAGGCGTAAGCCAGAAACAAGAGATAGAAAGCGATCCAGGCTGCAATCACCCAACGTGGCAGCCCCTGCCAGGGTTCCCGGGCACGGCTCCATTCGAGGAGCGCATAGAGAGATTCACGCATGGTCCACCAGATTCTACGCCCGCCTTCTTCGACAAATCATGCAAGCCAGGAAATATCGAGAAGGTGAAGTGAAGACTAATTGGTCATGGAGGTGCCTGCTGTTAACGCGTCTTGTCGGCGCGATTCTTCGCACCTGGGAACTCTTGACCGGTACGTCCGTCAGATCCACCGGGCGCGAGTCAGCAGCCTGTCATTGTTGACGAAAAAATTCTATAGCCCTCCGGTTTTGAGGGTCACCGCTGTTATCAGCAGGAATCTTGATAGACTGCTCCCGAGGGACACGTGAACCTCGACTTCGTACATTGACAGTTGCGTCAAGCCATCAGCGATATTCAATTGACGTTCGCCCGGACGGAGGCCCAAGGCTTGCAGGTTGAAATTGCTCATCTGAACAAGACGTACCGGGGCGGTGTGGTCGCGCTGAACGACTTCAGCCTGCAACTACGACCAGGCGTGCTCGGCCTGCTGGGACCCAACGGCGCTGGGAAAAGCACGCTGATGAACATTCTGGCAACGGTAACTCGCCCGACCTCAGGATCGGTGAAGTGGAACGGCGATGAGATTGCCAACCGGCCCGACGCCCTCCGCCAAGTGCTGGGATATCTGCCCCAGGATTTCGGCGTCTACCCGAATCTGAACCCCGTGGAGTTCTTGAACTATCTGGCCGCAGTCAAGGGCATCTCTCAGCCGGCGGCGCGCAGACGCATTGATGAACTGCTGGACCTGGTGAACCTTACGGATGCGCGAAAGCGGCCGCTGGGCGGTTTTTCCGGCGGCATGCGTCAACGCGTGGGTATCGCCCAGGCGCTGCTCAACGATCCGCAGTTGTTGATCGTGGACGAACCTACCGCCGGGCTCGATCCTGAGGAACGAGTGCGATTCCGCAATCTCCTTTCTGAACTTTCCGGCGAACGC
The DNA here is from genome assembly GCA_036522035.1 of Terriglobales bacterium. Lineage (GTDB taxonomy): Bacteria > Acidobacteriota > Terriglobia > Terriglobales > Acidobacteriaceae > Angelobacter. The sequence goes on from DATDGP010000098.1 coordinate 1,347, forward strand.
ATCGTGGTCCTGTCCACGCACATCGTGTCCGACGTCGAGGCCACAGCCACCAGCATCGCCTTGATCGCCAAGGGCACTCTGGTGATCCATGCCAACCCGGAAGAGCTTCTGCGGAAAGTCGAGGGCAAGGTATGGGAGTGGATCCTGCCCAGCATGGAGCTAAACGCTGCGAGAGAGCGCTACCTTATCAGCAATACGCTGCACCGCAGTGACGGCGTGCACGCGCGGGTAGTTTCGTTCTCAATGCCGCCCGGAGCCGCGCCATTGCCGGCCAGCCTGGAGGACGCCTACCTCTATTGTTTATCCAACCACCAGACGGGAACAGCGGCATCGTGAAGGCCGCGCGCGTCATCTACCATCTGGCCCGCGCCGATTTCCTGGAACGCGTGCGCCGCTACAGCTTCCTGTTGACTTTGGGATTTGCCGGTCTACTGGCTTCCGGCGTTTACCGCGGCCAGATCGTTTTGACCCTGGGCCATTACTATGGCGCCCCCAACTCCGCCTGGTTCGGGGCCTTTCTGGCGATGGTGGCTACGACGTTCCTGTCTATCGTCGGCTTTTACATCGTCAGAAACACCATCCAGCACGACCAGCAGACCCGCGTCGGGCAGATCCTTGCCGCAACCCCGATCACCAATTCTGCCTATGCTGCGGGCAAGACCCTCAGCAACTTCGCCGTGCTCGCGTCTATGGTTCTTATCCTGGCCCTAGGTGCTGCGGTGTTGCAACTGGCGCGTGGCCATGGTGCGATTGATCTGTGGCAGTTGCTTTCGCCGTTTGTTTTGGTTGCTTTGCCGGCGATGGCCGTGGTGGCGGCCCTGGCAGTGTTATCGGAAACCATTCCCGGGTTACGCGGAGGCCTGGGCAATGTGCTCTACTTCTTCTTCTGGAATGGGCTTCTGGTAACAGCCTTCACCATTCCGGCGTTCGATTTCGCCGGGCTCAGCCTCTACATGCAAAGCATGGGCGATACCCTGCGTAAAGTCGACCCGAGTTATGTCAATTCCTTCACGCTGCAGATCGGACCTGACAAAGTGGCTACCCGGCAATTTGAGTGGCAGGGACTGCATTGGAATGCCACCATGATCGGCGAGCGGCTGCTGTGGTTGGGAGTTGCGGTCATTCTGGCCTGGCTGGCGGCTCGGTTATTTGATCGCTTCGATCCCGCCAAAGAATCCGCGAGATTAAGGAAAACCAAGCTCAAGGCCGCTCCTCCCGATGAAGCTGGCGTGGTCAGGGCGGCCGGTCCGCGGACGGTGGTTCACCTTACTTCGCCTGCAAGCACCGGTAGGGGTAACTTCAGTGAGTTGATCCGGGCCGAACTGCGGCTCATGCTCGCCGGCACTTCGCGATGGTGGTACCTGGTCGCTCTTGTGCTGTGGGTCGCCAGCCTGGCGACTCCTTTGGACGTCTCGCGCGGTCTTCTTGCCGCGGTGTGGATCTGGCCGTTGCTGTTGTGGTCAAAGATGGGTGTGCGCGAAGGTTACTACGCAACTTCCGCACTGGTTTTTTCCTCACCGAGTCCACTCCACCGCCAGCTTCCGGCGCTGTGGCTGTCAGGTGTGATCGTGGCGCTGGCCGCTGGCAGTGGTGTGGCTCTGCGGCTGGTGATCGCCTCCGACCTTCATGGCCTAGCCACCTGGCTGGCCGGCGCCTTGTTCATTCCTACGTTTGCGCTGGCTCTGGGCGTGTTCAGTGGAACCAGCAAGGTATTCGAAGCCTTGTATACGGTTTGGTGGTATGTGGGCCCGGGAAACCACGTTCCCTATATCGATTTCATGGGAACCGTGGCCAGTTCCGGTCGGCCGGGGTTCTATTTCGTCCTTACCGCCGCCCTGCTGCTGGCTGCTTATGCGGGACGCCGCGCCCGCCTGGCTTACGCCTGACAGGAAATTCTTCTCGATGACTCAATCGGAGAAACTGACAAGGGGAACCTTGCTCAATGGCGGGTTCGTGCTGGGCGTGGCCAGCTGTAATTAAGTCAAATCACATAGAGGGCTCGCTGTCCGCGTCTAGGCGGCACGGATCTTCGCCGGAAGAACCACTGCATCGATCCTGTGGCTTCTGCCCTGTTGACTCCGGTGGTGCTGGCCGCAGCAGCGGGACGTTGGGCGGATATAATCTGCGGTTAACAAGGCAAAACACTGCACGAAAGCCGAATTGCGGGGCTTAGTGCACTGTCCAAGTTCCTAGGACAAAAGAAGGTGACCTAGAATGCCGGACGCGCTTTCGGCTCTGAAACCAGCGTCCGGTTTTTTAGATTAAGGAGGCGAGAATGCACGATCTGATTCTAGTTGCCAAAGTGATCCTGCTCATTTTTCTCTTGGTTGGTTTTTATAAGGCGGCGGGCGGTTTTATGGAGTACATCTATTACCGGCTGCAAATCCGGGATCGACGCCGTTCCGCGACCCGCTTCTAACAACGGTTATTGCCCACATAACCCGCGGCCGTAACCTTGGCCGCAGTCTTTGCCGAAGGGTATCTTCTCGCCATCGCTTGCTGCTGCTCCAGACGGTCTTCCAATCTGGAAATCAGTTTGCTATGCCTGTGCACCCATGGACGTTTCCAGGTCAGGGTGATCACGGGCTAAGATAATCGTTTCTCCGATTGCGCGTGACAGAGCCCGGTTCGGGGTGCGATTGTGATCCGGGCAAGTCCAGGAAGAAAAGAGAACCATGGCAGAATCCCCAATTACGCCTCGCCAGAAAGACTTTGCTGCGTGGTATCAGGACGTCGTGTTAGAGGGCGACATGGCCGAACCGGCAGAGATTGTCAAAGGCTGCATGGTCATCAAGCCGAACGGCTACGCTGTCTGGGAGGTGCTAGAGCGTGAGCTCGACGACCGCTTCAAGGCCACCGGCCACCAGAACATTTATCTTCCGCTGCTCATTCCGCAGAGTTTTCTCAAGAAAGAGGCCGAGCATGTGGAAGGTTTCGCGCCCGAGTTGGCGATTGTCACGATGGCCGGCGGAAAAGTGTTGGAGGAACCCTACGTCATTCGTCCGACCTCGGAAACCATCATCGGGCATTTTTTCGCCAAGTGGATCAAAAGCTATCGCGACCTGCCCGTGCTGCTCAATCAATGGGCGAATGTCGTGCGTTGGGAGCTGCGTACGCGAATGTTCCTGCGGACGACGGAGTTTTTGTGGCAGGAGGGGCATACCGCGCATTCATCACACGACGAAGCGCTTGAGGAGACCTTACGCATGCTGGACGTTTACGCCGAAGTGGCGGAAGACGTAATGGCGATGCCGGTGATCAAAGGGGCCAAAACGCAGGCGGAGAAGTTTGCTGGTGCTCTCCGGTCGTACTCGATCGAAGCCATGATGCAGAACGGCCTGGCGCTGCAAGCGGGCACGACCCATGACCTGGGGCAGAATTTCGGCAAGGCCTTCGACGTCCAATTCCAGAGCAAGGAAGGCAAGCTGGATTATGTCTGGCAAACCAGCTGGGGCGTGAGCACGCGGCTGATCGGCGGGCTGATCATGACGCACTCCGACGATCGAGGGCTGGTGCTGCCGCCGAAGGTCGCGCCGCAAAAGGGCGTCCTGGTGCCGATCTTCCGCAAGGACGAGGAACGCGCCCAGGTGATGGAGCGGGCCGCCAAGCTGGCCAAAGATCTTGGAGCGCACATCGACACGCGAGACGGGCTGACACCGGGTGCGAAGTTCTTTCACTGGGAGCGTCGCGGAGTGCCGGTTGTATTTGAGTTGGGCCCGCGTGACGTGGCCAGCAACAACATTGTGATGAAGCGCCGCGACACGGGAACCAAGGAAACGGTTCCCCAGGCGGAAGTGGTGGGAAAGTACGCGGCGTTGCTGGAGACGATACAGAAGGACCTCTACGCTCGGGCCAAGCAGCGGCTGAAGGACAACACCGTGCTGGCCAATTCTCTCGACGAGGTCAAGTCGATCCTCAACGACGTGACCGCCGAGAAGGGTGGCGGAAAGTTTGTCATGGTGCACCTCAAAGACGGTCCGCAGAACGATGCCAAGATCAAACAATTCAAGGCCAGTGTGAGGAACATCCCCTCCGTGGATGAGTACGACGGCGCGGGCAAGTGCATCTTGACGGGGGAGACTGTGGACCGGCGCGTCGTGATCGCGAAGGCGTACTAGGAGCGCGGTAACAGTGAGGGAAACGAGGCAACCGAACGCATTCGCTGACGTGACCTCGTTCGCAGGGCTCTGTTAAACTCTCTTTGCTGCCAGCTTGCGCATGAGGGGGGAAAAAGACCATGCCCGCAGAAGTCGGAACCCGTCCGGAAGTCTCTCTCTCTGATTTTCAGGAGGCCGCACGGTATGTTTCCGCCCACGCGTATCACACGCCTCTCGTGACCTCCCGCCTGCTGAGCGAGCGCACGGGCTTCGACGTTCGCCTGAAAGCCGAGATCTTCCAGAAGGGGGGATCGTACAAAGTCCGCGGGCCGCTAAACAAGTTTCGTCATCTCACCCCGGAGCAGCGGCAAAGAGGAGTGATCTGCTCCTCGGCTGGCAATCACGCACAGGGTGTGGCCATCGCTGCTTCCGTTTATAAGATGAAGGCCGTGGTGGTGATGGCCAACAATGCCACGCCCTCCAAAGTCGATGCCACGCGGGCCTACGGCGCCGAGGTCGTGCAGTACGGGACCATCTGGGACGAAGCCAACGAACGGTCCAAGCAGCTTTGCCAGGAGCGCGGGCTCACCTACATCCATCCTTTTGACGACATTCAGTTGATTACCGGCCAGGGCACCCTAGGTCTAGAGATCTACAAAGATTTTCCCCAAGTGGACGTGGCCGTGGTCCCCATCGGCGGCGGCGGCTTGATCTCTGGTGTTTCGATGGCGCTTAAGGCGAATAATCCGAAGATCAAGATCATCGGTGTGGAGTCCTCAGACGGACCGGCGATGAAAAAGAGCGTTGAGGCGGGACGTCTGGTAACCCTGGACCACATCGAGACCATCATCGATGGCCTGCGCGTGAAGCGCGTGGGTGAAAACACGTTTTCGATCGTGCAGCGATTCGTCGATGACATTGTGACTCTGCCTGATCGTGAAATCTTCGACGCCATGATCTGGATCATGTCCCACTCGAAACTGGTGGTCGAAGGCGCGGCCGCTGCCTCGGTGGCTGCCCTGCTCAATGGGTTGATCAAAGCCCCCGCGGGTTCGAAAGTTGTCTGCGTGCTGAGCGGCGGGAACGTGAACCTGGACCAGCTCAAGAACCTGAAGTGGAACTGAGGCGTCGTCTGAAACACGAAGGCATAGGACCGTGCTGATCAAGTGATAATAACCCTATCTTGATGGCATAAAATCCTTTGCTGCCGCGTCGTAGATACGATACTTTACCCGCATGACCAATCCCCAAGATGAGGACTTGCGCGCCCTGAGAACTCAGGTCGCGGTGCTGACTGCCCGCGTCTACGAGCTGGAACGACGAGCAGGAATCGAGACTGCAGGCGCCCCCGCGCCTTCAGCGGCACCACTAAAAGCGGCCCCACCGCCGCCATCGCCGGCTCAGGGAATCACCGCGCCAGCGGGCAGCCCGCCGCTCCCTACCTTTCGGTCGCTCCCGGAGCGGGACACCACAGACTTGGAAGGCAAGATCGGCAAGGTCTGGCTCAACCGCATCGGGATCATGGCCATCCTGGCTGGTGTGGCTTATTTCATCAAGTATGCGTTCGACAGCGGCTGGATCGGACCTGGCGGCCGAGTAGCCGTCGGCCTCTTCGCCGGAATTGCGATTGTCCTGTGGAGTGAGCGATTCCGCAAGAAAGACTTGAAAGCTTTCTCGTACTCACTGAAAGCGGTAGGAATCGGGACACTCTACATTTCACTCTGGGGGGCCTTTGAGGTCTACCATCTGATTGCATCGGGCCCAGCCTTCTTCGCCATGGTTGTCGTAACCGCTGCCACCATGGTGCTGGCAGTGACCGAAGATGGAGAGATTCTTGCGGCGTATGCGCTGGTCGGAGGCTTCAGTACTCCGGTGCTGGTTTCCACAGGCGAAAACCATGAGGTGGTCCTGTTTTCCTATGTCGCGTTGCTGAATCTTGGGATGTTAGCAACATCCGCATTCAAGCCTTGGCGGCGCCTGATGTGGGGCAGCGCTCTGGGCACCGTGATCCTATACGCTGGCTGGTACGACCGTTACTACACGGTCGATCAACGGGGTTTGACAGTCTTCTTTGTAGCGCTGTTCGCCGCGATCTTTGCCGCGATTCCCCTAGTGACCCCGCTCGAGCGATCACGCTCGCGAGAAGGGCTTTCGATCACCCTCATGCTGCTTCCTCTGGTGAATGCCGCGGGGCTTTTTCTAGCGCTGTTCGCGATGTACGAGCACGAGAAAGCAACGCTAACCTGGTACGCGCTGGGGTTGGCGGCCGTCTATCTCGTCTTGAGCAGCGTCTTGGCCCAGCGCAGGGGATCAGATAAGAATACCGTCCAGGTAGTCAATCTGGTCCATGTTGCCATTGCCATCGCCTTCATCACCATTGCCATTCCCCTCAAGCTGGACGCGCACTGGATCACCATCGGCTGGTTGGTGGAATCGGCCGTTCTGTTGTTGATTGCGGTCCGCACGCGGGCCGACTTTCTGCGCTACTTCGCCGGCGCCACTCTGGCGCTGGGAGTGGTCCGCTTGCTGGTCTTCGATAGCGATCACATCCAGCCGACTCTCGTTTTCAACGCTCGTTTCGCGACCTACCTGGTGGCCATTGCCATCATGGCTGCAATTGTGGCGGCGGGAGAGAGGTTTGCGTCGGATCGCGAGATGCCCTTCGTCAAGATTGCTGGTCTGGCCCTGAATCTGCTCGCTTTGATCGCGTTGACCCTGGAAGCCCACGACTATTTCAGCCGGCAGATTACCGCCGGGTACGGCCTGCCCGACTATTATGCGCACTACCGGCAGATCGATCTGGCTTGGAATTTCAGCTACTCCGCGATTTGGCTGATCTACGGCGCGGCGATGATGGGCTTCGGCTTGTGGAAGCGCGATGCGTTTGTGCGCTGGCAGGCCCTGGTGCTTATGGCGCTGACCATCATCAAAGTTTTCACGTACGACGCTTGGGCCCTCGAGAAGGTGTACCGGATCCTCAGCTTTATTGGCCTCGGCGTGATGCTGATGGTGGTCTCTTACATCTACCATCGCGACTGGCTGAAGCTCTCTCCACGATCTTCAGAAAGCACGGCAAAAAGGACATCCGCATGAAAACCTGCTTGGGATTACTGGCGCTGGTTCTTTGGGCCAGTCCCTCGATCTCCTATTTCAAGTATCAGCGGCCCGTGGAGCCTCCCGGCCGAGGCCAGCATTACTTGGTGGTGGATGAGACGATCTGGACACACGCGCGTCCCGACTTGGGCGATCTACGCATCTTTGCCGATCACACGGAGACCCCTTACACTCTGGTGATCGAGCGCGGCAGACTGGAGCAAGACCATCAGGATGTGAGGGTGCTGCAGCAGGCAAGGGTCGGCGGCAAGACCGAGTTTTTGATCGACATGTCGGGGATCGCCGAGTACGACCACGTCTCTCTCAAATTAACCAGCAAGGACTTCGTCGCCCATGCTCAGGTCGAAGGCCAGGACGATCTCCACGGCCAGCGTTGGGCTGGCCTGGGCGATACGATTCTTTACGACCTCTCGAAGGAGAACCTCGGGTCCAACACCATGCTGCGCTTGCCCCGCGCCACCTATCGCTATCTGCGCGTAACCATCGATGGTCCGGTGAAGCCGGAAGACGTGACCGGAGCTACCTCAGAAGTCCATCAGGAACAAAAGCCCATGTGGCGCGAGGTCACTGGCCACTACCATACTGAGGCGCCATCAGGGAAAGCGGCTCGGGACGACTATGGACGGGTGCCGAATCCACCCGGCAAAAGCTCGTTTCTGACTTTCGAGGTGCCCGAGAATGTGCCGGTTGAGCGCGTGGTCTTTGAGATTGACTCCACGCAGCCGAACTTCCGCCGCGACGTCGAGATCCAGGATGACAAAGGCCGCATCCTTGGGTCGGGCGAGATCAACCGCATTCACATGGTACGGGCGGGGCGCAAGATCGACTCTGAACAGCATGAAGTCAACTTCTCCTCCGCCGGACAGAAGACCATCGTCGTCACCATTTCCAACGGCGACGATCCCCCGCTCAAGATCACCGGGGCTCGTCTAGAACAGCACGAACGCCGCGTTTATTTGGATACGCCAGGAGCGGGCCCGCTCACGTTGTATTACGGCGACGAAAAAATCGAAAGCCCGGTGTACGACTATGCCAAGCTGTTTCAAAAGGATAATGAGGCTGCTCCTGCGAAATTGGGCGCCGAGGTCCAGAATGCGGCCTATACGGATCAACGTCCGTGGTCAGACCGGCATCCTGCGGTGTTGTGGATTGCGATTGTAGCCGCCGTGGCAGTACTCGGCACACTGGCTTTGCGCTCCATCAAGACCGCTGCTGCTCAGTGAAAAACGCTGAGTGCCTGCTTGTCCTTCGGTTGGCTGGCCAACTGACCAAGATAGGCTTTAAGCAACGCTTCGCCTTCATTTTGAGCAAATCCCTGGAAGGCAACGCCCATACCCACGCCCGGGTGAGAACTCACGACTCTGCTAGCCACGTGAATCTCTTTTTCGCCGCATTTGATCACGAGCAGCACGGTCTGGCCCAAGGGCAATGGTGAGAAGGTGTAGATATAGCAGCCACCGTAGGAAATGTCAGAAAGCGTTCCCCAGAAGCCCCCGCCGCCCTTTTCCAGGTGAATGCGAACGCCGGTGTCGCAGGGGTAACGCGGGTGTCTGCGACGCTCTTTATATTCAACCGCCATAGCCATACTCCTTAACTCCTCACTTCTACTGCTTACAATGAACCGGCAGTGCCAAGTATTGTTGCACCATGACAGGGTGGAGTGTCGTTACGTTGGAACAGGGAGCGGGCGGACGTGTGGACATGTGCCTTGGGTCTTGCTCCGGGAATGCGGTAGAAATACCCGGTAAAAACCGGTGAAACCGGGGGTTAGGGAACTTCAGCGCAGGGCTTCTTCGACTTCGTTCAGCCAGCCGGGACGCTTGAGAACTTCCCGCGGCTTGGGGCCGTCGGCAGCTCCCACGATGCCGTCTTGCTCCATCAGGTCGATCAGATGGGCGGCGCGGCCGTAGCCGATCCGCAGCCGCCGTTGCAGCAGGGAAGTCGAGGCTTTCCCGAACTCGATCACCAGGCGTACGGCATCGTGGTAAAGCTCGTCGTGTTCGTCGTTCCCGCCGTCGTCCTCGGCTCCGCCGGCAAGCGAAGCCTTCTCGTCTTTTGGAGCTTCCAGGAAATGCTGTGCGTACTGCGCCTGTGCCTGGGCGCGCCAAAATTCCACCACCGCGTGGATCTCTTTTTCCGTGGTGAAAGGTGCGTGCAGGCGATGCACGCGGGCTGAACCCGAGGGCAGGTAGAGCATGTCGCCTTTGCCCAGCAGCGACTCGGCCCCATTGCAATCGAGAATGGTGCGCGAATCGATCTTGGTGGCGACGCGGAAAGAGATGCGGGACGGGAAGTTGGCTTTGATGAGTCCCGTGATCACATCCACCGACGGCCTTTGCGTGGCCAGCACCAGGTGAATGCCCACGGCGCGCGCCATCTGCGCCAGACGCGTGATGGATTCTTCTACGTTCGACTGGTCCAACATCATCAGGTCAGCCAGTTCGTCGATGATGATCACGATGTAGGGCAGGGCCCGGTGTTCGCCGTCTTCGCGCTCGAACAAACTCGGCGTTTCGCGCTCGAACAGCTTGTTGTACTGCTCGATGTTGCGCACGCCCTTTTCCGCCAGCGCCTTCAGGCGGCGTTCCATCTCGCGCACCGCATTCCGCAGTGCGTTGGCCGCGAGCTTGGGCTCAGTGATGATCGGGACGTAAAGATGAGGTACACCTTCATACACACCCAGCTCCAGCCGCTTGGGATCCACCAGAATCAGGCGTACCTGTTCCGGTGTGGCCTTGTACAGGATGGACATGATCATGGCGTTGATGGCCACACTCTTACCCGAGCCAGTGGAACCCGCGATCAACAGATGCGGCATGGCGCCGAGATCGGCGGTGATGATGCGGCCATTGATGTCCTTACCCATGGCCAGCGTCATTTTGGACTTGACGGCGGTGAACTCCTGGGCCTCCACGACTTCACGAAGCCAGATGGTTTCGCGCTCGTGGTTGGGAACCTGGATTCCGACCGTCGATTTGCCGGGCATGCGCTCGATAAGAATGCTCTCGGCGCGCAACGCCAGGCACAGATCGTCCGACAGGCTGGTGATGCGGCTGTATTTCACGCCCGCTTCGGGCTTGAACTCGAAGGTGGTGACGACCGGCCCGGGGTTGATCTGGGTTACTGCGCCAAGCACATCAAACTCCGAGCACTTGTCCGTCAGCACCTCGGCCAGCACTTTCAGCTCCTCGCCATTGACGGCCTGTGGGCCTTCCGCTCGATGCAGCAGAGACGTGGGCGGCAGCTTGTAGCCGCCGGAGGCGATCTTGGGCATGACTGTTTTGGTCTTGCGGCCGAGGTCAGCGCGTTCGCCGATCGCAGGTTCAGCGTCTGCGGCATGCCCATCGCCCGCTGTCTCGGGTGCGGAGGGTATCCCTCGGTCGGACGAAACCTCGTCCTCGAACATCCGCTCGATTCCGCTCTTCGATTTTGAGGAGAAAGCGGTGACGGTCTCGGTCGGTATGCGCGACGACTCACCTCGGACAGCCGGCTGCTGTCGGCGTCGCTTGTCTTTCTCCTGCTCGAGCCTCTTCTGCGCCTTCTTGTCGGCACGGGCCGCACGCCAATCCTGGAAGCGCTGCCACAAGGCCAGCGCGAAAGCGAATCGCGTTGTGGCCCAGATACGCGCTGAGGCGAAGGAAAACGCGGTAGAGAGGTACACGGCCACGGCAATCACCGCCGCGCACACAATGTAGGCGCCGACAAGATTGAAGTAACGCAGCAGCTGATCGCCTACAAGCCGGCCGGTGAGGCCCTCCACGGGAACCGCATGTTTCCAATGCAGGGACCAGGGAAGCAGGGCCAGCATGGCCGGGGAAAAGATTAGCAGGATAGCCGCGCCTATGGCTTTAGCGCCGGGGGAAGGCACTTCTCGCGAGCGGAACCAGCGCGCAGCCAGCAATCCCATCATGATTGGAACCAGGAAGACACAGATACCGAGGCTTTGCAGCAGGATGTCGCTGAAGACAGAGCCAAACAGACCGATCCAGTTTCGCGCCGAGTGTGCGGTAAGCGAGCCGGCGGTGTTAAACGAGGGGTCGAGCGGCGAATAGCTGGCCAGGGCCAGGAAGAGGAGGGCCGCAGAGACGAACATCAGGAATCCGGCCAGCTCATTCAACCGGCGGTTCTTGCCAGGCGTGAAGACACGCAAGAGAAGCTTCATGTAATAGGTGTTCCGCCCTTCATAGAGCTTGCCTTAAGCCACTGCTCTACCAAGGTCGAGAGTACACCAGAGCGGAATCATTATAGCTAAAAACCGGGGCAAAATTGCGGGGAAAAACTTAGTCCTCTGGAGCTAAGGGTGATCGAAGGGTTCCCCCAACGCCGAGGCAAAGCGCCCGCGCTCGCCGTTTCGCGCGTGAGGATAACCTCACACGATCATTGGAACAAAGCGTTTGGTGCGCTGCATATAGGCGCGATAGGGTTCGCCAAGGGTTTCGATGAGGGCCCGCTCCTCCACCCGAATGCGGTAGCTGTAGGCCACGGCTACCGCGCACAAGACGAGGGCCACGGCTCCCCAGTTTCCCAGAGCAAGTATCTGGCCGCCCAGCATCAACGACCCGGCCGTGTAAGAAGGATGCCGCACCCAGCGGTACGCACCTCGCTCCACAACGGCCTGGTCCGGCACCACCACAACTACCGCCGTGAACGACTTGCCCAACATCCGGAAGCAGTGGCGACGCAGCAAGCTTCCGGCAATCATCCCTCCTAGGCCGATCCAAAACCACAAGCGCGGATGGCGCAGTGTGCCAAAGCGGCCCACAAACGCAATTACGTAGCCGATGACCATGGCAATTCCCGGGAGCCCGATCACGAGTCGAAACGATCCGGCATCTTGCGTGGTCCGGAGCGTGGGTGAGCGCCGATTGAGAATGAATTCGGGAAAGTAAGCCCAGATGAAGGCGAACCAATACACGACGGCGTAGGGCCACGTAACGACCAGCAGATTCATGGCCGTCAGATTAGTTGCGTTCTTGGTAGAACGCAAGCCAACTGCGGAGTCGGCTACTTGACCTCGAACTTCGCTCCTGCGCGGATCGAAAACGTTGACAATCGACGGGGCTCAAACGCGCGATCAACCGCTTGTCGACTGGAGGTAAATCCGGAAGTGGTTCATTCTTTGCTGCTTACAAGCTGTCTTGCGGATGAAAAAGCCCTCTTGACGCAGGCCGTTACTTCGAAACCGACCTTTGTTATCCTAGAGTGCGACCATGAAATTATCCGGCTGCGGCACCGCGTTGATTACTCCCTTCAAGCAAGACCAAAGCATTGACGAAGACCGGCTGCGACGCCTGGTCGAATGGCAGATCGAGTCAGGGATTCACTTTCTGGTTCCCTGCGGGACCACCGGCGAGACGCCGGTTCTCAGCAAAACCGAATGGCTGCGCGTGATCGATCTCACGATCGAGGTCGGGGCGGGCCGCGTGCCTATTGTTGCCGGCGCGACGTCCAACTCCACGGCCGACGCGGTGGAGAAGGCCAAAGAGCTGGCGCGTCGCAAGGGCGTCGATGCCATCCTCACCGCGTCGCCTTACTACAACAAGCCGACACAGGAAGGCCAGTACCAGCACTTCAAGACCATCGCCGAGGCGGTAGAGAAACCCCTGGTGCTCTACAGCGTCCAGGGACGCACAGGGGTGAACATTGAACCCGCGACACTCGGCCGGCTAGCAAAGATTCCCAACATCATTGCCGTGAAGGAAGCTAGCGGCAACATCGCTCAGATCGCCGAGATCTTCAGTCACGTTCCAGAAGGATTTCTTGTGTTCTCCGGTGACGATGCTGCAACCCTGCCCGTGATTTCTCTCGGCGGCGTGGGGATCGTCTCCGTAGCATCGAACGAGATTCCACGCGAGATGGCGGAAATGACCTGCGCGGCTCTGGGCAACGACTGGAAAAGAGCCCAGGCCATCCAGCGCAAGTACGTACGCCTGATGCAGGCCAACTTCATCGAGTCGAGTCCCATGCCCGTCAAAGCTGTGCTCGCCATGATGGGCCGGGTCGAAGAAGTTTACCGACTGCCCATGGTGCCGATGAAGAAAGAAACTCGAGCCAAGCTGCAACAGGTCGCAGCAGAAGCCGGCCTGCTGAACGGTAGCGCGTCGGTTTCCGACCTTTAGAATTGCCCTTGCGGTGTAGGCAATGAGCGCCTCTTTGCGACCCTGAGCGGAATCAGCATCCTTTGTGATGAAATGCAAAGTTTCATCTTGTTTCCTTTCGGCGCTTTTCGGAATCAAAACTAAGAGCAGCCCCCGGTGTTTTTTAGGAAATAGGGACTTCGTGCGGACACCAGATAAGTGTCCCAAGGAGAGTGCCAAGTGAAAATCTCTCAAATCCTTAAGTTTGCGTTGCCAGCATTTCTGGCTTGTGCAACTCTGGCCTCACGGGCTTTCGGGCAGGATACCGATCCCCCCAATCGTGTTGCCAGGGTGAGCTATCTGAACGGTGCAGTGTCTTTTCAGGCTTCCGGCGAAGATCAATGGAACCAGGCGACACTGAACTATCCGCTGACCACTGGCGACCGGATTTACACCGATCAGGATGGCCGCGCTGAGCTCGAGACCGGCAATATGGCGGTCCGGCTTTCCGGAAACACCGACCTCACCACCAGCAACTTGAGCGATCAACTGATACAGCTCGGGCTGTCCCAAGGCACGCTGCGCGTGCGGGCCTATGAGATTCGTGAAGGCAACTCGGTGGAGATCGATACTCCCAGCGCCGCTCTGACATTGCTGCGCGCTGGCAGTTATCGTGTGGAGAGTTATCCGGACGACAACAACACCACCGTGCTCACGGTGAACAGCGGGGACGTGGAAGTCAACGGCTCCGGGTTTTCCCAGACCGTACATGCCGGGCAGGCCGTGAAGATGAGCGGAAGCGACCAGGTCCAGCTCGAGTTCATTGCCTTAGCCGGCAGCGACGACTTCGATCAATGGGCCGCGGATCGCGACCAGAGTTTTCTCAGCTCCCAGTCTCGTGAGTACGTTGGTCCGTATATTCCCGGTTATGAGGATCTCGATCACTACGGTGCGTGGCAGACTGATCCGGACTACGGACAAGTCTGGTTTCCGACCAGTGTTGCCGTGGGTTGGGTTCCTTACCGTAATGGTCACTGGGCCTGGGTTGAACCGTGGGGGTGGACGTGGGTGGGAGCAGAACCTTGGGCGTTTGCGCCCTTCCACTATGGGCGCTGGGTCGCAATCGGTCCTCGCTGGGGATGGATTCCTGGGCCGGTCGCCGTTGTACCCGTATATGCCCCTGCGCTGGTCGCATTCGTTGGTGGAGGAGGATTCGGAGCCGGCGTGCAGGTCTGGTTTCCGCTTGGTCCCCGGGATCCCTATTTCCCCTGGTACCACCACAGTGACGTTTATTTGCGGCAGGTAAACGTAGCCAACGTGTCAGTGAGAAACGTCACCTACGTCAACAACTACATTAACGTGCGCAATGTGAACGACATTCACTACGCCTACCAGCGGTCAGCGCCGACGGCGGTTTCAAATGAAGTTTTCCGATCGTCGCAGCCGGTGGCCCGACAGGTCGTACGCGTGAATCCGGACGACATTGCCGGGGCGAGAGTCCTTCCTCATCCGGAGGTTTCTCCCGATGCCCGTGCGGTCGCTGCCGGGGCGCCGGCCACGCATCCGCCGGCAGAGCGCTTCCGCCCAACGTTTCGGGAGAGAGGCCCGGTTACACCCGTGAACGCCCCGGGAGGAACGTCGCAGGCCAATACGGGACAGGGAAGCGTTCATAATCCACCGCCACCTTCGTCCCCTGCCAACACCCAGGACAGGGCCGCTCATACGCCACCAACCCCGGTGAATCCGCCTAGCGGGAATGTCCCGCTCGAGCGAGGTACCCACACTCCGCCGAGACCAGTCACAACCGGCGGGACGAACGTCCCGGGAAGCGGGCCGCCTCTGAACCGGCGCACGCTGGTGGTGAATACTCCGCCGCCACCGCAGAATCCGTCATTCTCACAGCGGCAGCCGGCATTGCAGGAGCACCCAGGCCGCGCGTTGGAGCCGCAACAAGTCGATAACCTTCGCCACGGTCAGCCGGCGGGACAGATGCAGGATCGTGAGGTGCCCGCGCATCAGCCTCCGCCGCCGAAGTCGACGCCGCAGCACCAAAGTCGAGAAAACAAGCCGAAGGGCTAAGAACCTATCACTTTGGTCTTTGATTTCGGGTCGTGGGTCAGGTAGCCCGCGACCCATTTTTGTGGCGTGAAAAGCAAACGGCTGCGCCGGTTAGCACAGCCGTTTCTTACCTCCCTCCGGACACGGCCATCGAGGAAGGAGTTCACTTCAGGCCCAGGAGACCATGTCCGTCGGGTTCTACTTCTGGAGAACATCCCTCTTGCTGGCAGATCGTCTTGCGCCGCAGTTCTTGCAAGAAAAATTTTCACCCGTAATCGGCTGCCGAAACAGAGGCTTAGGAATGCCCAGCACGCCCCAGCTTTTGGCTGGCCTTCAACACCTGGGCAAAAAAATCCACCAGAACCCACTTTTGTAAGAGCGTAGCTGAATGTTGGCCGTCCACGTGGATCATGTTCATGGCCGGGCTCACCAGCACGGATTTCAACGCGGGAGGGGGAATGTCTTTGGCAAGCCACATGGTTTCTGTAGCGGGGATGACACTGTCAGTACTTCCATGCAGGAGGTAGACGGGGATACGCAGGCCGCTGATCTGGCTGTGCGGTGAAACGGCCTGCATCTCGTCGCTATGGTTCTTGATCTCCTGGAGCAGCGCCGACTGCAGTTGGTCGTGATGATGGATCAGCAGGTCAAACTGGCGCTGCCCAGCCGGACTCATGGTTTTTACTACCTCCATGGCGTCAGCTGGTTGCTCCCACAGCCACTTGTGAAGAGCGTCGCGGGCGGCGGGAGTATCTTTAGGCGAGAAGAAATCCTCGATGTGGGAGTAGGCCAGAACCAGCACACCGTATTCGTGGGCCTTGAAGGCGACGGTCGAGCCGTCCGGCTCTTCGACCATGTTGGCGGCGAAAAAGCGCGCCACGTGATTCATATCGTCATGCGCGCCAACGGCGACCACGAAGCCGATTCTATCCGCGTACTCAGGCTTGCTGGCCGTCAGCAGCGCCAGACCGCCGGCAAAACTCAGTCCCAGGATTCCCACTCGGGGCAAGCCCATTTTGTTGCTCAACACGATCACGGCATCGCCGATCACGTCAACAGTGTGCGGCGTGACCCGGTAGTCCGCGAGATCCTCGAGCTCCGGCGTCATCACTTCGATTCCTGCGCCCGCCATGGTGCGGGCAAAGTTGATCAGACGCGGCTCCTCAATCCCCGCGCGATGAATTCCGTGCAGCAGAACCACACCGCCAGGGTGAGGTACTCCCTGCGGCACATAAAGCCGGAATCTGAGCTGGCCATCGGGAGTCTGGGCTATTCCATCGGCTTCCGTGAACGGATGATTGACAAAACTGGCAACAAAGCCGTGGGCTCCCGGATTGGAGAGCCGCGTCAAGACCGACATCGATCGTAGATCCGCGTCGGCAACACGCCTGAGGCCCCAGCCGCCCAGGGCCAGGACGACCAACACCGCAAGCCAAGTACCGACCCTCCGCAAAGTTCGCGGCCGGGTTTTGGGCGCCGGTACCGCGCGTGCCGGCGCTGTCGATGAACCGTAGCTCGCCACTAAATCTCCAAGATGACCGGCATGATTAACGGGCGCCGGGATGTGGTCTTAACGATAAACCGCTTCAGATCGGCGCGAATTTTTTCTTTGATCACGCCGTAATCCGCTTTTTCTTCTGCCGTCGAGGCGTCCAGAGTGTTCGCGATGAGCCGTCGCGCCTCGCGCACGAACCCATCTTCGCTGCCCGCCGCGAAGCCGCGCATGACGATCTCCGGAATTGACTCCACGGATCCCGTCAACTTGTTGATGGCGATTACGGGCAGCACAAACCCGTCTTCGCTCAGGTGACGGCGATCCTTGATCACCAGATCCTCTACCACATCGCTCCGCGATCCAGAATCGATGCAGACGCGCCCCACCGGGACCTTGTCGATCTTGCGCGCACCCATCTCGTCGAACTCGAGCACGTCGCCGCTCTCCATTATCAACACTTGGCCTACGGCCCCGTGCATGGAGCGGGCGAGATCGGCGTGGATGCGCAGTTGCCGGTATTCGCCGTGGATGGGAATGAAATAGCGCGGCTTCACCAGGTTCATGACCAGCTTCAGCTCTTCCTGGCTGGCGTGGCCGCTCACGTGCACCGGAGGCGAAGAGCCGTCTTCGTAAATCACATTCGCGTCCCGGCGAAAGAGATGGTCAATCATCCGGTAAATGCCCTTCTCGTTGCCAGGAATGATACGCGATGAAAGCACGACAGTATCGCCGGTTTCGATCTTGGCGTGCTTGTGGTTGTCCACCGCGGCGCGGGAGAGTGCCGACATGGGCTCGCCTTGGGTGCCGCTGATCAGAACGCAAACCTGCTGCGGCGCGTGTTCCTTGATCTGGCCGGGGTGAATCAGCGTGCCCTCAGGGACGTCGAGGTACCCGAGATCAAGAGCGATCTCGGTCGATTCAGAAATGGAGCGGCCCACCAATGCGATCTTGCGCCCGTATTCGCGCGCCATCTCCATAGCCAGCTTGATACGATGGATCGACGATGAGAAGCAGGAGATGAAGAGCCGGCGTTCGGCGCGGGCAAAAATCTCGTCGAAGCGGCCACGTACCGCGCGTTCGCTCGGCGTGTAGCCGCGTCGCTCGGCGTTGGTGGAATCCTGGAGCAAGGCCAATACACTGCCCTCTTTGCCATATTCAGCGAAAGTGTGCAGGTCGAAGAGACGGTTGTCGGTGGGCGTGGGATCGACCTTGAAGTCACCGGTGTGGATGACTACACCCAACGGCGTGTGGATAGCCAGGGCTACGCAGTCTACCAGGCTGTGTGTGACCTGAATGGGATTGATGGTAAAAGGTCCCAGGTTGAAGCGTGTGCCGGGGCGTATTTCGCGAAGGTCGGCGTCGTCCAGCAGATCGTGCTCTTCGAGCTTGTTCTCCACCAGTGCGAGAGTGAATTCGGTGCCGAAAACGGGCACCCGCAACTCGGAGAGAATCCAGGGCAGGCCGCCAATGTGGTCTTCGTGACCGTGGGTGAGGACAATGCCCCTTACTTTGTCGCGGTTTTCCAGCAGATACGTGATGTCGGGGACAACGATGTCCACACCCAACAGTTCGGATTCGGGAAACATGAGACCGGCGTCGATCACCATGATGTCCTCGCCCCAGCGCACGGCCATGCAGTTCATGCCGAACTCGCCGAGGCCGCCCAGCGGTACGAGATGGAGTTTTCGCGTCGGCATATCCCCCTAGTGATGCTATCAGAGAATCTCGGGCGTGGTTGGGAGCGTCAGAAGGTGGAAGCTCGACCTGAAGCTGCCCGCTCGCGCTTGAGAGCCAAGCTCTCTTGCTTGCGAAAGATGCGTTTCGCCAGCAAGCCATACAAGGCGCTCAACGGAAGAAGAAAGACGGAGAGAAAGGAACGCCTTACGGGCAACAATTGTGCCGTTACCGCCACCAGCAACCCCACGCCGGCAATAACTGCGTAGCCGATCATGTCATGACGCGTGCGCAGAGCCTCGTATTCGTTCAGTGCCAGCCGGCGCTTGCGAGAGGAAATTTCTCCCCCGCGCCAGCGGAAATATCGTTCCGGCGGGACCAGATTTGTGCCAACCAACTCACGAATCATAAGCCCTCCGACTGCGCCGCCTCGAGCACCATGGGCGAAGGCGCTTCTTTGCCCAGTTCGCCCTCCCATCGCGCGATAACCGCTGTAGCCAGGCAATTACCTAAGACGTTCGTGGCAGTGCGGCCCATGTCCATGAACTGGTCGACGCCGAGGAGAACAACGACGGGCCAGACGGGAAGATGGAATGAATCCACCGTCCCCAGCAGCACCACGATCATCGCGCGCGGAACGCCGGCCAGGCCTTTGCTGGTGAGCATGAGGGTCAGCATCATGGCAAGCTGCTGCCCGAAGGTGAGGTGCATGCCTGCGGCTTGCGCCACGAAGACAGCGGAGAGCGATAGGTAGAGAGTACTGCCGTCAAGATTGAAACTGTAACCAGCAGGCAAGACAAACGCAACTGTCTTTCGCGGCACGCCAAAGGCCGCCATCGACTCCATGGCCCGGGGCAGAGCGGCCTCCGAGCTGGCGGTAGCGAAAGCGATCGACACAGGCTCGGCCACGGCGCGAATCAGCCGCCTCACCGGCAATCGAGCCAGCAGGGCCACAGGAAGCAGGACACATACCACAAAGATGAAAAGCGCGGCGTAGAGCGTAGCCACGAGTTGGAGAAGGTTGATCATAACGCCGAAGCCCACGGTCCCAACCGTATAAGCGATGGCGCCGGCCACGCCAATCGGCGCAAACAGCATGACGATGTTGGTGAATTTAAACATCGTCTCCGAGAGGCTTTCACAGAAGGCCAGCATGGGCCGGCGTTTCTGTTCGCTGATTAAGGCCAGAGCGATGGCAAAGATGATGCTGAAAACCACCACCTGCAATACCTGACCTTCGGCAACCGACTTGGCAATATTCTCCGGGAAAGCGTGCAAGAGGATATCTGAAGGCTTCTGCGGAGGAGCCACTGCAGGAGCCGCCACCGCACCTGCTGGCTGCGGGATGCCGGTGCCGGCCTGCGAGATGTTAATCGCTCCCAGACCGATGAAAAGCGCCAGCGTGGTGAGGGCTTCAAAGTAGATCAGGGCCTTGACGCCCATGCGCCCAACCTGCTTCACATTGGAATGGCCGGCGATGCCCACCACCAAGGTCGCAAAGATCAGTGGGGCGACGATGGTCTTGATGAGCCGCAGGAAGATCGTGCTCAGAATCTGCAGGTTGGCGGCGAAGTGGGGCCAGTCATAGCCGATGGTCGCGCCGACGAGCATGCCGGCGAAAATCCAGGGCGTAAGCGAGCGCCGCACACCGGCGTAGGCCGAGAAGGCGAGCACAGCCGCCCAGCGATCTATTCTTAGGAAGACGCCGTTCTCCCCCGCGACCCAGAGAGCCGTAGCCACGCCGGCCATCACAAGAAATGCAATCAGGAAGCGCCATTGCCACTTGGACCGCATCAACGCAGCAGGTCCTCCAGCTCGATAGAACTCTCGGTCTTGGCGTCGCGATACTTCACAATCACCGGCGTGTACACGGAGAGCCCCCATTCGGCGCCCTTGCCCTTGGTGATCGCACGAGAACCCGGGACAACCACAGCATTCTCTGGCACAACCAGAGGTTCGCCGGCGACTGAGCGATACACCTGCTCGCGCACGACGTCATAGAGCGGCGTGGACCGCGTGAGAATCACCCCCGCGGCCAGGACCGCGCCCCGCCGGACCTCGGTCCCTTCGTAGACCCCGCAGTTGCCACCAATCAGGACGTCGTCTTCGACAATGACCGGGGAAGCGTTCACGGGCTCTAGCACTCCGCCGATCTGCGCTGCCGCACTCAAGTGCACACGCTTGCCGACCTGAGCGCAGGAACCGACCAGGGCGTGAGAATCGATCAGCGTACCTTCGTCCACGTAGGCGCCCGCGTTGACATACATAGGCGGCATGCAGATTACGCCCGGAGCGAGATAAGCCCCGCTGCGGACCGAAGATCCGCCGGGAACGACCCGGACTTTATCTTCGATCTTGAGCCGGCGAACCGGAAAGGTGCTTTTGTCAACGAAGGAAAGCGGTCCTTGTCCGCTCATGTCTTCGAGTTCACCCAGGCGAAAACCGAGGAGGATCCCCTGTTTCACCCAGACATTCACCCGCCAGTGAGCGCCCTGTTTTTCCGCGGCCCGCACCTCGCCGCGGCTCAGAACCCCTCGAAACTCCGCAAACACGCGGCGCGCTTGCTGGGCTGCATCGCCGGAGAGCGCTCCGGCGCTGTACCACTGTTCGATTTCAGCCTGCAACTTATGCATCCGCTGAGCCATCCTTATTGTCTGAGCGCCGGGTGCGATGGTAGCGCGCCTGAGTATAACTGCCGAGGGTGTTGCCCGCCAAACCAGAGCTGCTCGGTGCCCGACACCGCGATTTGAATTGGTGACGTGAATTATGGAAGAGCAAACTCTAATCTCACCTGCGCATTCAACACCCCCCAGGGACGAGCTGCTACCTCTGCTGGGAACCACGCTGATTCTAGCGGCGCATCCGGACGACGAACTGGTCATCTGTGGCGGGCTGATGCAGAAGATGAAGCGCGCAGTCGTGCTCTTCGCCACCGATGGCGCACCTCGTGCCGAGGGTTTCTGGCGACAATACGGCTCGCGCCAGGCCTACGCCCAACTCCGTCGCGAGGAAGCCAACAACGCTGTCGGCCTAGCCGGGGCCAGCGCCGTCTTTCTCGCCGACCACGCGGCGGACGGCATCGCCGACCAGGAACTGTTTCGCAATCTTCCCATCGCGATCGCCGCGATCGACAAGATCGTAGCCCAAACAGCTGCCGAGTGCCTTCTGGCACCGAACTTTGAAGGCGGCCATCCTGATCATGATGCCGCTTGTTTCATTGCCTCGGTGATTGGCCGCAGCCGCCGTCTGCCGGTGTGGGAGAGCCCGCTCTATCATCGCCGCGCTGACGGTACCAGCGTCGTGCAGACTTTTCCGGAACTATGCGGCCCAGAGTTCGAGCTCCACCACGAAGGGCAATGCCTGGAAACAAAACTCAAGATGCTTCACAGTTATCGATCGCAGGGCTCGGTCCTCGAAAGTTTTCGACCCGATCTTGAAACCTTTCGGCAGATTTGCGATTACGACTTCACGCGCCCCCCGCTGCCCTGGAAGCTGAACTACGAACATTGGGGCTGGAGCATGACGGGTGAGGAAGTCGCCGCAGCATTTGCGGCCTGGCTGCGCGAAAATCCGCGATAGGACGCTATGAATAGGACTTTTGCCATGAAACGACAGCAAGTTCCCTGGCGCATTCTCTACGTCGCCTATCCGCTGCTGACGGTTTCAGAGGAAAGCGCGGGCGGGGCGGAACAGGTTTTGTGGACGCTGGAGCGAGAACTGTCGCGCCGCGGGGTCGACACCACCGTGGCTGCTTCTTCGGGGTCGAGTGCGGCTGGAGAACTCTTTGCGACCGGTGATCCGTGCCGTGCGCTCGATGATTTCGATCGTCGCAACCATGAGCACCAGGACCAGGTCGTCGAGCTCCTCCGGCGCCGCGCTCGCCAGGGACAGCCATTTGACCTTGTCCACGACATGTCGGGAAGCTTCTGGACACGTGCCCAAGAGGTCGGTGTGCCCCTGCTTGCGACGCTGCATCTGCCCCGCAGTTTCTATCCGCGCGAATCGTTGGAGAATATTTCCGCCAACGTGGCTCTCAGCTTCGTCTCACAAGCCCAAGCCAGCACTTTCCGCGGTCTGCTTTCAACCAGGGCTACGGTGATCAACAACGGCATCGCGCTTGAGCGCTTCGTTCCCAATCTGAGCAGAGAGGACCGAGATGGCCTCTTGTGGCTCGGGCGTATCTGCGAAGAAAAAGCGCCGCATCGGGCGCTTGAGATCGCCCGGCAGGCCTCTCTGCCCATCACGCTAGCCGGCCAGACGTATCCTTTCTCTTATCACCAGCGTTATTTCGAAACTGAGGTTGCCCCGCGGCTGAGCAGTGTTTCCAACACGGCCTTCTTTTCGCTTCCTTCCGTGGCAGAAAAGCACCGCCTCCTGCGCCGAGCGCAAGCCCTGTTGATCACAAGCCAGGTGGAGGAGACCAGTTCGCTGGTGGCGATGGAAGCCGCAGCATCGGGAACGCCGGTCATCGCCTTTCGCCGCGGCGCCCTGGCAGAAGTGGTGCGCGATGGCGTCACAGGATTCATTGTGGATGGAGTCGACGGCGCAGTCCAAGCATTGTCTCTGATCGGCGAAATCAGTTCAGCGGTATGCGCGCTGCATGCCCGCGAGAACTTCAGCAGCAAGGCGATGGCCGACAGGTATCTTCATCTCTATTCCCAAACTTTAGGCCTCGATCCGAGGACGAGCGGGGCAGTCCCAACCTCTTCTCCCGCCGCTGCCTGATGACAATCCGACTGTTCCCAGGTTTAATAGGAGCACCGGTAAAAATCACCGCCGCAACACATGGTTACGCTCAAAGACATCCAGGAAGCTCGCGCACTGCTCGGTGGGATTGCCGTGCGCACCCCGCTGGTCGAGTTGCAGCTCGATGGCCGGTCGCTCCTGATAAAGCCAGAGAATCTGCAGCCGATCGGTTCGTTCAAGCTGCGTGGCGCTTTCAACAAGATCTCTTCTCTTACACCCGAGGAGCGATGCCGAGGCGTAGTCGCCCATTCAAGCGGCAACCATGCGCAGGGCGTGGCTTACGCTGCCCGCGCGTTGAATGTGAAAGCCACCATCGTGATGCCGCGCACGGCACCGGCGGTCAAGCTCGAGGCCACCCGGGCTTTGGGAGCAGAGATCATGCTCGTCGGACCAGCCAGCGAAGATCGCATTCGCCGGGCTGAGGAGCTAGAGAAGGAGCGCGGGCTGGTGCCGGTACCTCCCTACAACGACGAGAAGATCATTGCGGGGCAGGGCACGATCGGACTCGAGATTCTCGACGACTGCAGCCAAGCGGATGTGATCCTGGTTCCCGTCGGTGGCGGAGGACTGATCAGCGGCATCGCCACGGCCATCAAAGAATCACGGCCAGGAGCAAAGATCATTGGCGTGGAACCGGAGTTTGCTGCCGACGCGCAGGCCAGTCTGCGTGCGGGATCGATTCAGTCGATCAGCGGGGAAAGCGCGGCGCGAACCTTGGCGGACGGGCTGCGCTCGCAGAGCATCGGTCGGATCAACTTCGAGCATATCCGCACGTATGTCGCCGCGATCATTACTGTCAGCGAGGACGAGATCAAGCAAGCCATGAGGAAATTGCTCTTTTCCGCACGAATTGTGGCCGAACCGAGCGGCGCGGTCACCACCGCAGCGGCGATGTTCCATGGCCCGGAAATCGGCGCCTCTGGTACAACAGTAGCTGTGGTCAGCGGCGGCAACGTGGAGCCGCAGTTGCTGTCTCAAGTTGCGGCAGTGAGGTAGAAACATGATCCAGCACGCAATACATTCCGCCCTCGTACTGGCGGTGCTCTTTACGGTCACAGCGTCGTTTGCGGCCGACCCCGAGCGCGGTACCGTGATCCGCGAGGCTGTGTTGTACGTTACGCCGGACCTCAATGGCCAGAGAGTAGGCACTATCAGTCGTGGCCGCGATGTTTATATGGTTATGGGGCATTCCACGATCGAAGGCAAGGCCTGGGCCCACGTCCTGGCTCGTGTGGATGCCGGGTTGATTTCCACCAAAGACATCAGCGGCTGGATCGACGACAAGTTGTTGATCACCCCGGCTACTGAAAACGGTGACCAGATCATCTACGGCGAAGCAGCCGATTCGGAGAATCAGGCGGAAACCCGCGGCGGACGCAAGCATGCTGCCGAGGACGCCATGAGGCTCTATTACAGGCTCTACGAGTATTTCCCCAACTCGTCTTTGGCTGCGGAATCGCTGTGGCGCTCGGCCGACATCCGCTGGCAGCTCGAGAAATCTGGAGTGATGGCCCGGCCTTCGGCGCGGGAGATGAGTCCCGACATGCGCTCGCAGATTGACGACGAGCTCATGAAAGAAGTGACCAAGAAATTCCCGCACACCAAATGGGCCGACCTCGCCGCCTACGACATGATCGACAACAAGCTCTGCGGCGACTGGAAGGGAGAAACCAGCTGTCCGGAGAAAGAATCGGAGATCTACGAGCATTACGCCCACGAACACCCGCAGTCGCCCAAGGCGCCGGAAGCGCTCTATAACGCTGCCTGGCGCCAGGCTGCCTTGGTGGATATCCAGAAGGGCAATCATCAGCCGGACAAAGCCGAGCATGCGCGAAAGAAGGCCCTGGAGCTGGCCCAGGAGCTCGTCTCCAAAACGCCGGAGGGGGACTGGAAGCCTCGCGCCGCGACTTTGATTTATGCTTTGCAGCAAAACATCGTGATCTACGGAAGCGGCGCCGCAAGTTCTGATCAATAACAGCCGATGGAGAGAGTGTGACCGAATACCTGCTATCCGTGTTGCTGGGGATCGTCGAGGGCCTGACGGAGTTTCTTCCTGTCAGCTCGACGGCCCATCTGCGACTGTCAGAGGCCGTTCTGGGCATTCACCTGGATGATCCATTCTGGAAGACTTACACGATTGTGATCCAGTTGGGCGCAATTCTTTGCCTGCCCATCTATTTCCGCTCTCGTATTTCCAAGATCCTAGGGACCTTCCCCCGGGGTGAGCGCGGCGATCGCACCTGGCTCAGCCATCCTTTGAGCCTGGTGATGATCGCGTTTGTTTGCACGGCCATCCCTTCATTGCTGCTAACCAAGGTGATTGGCAAAAACCTGGAGAGCATGATGGTGATGGGCTTTTCGCTCCTCATCGGCGGGATTGTCATGTGGATCGTCGATGCGCGCTTCGGACATCCGCCCGCCGGGGGTCGCTTCAAGACCGAGCATGTAGAGGAGATGACCATCCCCCAAGCGGTGTGGATCGGCATCTGCCAGATTGCCTCTGCGGTTTTTCCTGGAACCTCGCGTTCCATGTCCACCATTACCGCCGGTCAGCTGGCAGGAATGTCACGTCCGGCGGCGCTCGAGTTTTCTTTCTTCGTCTCCATACCCACGATGGCCGCGGCGACTCTCTACGAAGCTTTCCGGACTTTTCACCCCAAGCACGGGGAACCGCTCGGTGCCATGCCCTCGAACGCGCACGAGTGGATCGTGCTGGCGATTGGCTTCGTGGTCTCATTTGTCGTGGCGCTGGGCGTAGTCGCCTGGTTCATGAACTGGGTACGCCAGCGTGGGTTCACCCCGTTTGCCATCTACCGCATCATCGTCGGGATTGCCGTCGTGGTGTGGGTGTTCAAAGGGCACGGAGTGTAGAGGCTAAGTTCAGGATCCTAAAATGGATGAGGCGATAGGCTACAAAGGCCTACTATTGGTTTGTGTAATCGCAACTTCCTTGGGAGGGCGACTGTTGAGCACGGTGGGAAGACAGCTGTGGCCGTCCATTAGGGGAACATCATTCTTGGGTCGCCGCTCCGTCTGGATAATGAGGCGTTAGCGCTCATTGAGGGGTCGTGAGTGTAA
>DATDGP010000099.1:0-4993 GCA_036522035.1 Terriglobales bacterium
ATGAAAAAATGAAAAAATACATCCCACGATATAACTGAAAACAAGCAACTTAAAAAAACAGGTCGGCACATCCCACGATATTGTTGAAAACAAAGGACATAAGCCCATTATCCCACGATCTGCTTGAAAGCAAAAGAGATAGTGCGACAACCCCCTGGAGCTTCGAGCCTTGGGCGAGCTCAAGAGAATGAAGCCTAGTCTGACAGGCCGCCAGCCAATTCCTTCACAGGAATGATGTCGAGCTCGCAACGATGGAGCAGCATGGAAAGAAGGACAGCCCTGAAGATCGTTGCCCTCGGTGCGTTGGCACCGAAGGCCAGCAAGCTGGAGGCTGCCACGCATCGGTTGATGGAACGGGGCGCGGCGTGGTCGCCCAGTGCCTACAAGCTTCAATTCTTTACCCAAAGTGAGAACCAGTTGCTGGACTCTTTGATGGAAATGATCATCCCAGGGGACAGCCACTCGGCCGGAGCTCACGCGGCGCAGGTAAGCCTGTTTGCAGACTTGATGGTGGCTACGAGTGATGATTCAACCAAGACGCGGTGGAGAAACGGGCTGCGCATTATGCAGGCGCAGGCGGACGGATCCTCGGTTGCCGAGGCCCTGGCACACGCCGCCGCCCTCGCAGATCAGCCGGCCTCGGAACTCGGGCAATTTTTTGTCATGCTCAAGCAGATGACCGTCGACGGCTACTATACGTCCGAGATCGGGATTCACCAGGACCTCGAATACGTAGGCAACACATACCTGCCGGAATTTCCGGGTTGCACTCATGAAGAGCATTGATGAATCAGAAAGATTGATGAGATCAGCTGCACTCATCAAGCCTGCGGAGCGTGACACGGAACTTCATCGCGACACCGTGAGATTCTCGAAGAGATAGAGTCCGCTCTTGCCGGCCACCACGATGTCCAGGTCACCGTCAGCGTCGATGTCGACCACAGGGATCTGCAACCCGGCGCCGGTCCGCGTGCCGTAGTCAATGATGTGCCGCCGCCACTGCAGGCGGCCCGATGACTCGAAGGGTTCATACCAATAGAGGCCTAAGGGCTCGTTGGCGCCCGGGTCGTGCTCGTGGGCGTAAAAGCGTTTTCCAGTGACAATATCGCGCCGCCCGTCTCCGTTGAGGTCCACCAGGGTCATGGCGTGCGCTTGCGAGAAGCCGTCGTCGATGAGATGTTTCTGCCAGGAGCGATTTCCCGCCGCGTCTTTCGTCTGCTCGTACCAGAAGATTCCATACTCGTGACCCAGGCTGGTGATGAGGTCCGGCACGCCGTCGCGGTTCACGTCTTCGACGAAGATAAACCCGGTCTCCCCCAAGTTGAACTCCGGATGAAAGGTCCACGATCCCTGGCGCGGGTCCGTAGGTGCCTCAAACCAGCCGCGCGGCGTGATGATATCGGTGCGGCCGTCGCCGTTGACGTCGCCCGCGCCGATGCCGTGTCCCCAGCTCATAGGGCTTACTTCGTGCTTGGTCCAAGCCTCAGCCGCGCCTTCGCCAGCGAGCTCGTACCACCGCAGCGGGAAGTCCGTTTTGCCGAATTGAGGAAGCACTTGAAGAGCTTTGCCGGTGTTGAGAATGTCGACAAGAAAAGCAAATTCCACGGGCGATCCGCTGTCCAGGATGTGCTCGCGCCACGGCCCACCATTCTTGCCGGGGTTCTCCCACCAAGTCAGCGGCTTTGACCAGTAAGAGCAACTGACGATATCAGGATATCCGTCGCCGTTCACATCAAGCGCCAGATCGCTCAAGTCCTCGAGATAGAAGTCGGTGTAGCCCAGGTCTCGAAACTTATGCTTGATGAACCCTGGACGGCCGCTTGACTCCGGCCCGACTTGCTCGTACCAGTTCTCACCCGATACGATGTCGAGGCGGCCGTCGCGATTGATGTCAGCCACGGTGACGGTTTCGCAGCAGCCCAGGTCCAGCGTGTGTTTGCGAAATACAATGGCGTCATCGCCGGCGATCGCGGAGCCCAGGTCGACCGCGGGTCCGCTCTCGGGGTTCTTCTCCGAGCGGGGCGTCGGCTCGGTCGCGAAGGCCGCGCCTGAGCCAACGCCCAGCAGCGTTGCGGCCGGTAACCCGGCGCCCATCGATTTCAAGAATTGCCGTCTTGCCCCGTCTGGTATGCGGTTCATGAATGACTCCTGCAAAATGCGAGTCTGGCGGAAGGCAGGTTGTTTGCCAGTTGGCGATGACGTGCTTGAGCTGGCTGCTAAGCGAGGAGGCGATTAGCAAATCGCAGGTTCCCGGCCCAGACGCCCGATGAATTCAAGGCCTCGCAACCTAAGAGCAAGTGGCTGCCCTCTAACATACCCAAATCCTTCTGAAGAATAGTACAGATCAGGCTCGCGCAGGGCCTCTGCGGTTTCTAGTCCCCGGTGAGGACGAAAGTGTAGTGTCCCGCACCCGTCTGCACCGTCACATCCCCGTTGCGCGGGTCCTCGCTGGCAGCGGTTATCCCTGAGTCGCCCGGCGTGTAGTTCCCAACAGCCCATATCGTACGGCCTGATTCCTTAACCGCTACGTTCGTCATTTGATCCTCTTTCGGAATCACCACGCGCGCGTCGCTTCCAGCGGGAATGCGGACTTCAAGCGTGATGACGCCGGGTTCATGCGTCCACGATGAGGCCACGGTGCCGCGCAGGGTTTGAACGCTGGCGCTCACCATGCGTAAATCTTCGACAATCTGCGGGGCGATCACGATGTGCCGGTAACCTTCGCCGTGCTCGCCCATCTGAATGCCGGCTAGCGCCTGATACAACCACGCGCCCACGCTGCCAAACATGGCATGGTCCTGTGAGTTCATCGAGGGTCCTGTTTTCTGCTGCCACAGCTCCCAGAGCGTGGTGGCGCCCTCTTTCACCATGTATCCCCAGCTCGGGTAGGTAGTTGCGGTAGCCAGCTCGTAAGCCAGGTCGGAGCGGCCGGCTTCAGTCAGCACGGGCATCACAAACTTGACACCGATAAACCCGGTAGTGAGATGAGTGTTGTGCCCGTAAATGATGTCGTCGACAAGGTTGCCTGTCACTTTGCCACGGGCCTGACCGGAGGCCAGGCCAAGCCCTAGCGCCATGGCATTGGCGGTTTGGGTGCCGCCCGCGTAGTTGCCGGACGCGGGGTCAGAGAACTTCTGGTTGACCGCATCGCGAATCTGCCCGGCGAGCTGCTGGTAGGACTGTGCGTCTTCGGTGTGCCCGAGCACTTCCGCCATGCGCGAGAGCAGTTCGACATCATAGTAGTAATAAGCGGCGGAAACAAAATCACCCGGCGTGCGGACGATGGATACCCAGTCGCCGTAGTAGCTGTAACTCAGAATGTTGTTTTGTGCCCGCCCGCGCAAGAACTCAACGTACCGCTTGACGCCGTCGTAGTTGTCTTCCAGGATTCGCTTGTCGCCATAGTACTGCCACATGTACCAGGTGAGCTGCGGGTAGGCCGTGCCCCAGGCGGGATCGGCTGGCCGGCTGCCGTAACGATGCGGCACGGTATCGGTCAGGGTTCCATCCGGTCCCTGCTCGTCGCGGATGTCACGGATAAAATTGGTATAGAAAGCCGCCATGTCGAAATTCATGATGGCCTCTTCGCCAGTCACCTGCGCATCGCCCATCCATCCTTGACGCTCGTCGCGCTGGTCGCAGTCGGTGGGAATGCTGAACAGATTCGTAAGCTGAGACCAGACGATCAGCTTCTGCACCTGGTTCAAGATCTCATTGGAGGCGGAGAACCCGCCCACCGGCTCCACATCCGTGTGCACCACCTCGGCCCGCAGAGTGTCAAGACCGGGCGTTCCTGGAAAGCCGGTAAGCTCCACATAGCGGAAGCCGTGATAGGTGAAGTGCGGCTCATAACTTTCCGCTTCGCCTCCCTGCAAGATGTAAATATCGCGCGCTCTCGCCGCTCGGATATTGTCGCGATTGATCATGCCGTCCCCGTAGACCAGTTCCGCGAACCGCATTTGCACACGGGTGCCCGCCGGCCCCTTCGCTCGCAGCCTCACCCAACCGCTCAGATTCTGCCCCATATCAAAGACGTAGACACCCGGCCGCGGGTTTGAAACAGAAACCGGAGGCATCTCTCCCACCACGCGAATGGGCGGCATCAACTCCGACGAGATTTCTCCCGAGGTCCCCGTAACCACGGAGGCCGGATGCCAGCTCGAATCATCAAAGCCAGGCAGGTCCCAGCCCGCAGTCTCCTGACGGGCGTCGTAGACCTCGCCGTCATACACGCTGTCGCTGACAATCGGCCCCTCCGCCGCCTTCCACGCTCCGTCGCTCGCCACGGTCATCTGCTTCCCATTTTCCAACTCCACGTTCAGTTGAACCAGGAGTGCCGGGGCGGGGTAATAGCCCGTGAAGGAATGCGGCGGACTGAGCGTGGCCCACCCGCCTCCGAGCATCGCTCCGATGGCGTTGACGCCCTGGTGCAAATCGTTGGTAACGTCATAGGTGGAGTAAAGGACGCGCTTCGGGTAGAGCGTGAAAGGGGGGCCAGTTGCGCCGATTGAAAATTGAGCTCGGAGTTGCGGAAGAAAAACGCGGCCTGACGCGGCGACTTGCCTCGATGCCTGAACACGCGCTGCGCATCGTGGTCGAGCACGTAGCTGCGGTACAGCTTGCGGATGCGATCATCGCTCAAGCCCGTCCACTGGCGGATGGTGAACGTGCGCGCTTCGTGGCGAATCAAACGCAGCGCAAGATCCAAGCGCTGCCGGTCCCTCGTGTAGCGATCATCCGACACTCTCATGTTCGGCTCCTTCAGTTTTGCGCGGTTTCGGTCTCAAAAAGAATTTGACAGAAATTACGCGATGTTATACTTGACGTACCCAGATAGATTTGAGATGATGGCATTCAAGGAGAAATGTCATGTCGTCTTATCTATCAGCCCCTCACTTTCACGATGAAGCTGCTGCGTTCAAGTTCGTAGAGGAACGTATCTGGCCGAAGGGTCCGGTATGTCCCCGCTGCGGCGTTATGGAGCGCATTGGGA
>DATDGP010000100.1:0-9431 GCA_036522035.1 Terriglobales bacterium
ATGAAAAAATGAAAAAATACATCCCACGATATAACTGAAAACAAGCAACTTAAAAAAACAGGTCGGCACATCCCACGATATTGTTGAAAACAAAGGACATAAGCCCATTATCCCACGATCTGCTTGAAAGCAAAAGAGATAATCCGGTAACGCCTGGACTTTCGGGCCTCGAGGTCAAGAGATGAAGCCTGGGCTTGGGAGTCGTCAAGACGGGCGGGAGCGGAACAGCCGGTCACCCAGTGGCATTAGAGGGTCAGCGGCGATCGATCCCTATGGCATTACCTCGACCGGCATCAAGCGCGTGAGCTTTCGCGGTCTCCTGTTCTGCCCTCCCGGCCAACGGCTCACTGATCCAGCCGGCCGGCGCCAATCGAGATGCAGCCAAGCGCGCAGCTTTTGGCGTGCCTTGTGAAGCTGGGCTTTCGAGTTACCAACCGAACAGTTCATGATCTGGGCAATCTCGCTGTGTTCGTAACCGTGTACCACGTAAAGGGTGAAAACAGCCCGGTAAGACGGGGGCAAGCTTGAGATGGCGCGCTCCAGATTGAGGCGATCGATGCAGTACCGGAGCCGCGGGTCAGGGGCTCCAATCTCCGGCCGGAATTTCTCCTCTTGAGGCTGGCCTTGCGTCCCCAGAGAAACGTTCCGGGCGCCCTGTTTACGCAGTCGCGCCAAGGCCGCGTTCATCACCAGCCGGTACAACCAGGTGGAAAAGGCGGAATCGCCGCGGAACATCGAGATCTTGCGGAACAGGAGCAAGAACACGTCCTGGGTGAGGTCCTCTGCGTCCGCCGGGACGCGGGTCATGCGCAAGGACAGGGAGTACACCCCCCTCTTGTGCTTTTCAAACAGGGCCGCAAAAGCGGCCTCATCCCCGGCCTGGGCGCGCGAAACAAGGTGAACTTCCGAACTCCCTTCACTCCCGAGGGACCGTTCGCGATCGACGCTCATTTGCTTTTCTCCGTGATGATGGCTTGGAGCCACCTTCACCCTCCTAGAGTAGTTTCAGCCGCCGCCCTGGTGCAGGTCTTCACGGCTCTGCAAAAAAGTTGTAAAAAATTGTCACGTGGGCGTGCGCCCTTTTGGTTACAACTTGTTACAAATGCAAGACAACAAGAGATGACCCTGGCAGACCGCCAAGCACTATACTGGTGCGGGTGGTTCGCGTGAACTTCGCCCTGCTCCGACGACGCAAAGACCTTCCCCTTTCACACGTGCGCCTTATTGCGCTCGCGCTCCTGGCAGTGCTGCTGCCGGCCGTGGTCCTGCTGGTTCTTCAGTACCGGTCGCTATCGGACGTCGAACATGAGACCCGGATCGCGGTGCAGGAGAATCTGCGCGAAGCGGCCGAGGGAGTCGGTTGGAGCATTCAGGGCTACATGGAACGCGTGGCGGAGGAAGTCCTGCTGCCCGTTCCGCCGAAGTTTTTCGTGCTAAAGCAAGAGCCCTGGACCCAGGAGGGCGCCCAGGACGTTTTCAAGAGGTACCCGGAGATCCGGCAGATTCTTCTGGTGGTCGACGGCAAAGAAAAGTCCGAGTGCGATCGCGTCGCCTACGTCTATACCCCCGGCAGAACGTACAAGTTGTATGAATCCCAGTGGACCGAGCTTCCGGACATCCAGCAGTCGATCTCAGCGCATGAAAACGGGGACCTGCTGATGGCTGCTACCGCCCCGGCGGCTCGTAGCCGCTTTTGCTACTGGCAGGATAGCGAGTCCCGCGCCGAGGAAGCAGCCTATGTGAGCTACTGCCTGTATGAGCCGGGAAGCACCCGCGAAGTGGGCTTCGTAGGCCTGCGGCTTGATATGGCGGAGGTCCGGCAGCATTATCTGCCGCAATTGGTTTCAAGCCTTTCGCGCGGCCACAAGCAAGGTCCGGGAGCCGCAGACCTTATTCTTGAAGTGCTCGACCGGCATGGGAAGAGGATCTGTTCGAGCGCGCCGGGCGAGGCGGGCTACGCCGCGAGGGCCAGCCTGGGGCCGGTCTTTCCCCAGTGGGAGGCGACCGCTGGATTTCGCAGCACGGATATCGACGCCCTGGCGCGCACCAGCTTCCAGAAGGGCCTCTGGTTTACGGCGCTGGTGGCCACGGTGCTGCTGGCGGGAATCGTGATGATCGTTCGCGCCGCGGGTCGCGAATTGAACCTGGCGGAAGCCAAGCAGACCTTTGTCTCCAACGTCTCGCATGAGCTGAAGACGCCGCTGGCCTTGATCCGGCTGTTCGCCGAGACGCTTGAACTGGGCCGCGTCAAGACCGGCGAGAAAGCGCACGAGTATTACCGCATCATTCACAACGAGAGCCGCCGGTTGTCCCAACTGATCGACAACATCCTGGACTTCTCGCGCATCGAGGCCGGCAGCCGCCAGTATCGCTTCGTTCCCGTCGATCCGGTCGAAGTGGCCCGGGCGGTGGTCGCCAGTTACGAATACCAGATCCGCGAGGCGGGATTTGAGCTGGTGACACGCTTCGATCCTGATCTTCCCCGCGTGCAGGCTGACCCGGACGCGATTTCGCAGGCCATCCTGAATTTGCTGAACAACGCCGTCAAGTATTCGGAGAAAACGAAGCACATCCAGGTCAGCGTGCAGGCGAAAAACGGCGGGGTCATGGTCGAAGTGACCGATCGAGGCATCGGCATTCCTTTGTCGGAACAGAAGCGAATCTTCGAAAAGTTTTACCGCGTCAGCACCGGCCTGGTCCACGAAACCAAGGGAAGCGGACTGGGACTCGCCCTGGTCAAGCACATCGTGGAAGCGCACCACGGGCGCGTGTCGGTGGAGAGCGCCCCGGGCCGAGGGAGCCGCTTCGCCTTGTGGCTGCCTGCTTTGATGGAAGTGAACGGCGACCGGACCGGAATGGTTCGTGAAGGAGACCTCGTTGCCCAAGGTGCTGATCATCGAGGATGAGCGCGACCTGGTCCTGGGCCTGAAGGACAATTTCGAGTACGAAGGCTACCAGGTGTGCGCCGCCTACGACGGCGAGTCGGGAGTGGAGTCCGCGCGCCGCGAGGATCCGGACTTGATCTTGCTGGACGTGATGTTGCCCCGAATGAACGGTCTCGACGTCTGCCGTGAATTGCGCCGGACAGGAATCGAGACGCCGATTATCATGCTCACCGCACGCAGCGCCGAAGTGGACAAGGTGGTGGGGCTTGAGGTGGGAGCCGACGACTACATCACCAAGCCGTTCAGCCTGCGCGAAGTACTGGCGCGCGTGCGCGCGGCCCTGCGGCGGTCACGGGGGCAAGTGGCCGAGCTCGAAGCCTTTGAATTCGGCGATGTGCACTTGAACTTCCGCAAGCATCAGGCCACCAAGGCGGGCAAGCCGCTCGAACTGTCCCCACGGGAATTGGCAACGCTGCAGTTCCTGGTCCAGCACCGGGAGGAGACCGTGACGCGCGAGCAGCTTCTGGATGAGGTCTGGGGATTGGACAATTATCCTTTCACACGGACCGTGGATAACCACATCGCCAAGCTCCGGCAAAAAATCGAGGATCCCGCCTCCGAACCACGCCACATCATCACGGTTCATCGCGTCGGATATAAGTTCATCCCTTGATTCGCACAGGGTCGCGGCGTTCGGTAGGATTACGGGCTCACGCGGAGCGCGGCCGACGATCTCGCTCCGCGGATCAGCTTATTCTCCCGCCCTTGAAAAAGCGGTGCGCAGAAGGTGGGTCACCACGGCCCGAAACCTGGCCACGGTTGGATTAGTCGCGACCTGAGTTTTCGCCTGAGCCGTTCTTGGAGTCGCTCTGTTTGTAAAGGTAGCGGATACAGGATTTGAAGATCAATAGGTTGGGCTCGCCCGCGCGATGAACCTTGATACAATTCTTGTCGTACCACTCGATGACGCCGCGGATGGTCTCGCCGCTGTCCAGCACCACCACCATCGGGGTGCGCGCCTGCATCTGCTTCACGTAATAGAAGCTCTCGGCGTTCGTCTGATCGGGTGGCGTCGGCTTGCGCCGTTGCATGCGTCCACCCGAGGACATCTGTTCCTGAATGTCGGACAGGCTGGGGCGAATCAGTTTGCGGTTCACGCTTACGAGCTCCTTCATGGCAAGTCCCTCACAGGCCGGGCGGGCCTTCCACCTCTTCTTGCGGGAGCTTACACGAGACACTCGCTTCCGTGCTCTTACTGGGCTTCTCGGTACTCCCCGGCCAGATCAACAACCCAAAGTGAAGATCGAGTCTGCCCATTAATCTAGCACGGCTCTCGACAAGGAGCAAATCATTTGTATTCGAAACCGGCCGCTTCCGCGCCGCACCGCCAGAGCCCGCGGCCAACCCGCCACGATCCTGCCCTCACCAGGCCGGGCGCTGCCGGGACAACACTCCGATCGCCAGAGCGTCCAGACCGAGCTGCTGATTCACGTTGCGGACCTGCAGCCGGTAGGCCTGATCCAGGCCGTCCTTCAGCATCTCGATACCGTCAAACCCCAGCTTCGAAGCCCAGAGCTTCAGCCGTGGAGCAAGATCCAGATGGGTCACCCGGGCACGATCACCGCACTCGAGCACCCGGAGCAGGTCGCGCAGCAGCGCGTAGCCCATGCCCAGCGTCTCGTCGAAGCGCTCGCGATCGCCGCTGAGGGCGCGGCTGGAATCGAAAATCCGCGGCCAGTCCGGAGGTACGCGTCCGGTGGCGCCCGCCCCCAGTCCATGGCTGACGCTTTCCAGGAATTGCAACCAAGGCTCGCGGCGCTCGAGGTAGACGCTGAGGTCGAGGCCCAGGGCCTTGGCCGGGCTTCCTCCTGCCAGGCGCGCGATCTGGAGCCGCTGGGCCGCGGGAACCTGATTGCGCTCGGCCAGGAGCTTGACGATCAGATCCTCGTCCAGCGGCGAAAACCCGATCCTCTGGCAGCGGGAGCGAAGCGTGGGGCGCAGTTCTCCCGCGTTAGGGCAGATCAGAATCAGGGTGGTGGTGGCCGGCGGTTCCTCCATCACTTTAAGCAGCAGATCGACCGCCTGCCAGTGGATCGCCTGGGCCTGGTCAATGATGAAGAATCGTCTAGGCAGCTCGAAGGGCCGCGTATAGGCGATCTGGCGCAGCGCCCGGATCTGCTCCGTGAGAATGTAGCGCGTGAACGGCGCAATGAGCTGAAGGTCAAAGTAAACTAGGCCTTCGAGGCGCCGGGCCGATTCTTTCATGTCGCGGCGCCGGGCCAGGTCTTCGGCCGAGGCGGCGATCATCTCTTCCGTCCGGCGGCAGCGCAGGCACTCGCCGCAGAAGTTGTCCTTAAGGCGCTCGCAGACAGAAGCCTTGGCCAGCATCAGCGCCAGCGTCTTCTTGCCCACGCCTTCAGGGCCAGTGAAGAGCAAGGCGCCGGGCAGCCGCTCCGCGCGCAGCATGTCGCGAATCGTCTGGACGGCGGTGGGGTTTCCGAGAAAAGAATCGAAGGCCATAAGAGGCAGGATCAGAAATCAGAAGCCAGCATTCACTGCTGCGGTGGCCCCTGTTCCAACTGTTTCAGTTTTTGCTCCATCAGCATCTTCTCCTGCGCCTTGGTTAGCTTGGGAAACAAGAATGCAATTTGTAACCGCATGCCCCAAGGCGAAGTCCCCGGAGGATGCACGGCGTTGCCGTAAAACTGAAACCCGACGTTGACCGGCTGGAATCCGATCTTCATGATTCTTCCCAGCCCGCCA
This sequence comes from Terriglobales bacterium, assembly GCA_036522035.1. Lineage (GTDB taxonomy): Bacteria > Acidobacteriota > Terriglobia > Terriglobales > Acidobacteriaceae > Angelobacter. Next base: position 5,649 of record DATDGP010000100.1, read on the forward strand.
CCATACGGCACTACCCATCGACTCCCACTGGGAGCTTCCCAGTTCGCTGTGATGGTGGGCTGCCAGGTGATGAAATAGCCCTTCTTGAGATTATAGTTGATAAAGTACTGAAAGAGCATCTGGTTCACAGCCGGGCGGCTGGATTGCCCGGCGACGGACCAGATGTTGTTCGCCAGTGCGCCAAGAGTCCAATGACCCGGCTGTGACAGCACGACAATCGACGGCCCGATGCCCCACTTTCCCTGCCCTAATACCGGATTGGTGGCCGTGGGTAATGAGAGCGTCGGCCCCGCGCCCCAAATTATCTTGTGCGCCTTCGCCGGTGACAGGAAGAACGTCGGGTTCACGTCTCCAAATCCGTACGCCCCTTGGTCGACGGGCTGGCCTTCTGGGTTGAGGGGCTGGCTGACCGTCGGCTGATAAACAATCGGAACAATGATACGTGTTATGAGATTCCAGTTCTCGCTCAGATGAGCCGGGATGACGGGCTGGATGTTCAGGATGTCCTGAGTGCGGCCATCGGGACTGATGCCGAAGTTGCTGTTATTTTGCACGGGAACGCTGATCAGGCTGGCGATGGGGTTTTGCGCCTCCTTTCTCAACTCATCGGCATTGGTCGCTGCCGCTGGCGTTTCCTCCGTAGCAACCTGAGTTCCTGGCGTTCCAATCGGCGTATCTTGTGCGAACAGCGGCACAGTCAAGAGGAGAAACACCGCTACCATCCAGAGGCATGAATTCCTTCGCATATGTGACTTTTCCCTTCTGCGCGTTGCCAGGCTGAGCAGCATCCTCCGGACGCAGTTCACCTTCAGACTTGGTGATCGTGAAACGTCTTACCGTCACACCAACTCCACACATACAAGGTGCAGGAGCTCGAAAAACGACAATGCCATTCTAGAGACGGGCGTCTGCACCTTCTACTGGCAATATTGACAGTCATAACTGACCAAGATCGTCTCTGGGCTTGAAATTGCACGTTGAATCCTAGGTTCCACCGTGGTCACGCTGGCGCGCTCCATCCCGCCGAATATCTCATCTTGACAAGTGCAAGTCTAGTATCATAGAGTTAATGTGCCTGCTATAAAAGCGTGAGGGAGAACATGGCGGGGCTTACGCCGTTTCCAGAGGGTTCCATTGCCCAGATCAAGGCGGCGCTGAAAGGCGCCCGGACCATCTGGCAGTATCAAAAGGCGCTGTGCGTCTGGCTCCGGGCCGCTCTCGGTTTGAATTCCAAGCAGGTGGCCAAGGCTCTCGGGTGGACTCCGGCTTCGGTCCGGCGCGTGCAGGCGCTCTACCTGCGGCAGGGCGACGCGGCCATCAAGGGGCCGGGCCGCGGAGGCCGGCGCCGCGAAATCCTGAGCATCAAGCAGGAGAGGGAGCTGCTGCGCCAGTTGCGCGATGAATCCTGGCCGATCAGCCTGATGGAGACGCGCGTGGTCCGCGAAGCCTACGAAAAAGCCGCCGGGCGCCGCGTGCCGCCATCAACCCTCTACCGCATGCTGGCCCGGCACGGTTGGTGCAAGATCCCGGTCGTTATGATCCCGAGACTCGCCCCTCCGAAATCCTTCGACCAGCCCGCACCGGCCTCCGAGGGCGCGCCTGAGCCTCGTCCGGCAAGCCCTGGGAAGGACGACGGAAACTAGCTCGCGGCGATTGCCGCTGCGGGCCAACCCGTCTGCAAACTCAGAAAGTGAAAAGGGGTTTCAGTTCCAGTGCAAAGTCTGGCAGGCCGCCAAATGACAAGCGTTTCCCGCCGGTTGAAGAAGCGCGGCGAGAGGTCTGGCGGAACGATCGTCGAGGTCGATCCACGCATCGGCGCTTATCGCGGGTGGCGCAGACATGTGCTCCTCAGCATGTCTGCGGTTCATGCCGCGCCAGGTCCGATCATGGGGGCTGGCGCAGACCGTTCTGTTCCGGTCTGCGTAGTATATGATACTGGTGCCGACCCATTTCCAGGAGGGAGCGATTCGCAGCGCTACCGGAACGGCCAATGTCGGCGGTCAAACTCTCGCAGACCTAAGAGGCAAGGTCTGCGCCAGCCCCCGACCAGGCCGCTGGCCTGGGCTGTGTTAGTACGCCCTTTCAGGGCTCAAAATGTAGAAACTCCAGTCGCTGCGCCACCAGCCAGCAGACGCTCAGTGACTAGACAGCGCCTGAAGGCGCTTGGAGGCCTCCGAATCACCTGCCGCTGCGGCCTTCTGGTACCATTGACGCGCCTTTGCATTATCCTTCACCACCCCGCGGCCATGTTGATAGCAGTTACCGACGTTTCTCATGGCAACTTCATTCCCGGCTGCCGCTGCCTTTTCGAACCATTGCAACGCCTGGGCCGAGTCCTGAGGTACACCCCGGCCGCTGTCATACAGAACTCCGAGATTGTTCATCGCGAGTCGGTCCCCGGCTGCCGCCCCCTTCTCGTACCACTGCCGCGCCACGGTGTAGTCCTGCGTCACTCCGTGCCCCGTGCCATACAGATAGCCGAGACTTGCCATGGCTTCTGCATTTCCGGCCGCCGCCCCCTTCTCGTACCATGGCCGCGCCTGGCTATAGTCAACGGGCACTCCCCATCCGTGATCATAGACACGGCCCATGTAGTACATGGCCTCGGGATCGCCCGCGGATGCACTTGCCCGGAACAGCGCCAACGCTTGAGTAAACTGACTGGCTTGCAGCAGCTTCTTGGCCTCGGCCAGTTGGCCCGTATCACCGCGCTGCACTACGATTTTGGGAAGCGGCTCGGGAGTGGGCGCAGGGTGCGTCATTCCAGATGGGGAGCGAAAAACGAATTCTCCTCCCTCGTGCCCAGGGAATACGCCTACGGCAGGCGTTTGGAACGAGTTGGTAGCCAGCGGCGTAACGTATGATTCCAGCTCGGCAAAAGTAATGAATCCGTCCCCATTGAGGTCCGCCTTACCCCCCAGCCCTCGCAACAGCGCGGCGGTGAACACGCTGTGCCCGTCCGGGCCGGAATCGAGCACAGACTGGTCTCGTCCTCCTGCGGCAAAACCCTCTCTTGCAATTCGTTTACTCACCTCATCGATGTAATTGGGGATGTCAGGGCTCACGCCTCCGCTGCGCGTAATCAACTGCCCGCCAAAGCACGAATCGAAGATGAAAAGCTGGTGCCGGGCGGTCTTCATCCGCCGCGAAAGGTCCTGGATATCGGAGCTTGACAGGTAATCAACGTCGTCGGCTGCGCCGTAAGGGACGAGGTAACCCCAGGTCTGGTCTCCGCTCCGCTCGATGGCTCCATGGCCCGAGAAGTAGAAGAGGACGCGGTCATCGGCTTGGAGCCGCGTTGCAAGCTGGTACATCCTTTCCAGAATGTTATGTTTTGTTGCCTGACGGTCGAAAAGCGGCGTCACCTCGAAACCTTGCGATTTGAGATAGGTGACTATCGCCTCCGCATCCGTGCGGCCGTAAGGTAGGTCGGGCCATTGCTTCGAACTATAAGCGTGGATGCCAACCACCATCGCGTAACTGTGGGCAAACTCGCTGGGCGACTGCGGCCAACTCAAGCTGGTGAAGGAGAGCAATGCGAGCAGGATCAGTAACTGCACGACATGCCGATGGCCGCCATCTGTTTTGGTATACATGAATTGATACCCCTACCTAACAGATGACGTTGAGTATATTCTCCTTATCTGGGTATCCACTTGACTCAGGTAACCCCTACCGGTTGTGGTTTCGCCTCGGTGTTTCGAACGATGGATGCGTAAGTGGCTGGTTCTACGGCCACCGCCTGCTGGACAAGCCGGAAGAATAGTTTGCCTCGGCGGCGCG
>DATDGP010000101.1:0-3987 GCA_036522035.1 Terriglobales bacterium
ATCGTCGCCGGCAGACCACGGTCGAGGAAGAAGGACGCGATAAATGCCTGATTGACTCCTGCCAGAATGAGCCATTCGGCCACGACAATGCCCCGAGGCCGTTGGAACTGAATCTGGCGGTGGCCCTCCCGCCAGAGGAAGACGAAGATCGCAGCGTAGGTGCCAATTGCCCACAACGCCGATGAACGCCACGGAATCAGGGCACCGGAACCCTCGGCCAGGATCAACTTCACCGCCAGTCCGCCAACGATGGCTAGCGAGATCGGTGGAAATACGATGTCGAGGAACGAGCGCGCTCGCCCTCCGGCCGCCCGCGTCAGCGAAAGCCGGCGGCGGCGAAGATCGGCGCCTAGAACTAGCGCTGCTGCGACCGCCCCGGCGAGCATAGCGTAAATGTTTGTGTCCATGGAGAACGTGAAAACGAGTCTTTCCATCTTAACGGGGGATCTGAGCGCGATGACGGCGGTGACTCATTATCAGTTGAAGCTCGCGACGTCACCGCCCTCCGCCGAGCCAATGTTACACTTGGATTGCCCAGCCGATGAGCTTTTGCCCGGAACCGTGGGTTTAGTCTCTGTTCGTGGCGTAACTTTGCTTGTGGCTAAACCAGGCGAACCACCTGCCAGACCATATTCTCTTCAAGGCCGATTGAATCATAAGAATGGCGAATTCAGACCCAAGGATGGAACGCGAAGCTAGCCCCAGCAAGAAATGGCGTACTCATCTGATCGTCTTAGCGGTTGCCGGCCTGATCTACTTTGGTTGCATGGTCTCCCCACCCAGCCTGATGGATGACGTTGACGCTGTCCAGGCCCAGATCGCGCGCAACATGATCCACTCCGGTGATTGGGTCACGCCCCGCTTGGACGGTATCGTGTACCTCGAAAAGCCTCCGCTGATCTACTGGCTCATCGCGGGTTCCTACAAAATCTTTGGCGAGCACGACTGGGCAGCGCGCATTCCCATGGCGCTCGCTTGCCTCGCCTTGTGTTGGGTCACAACGGCCTTCGGCATTTGGGCTTTTTCGGATCGCGCCGGCCTCTACGCCGGCTTAGTCATGGCGACGTGTGTCGGCTTATTCCTGTTTACCCGGGTCCTGATTCCCGACGTGATGCTCACGTTCACGACGGCTTTGGCGATGTGGGCTGTTCTGCGTGCGCTCGACCAAGAAGAGGCTCGGCCGCGACTGTGGGCCTTCATATTTGCCGCGAGCCTGGGAGTAGGCCTGCTGTGGAAGAGCCTGATCGCTGTGGTTTTCCCTCTGGCTGCGGGCGTAATCTATCTCGCCATCACCAGGGACCTGTTTTCTTCCCGGACCTGGAAGCGGCTTCGGCCGATCAGCGGCGCCGCCATCGCTCTGGTCATCGCCGTCCCCTGGCACGTCCTGGCGACCTTGCGCAATCCGCCGTACTTCTCTTTGGCCCTGCGCAGCGGACCCGGCCAGTACCACGGCTTCCTGTGGTTCTTCTTCATGAACGAGCAAGTCTTGCGTTTTCTGAACCTGCGTTATCCGCACGACTACAACACGGTTCCACGCCTCTACTTCTGGCTGTTTCATCTGCTGTGGCTGTTCCCGTGGAGCGTTTACTTCCCGGCGATCGCCAGACTTTCCTTCAAGCCAGTGGACCGCGCCGGACGAACTCGCCTGGTGGCGCTGTGCTGGGTCGGCTTCCTGATGACCTTCTTCACCTTTTCGACCACCCAGGAGTATTACTCCATGCCCGCCTATCCGGCGATCGCTCTGCTTCTCGGATCGGCGATGGCGGCCGGCGGTATCTGGATTAAGCGCGGAACGCGCGTGCTTTCGGCCGTGGCGGCTATCGCGGCAACTGTTGCAGTGACCTGTCTGATTCTTGTCCGCAACGTGCCCACTCCCGGAGACATCTCCGTGGCGCTCACACAGCGCTTGAAGTTTTACACCTTGTCGCTGAGCCACATGGAGGACTTAAACCTAAATTCGCTGGCATATCTGCGCGTGCCTCTGGCGCTAGCCGCCTTGAGCTTCGTGATCGGAGCCGTGGGAACGTTCCGCGCTCCAGCGAGGCGGGCTTTCCTGTCTGCTACCGTTATGATGATAGTTTTCTTTCACGCCGCGCGGCTGGCCATGGTGACCTTTGATCCTTATATGTCGTCACGTCCTCTGGCCGAGGCCTTGCGCAACGCGCCCGACGGCGTGCTTATCGTCGACCATCACTACTACACCTTTTCCTCGGTCTTCTTTTATGCCGATCGCGACGGCCTGATGCTCAATGCCCGTTTCAATAACCTCGAATACGGATCGTACGCCCCCGGAGCCCCCAACGTGTTCATCAACGACTTCGAGTTCATCGACCTGTGGAACAAGCCGCAGCGGTACTACCTGGTGGCAAAACAGGCGCAGATGCCTCGTCTCGACGCGCTGGTGGGTCATGACAAGCTTAACGTGGTAGCGGCAAGCGGAGGTAAGCTGCTGCTGACGAATCGCTCAATGGAAAACGTGACTCAGCCTTAGCTATTTCGCTATCAGGGCGTTCGCAGTGATGTAGTTGCCGACCAGGACGGGGCTGTAGACGACGGCTCCAGGTGAACTTGAAACAGTCTCGCAATAAGCTGAGTAGAGCGCCGTGAGCATACCACTTGGATTCTGATAGTCTAGATAGGACGAAAAGAACGAGTACGGACGAGTATTTCGGCCGGCTCGCGAACCACAATGTTCGACTCTGATCTCGCCGACCATCGAGTGTCACAGAAGTTCACGCGCCGCGGTTTCATTATTTCGGCGGTGGCTGTTGGCGCAGGTCTTTATGGATGGTGGTCTATGAGTAAGTCCCAGCCTGCAGAAGCAAAGCGTCCCGACCTGAAGCCCGGTCAAAAGCCAGAAGAGGTAACCATCGTTGAGTTCTCCGATTCGGGAGAACGCAAGGGTGTAGTGCACGTGCCCAAGGTAATCAAGAGCGAGAGTGAATGGCGACAACAGCTTTCGCCCAACGCTTTCGACATCGCCCGCAACGACGGTACCGAGATGGCCTTCACCGGTCAATACTGGAATAACCACGATCCGGGGCTCTATCGCTGCATCTGCTGTGACACCGCGCTGTTCAATGCCAACACCAAGTTTGAATCCGGGACCGGCTGGCCTAGCTTCTGGGAGCCGGTGGCGCAGGAGAACGTCGCTGAGACGCGTGACTCGACTTTTGGCATGGTCCGTACCGCCGTCGCCTGCCGCCGTTGCGACGCCCATCTCGGCCACGTTTTTGACGATGGCCCACGGCCCACCGGCCTGCGCTATTGCATGAACTCTGCTGCGTTGCGCTTTGCGAAATCGGCTTAGTATGAAATTTCGATAGTCCTCGACCGTCCGCTCGTCTTCACGCAAAGATAGGTAAGCCCTGTCTTCGTTTCCGTTGACAAAACTTAAGGAATCAAAACGCGTCTATTGAGGGCGTTTAGGGTCAAATCCGGCAGGTCGCTGATTCTCCGGGGAGGGAGGCTCACGTGGCACCTACGCTGATCTGGCTCATTCTGATGTTGTGCTTGCTGATTTCTGTCATCAAGTACACGCTGGGCATGATTCTCAGGTGGTCGGTACGCGGCGCCAGAATAGAGAAAGACTACTCATACCAACCGGCCGTCAGCGTCCTGATGCCGGTATATAACGAAGGCCAGACCGTCTATGAAACGATTGCCAGCATCGCCCAGAGCAACTATCCCGACGACCGGTTTGAGGTAATCGCTCAAGACGATTGTTCAGTCGATGACAGCTACGAGTGGATGCTCAAGGCGCAACGCGATTTCACCAACCTCCGGGTGCGAGTGGGACGCAACCGAGAGAACAGCGGAAAGGCGCGCACGGTGTGCAACGCGCTTCATCATTCCGCCGCCGAGATCATCATCTCCATCGATTCGGACTGCATTTTTCATCCTGATGCGATCCGCGAGCTGACCGCCTGTTTTTCCGAGCCCGGCATGGGCTCGGTGGGAGGGCGTGTCGGCGTCAGAAATCCGAAC
>DATDGP010000102.1:0-2366 GCA_036522035.1 Terriglobales bacterium
GCACCCTGGCTTCGCTCGGACCCAGGCCTGCCTTCTTTGCATTCTTGCGGTACTCGGCGGCTGTCAAAGGCCCTTTGCAACAGACGAGGTCACAGACACCCATCACGGTGCCGCAGCCACTTGTCGATGGCGGCGACAAAAGGGGCCAAAATGGCGGCGATGTGGCCCCTTTTCAGCTTAGAGCCTTTCTCTCTTGGCGGAAGAGTTTGATCAGAACGGACCGCAGCAGTCAAGGGTGCGCCGTTGTTGGGCGCAGCGAAGCGAACCCTTGACGGCGAGGACCGTTCTGCAACCATCAGCCAAGAGGGAAAGGCTCCTGCGGAGGCGTCCCTTGGACCCGCCATGATGGACCACTATTGCTCCGCCACTAACAGCAGAAGCCCGCGGAACCGCCAGCGCGCAGGCGGTTTTTCCAGCTCGCCGTGCCCGCAAGAGGTGGGGCAGAAAAGGAGGCGACCGGGGGAAAGTCAGTTAGACAGCGCGATTGCCACGGCAGTCTGGAAGCTGGCACGCCGTGTTCATTTTGAAGGCTTGATGGTGATTGTCGGGTGGTGCGGGGTTAAGATGCAGCCACGCTGCGAGAGTTTTCCCGACCCCTTCGTGCGTGGCACCGCCCCGCTTGACGTCGAAAAGGACACCTGATGATGACAGCTCAATTTGAGAACGATTCACCGTCGGTGGGGCCCACCGGGAAGGATCTCGGCTGAGCTGAGGGGTGCTGCTGAATCGAATAAAGGCATACCCACTGAGGTATACTCTCAGCATTGGAAGGGAAAGTGCCAACCGAAACCATGACGACGCACACTCAGTTGTGGGCGAGCGCAAGCGTCATGACCCCAGGCGTCCTCATAGTCGTTCTCCTCATGGCTACGCCCGTTACCCGAGTGGAGGGTCAAAAGCCTGAGGTTGCTGGCTCCGAGCCTACCTTTCGCACTCAAGTGAATCTGCTCTCGCTTGCCGTTCGGGTGACCGATCGCAAAGACAATGAGATCCATGGGTTAACGGCCAACCGATTTTCGTTGTACGAGGACGGCGTTCCACAAAAGATTGCGTTCTTCAACGCGGAGGATGAGCCCGTCAGCCTGGGCATCCTTCTGGATGTGAGCGGCAGCATGGCGGCGACTGGAAAGCTTGACCGCGCTAAGACTGCACTCTCTCTCCTGCTCAGCACCATACGCCCCGACGATGAAATGTTCTACCTGCAGTTCCATCGTCAGGTCGATAGGATCGTGGACTTCACCGGTGACTCGCATCGAATTCTTTCCGCGATCTCCGAAACGGGCGTCACGCAGGACGGCACCAGCTTATACGACGCGGTCGCGAAGGCGCTTTGCTACATACGCAACGCCCACCATCACAAGCGCGCGATATTGGTGGTCACCGACAACGCGGACCAGTACAGCCATCGCTCACTGGAGGAACTCATTCCCATCGTTCAGGCGTCGCAGGCCCAGGTGTTCATCATCGGCTGCTTCAGCAAGGGGGAATATGATTTCTACCGAAGTTTGCACGGTGAAAAGGCAACACTGGTAACCAACCGGGAGATCGACAATCCGCTGGTCGCCTTCAAACAACTGGCCGACGAATCGGGTGCCGAGTGTTTCTTCCCATCGGTTGACAAGCTGCAGGAGGCAGTGGACGCCGTTGCTCACCAGCTTCGGACGCAGTACACGCTGGCCTACTATCCGAAGGCAGGCGCGGGCGGTTTCCGTCACATCGAGGTGAAGGTCGCGGAACCGGGCGCGCGGGTGCGGGCGCGACGCGGTTTCGAAGGCGTGGAAACTGCGACAGCGTCAGGCTCTTCCCAACAATTGGCTGACTGTGAACATGAAAAGCTTAGGCCATATCCTTACGAATCGAAAATAGCAATCAAGAACGGCTGTACCATTTACCACGAGGACTTCCAGAGCAAGGAGAGCGGTTGGCCCAGCAAGCATTCTTACCACTATGGCGACGGGACCTATCAGATCGCCAACGCCAGCGCGACGGGTCAGTCTGACTACTCCGTCCTTCCCTCGTCACCTTACGTATGGGGTCCAGTCGGCATCCCCCGAAGCGGCGCCGATCCAGCTGAAGGAGTTCTGGTGGCCAACGGGCCGTGGTTTGCTGACATGAATGCCGCGGTAAGCGTCGAGATAAAGTCTGCCGGAGGAGCGGGGGACACGGCTGCTGCTCCGGGGCTAGTTTTCCATCTCAACGATCGCGGATACTACGCCGTGCTCATCAGTTCGGCCACGCCCGGATCCCACGAGGTTGCGCTGAAGCTTGTGAAGAAATACCACTATGAACAGGCAGCGCGAGATCTTCTGCCCTGGACGCCGGTTCCGCTGAGTGATGTGATTGCGGCGCGACAACAAAGAATTGAG
>DATDGP010000103.1:0-6160 GCA_036522035.1 Terriglobales bacterium
CGTTCGGCGGCGGTCCGGGTTGGAAACCGGCCCCGCGACCCGGTTCTGGAGAGTGACGCTTGTCCTTTTTGCTGCCTTGTCCTAACTGCGGTGGCCGGTCGGTGTACGAGTTCGACTTTGGCGGCGAATACCATACCCGCCCTTTGATTGACGCCGACCCGAGCGAGTGGCCGCGATACCTCTATCTTCGGAGGAATCTGGACGGGCTGCAGATCGAGTGGTGGTATCACCGCCACGGGTGCAAGCTCTGGTTTCTGGCCGAACGCGACAGCCGCACGAATGAGGTCGCGAGGACCTTTTGGCCGGAAGAGAAGGCGAGTCGTGATCACGCACGAGCGGCTGCGCCCCGTACGAAGGACTAGCTGATCATGCCCCGACTTGACGCCCATCCGAGCGAAGCCCTGGATCGCACCCGCAGGCTCAGCTTCCGGTTCAACGGCAAGACCTACACGGCATTCGAAGGCGAAACGATTGGCTCAGCTTTGGTGGCCGCGGGCGTGAAGATTTTCTCGCGCAGCTTCAAATATCATCGTCCTCGTGGAATCTTCTGCGTCGAGGGGAAGTGCCCGAACTGCCTGATGAGCGTGAATGGCTCGCCCAATGTACGAGTCTGCACGCAGGCCGCCCGTGACGGCGACCTTGTGGAAGCGCAACAGGGTTGGCCTTCCTTGGAACATGACTTCCTTGCTTTGATCCAGAGGTTTGATTTCCTTCTTCCGGTCGGTTTCTACTACAAGACTTTGTACAAGCATCGCTTCTTGTGGAAGCTGGCCGAACCGGTGATCCGCCGCCTGGCGGGGCTCGGGAACTGGAAACAAATCGAGAGCGATCGGCGAGATCCTTTCGAGCACGAATTCCTGCACGCCGATGTTGCCGTGGTGGGAGGAGGACCGGCCGGACTATCGGCTGCGCTGGCTGCCGCGCAAACGGGCGTGGATGTGGTGCTGATCGATGATCAGCCCGCGCTTGGCGGCCACCTTCGGATCCATCGCCGGAATTTCTCCGATCCAACCACAGGCTCTTCGAAACCTGGATTCGCGATTGCCCGGGCCCTGGCGCAGGGGATGGAGAGTCATCCCAGGATCCAGGCGCTGCGTTCTGCCTGCGCGATAGGGGGCTATGAAGGCGGACTCATTGCAGTTCAGGTGGGTGCCCGCCTGATTCATCTTCGCGCGGTTCAGACCGTCGTCGCGAGTGGGGTGTTCGAGCATGTCCGGCCCTTTGGTAACAACGATCTTCCGGGCGTCATGCTGAGCACGGGTTTGCTTCGGCTGGTCCACCTTTACGGTGTGAAGCCGGGTCGCTCCGCGGTGGTGGTTGCGGCGGAGGAAGAGGGATTGAAGGTGGCGGCAGACTTGCACAACGCGGGCATCCACGTGGCCGCGGTTGTGGACTCGCGCGAGCGGCCTTCAGATTCTGCGGCAGCCCGCCACCTCCGCACTCTCGGGATCTCCCACATGTTTGCTTGTGCACCGCTGGTCGCGAACGGGCGCGGGCACGTTCACTCACTCAGCGTGGCTCCCACTGACTCTAAGTCCGGCGCCAAGACGGAGCGGATTCAAACCATACCATGCGACCTGGTTTGCGTGTGCTCGGAACGGACTCCCGCACTCGAAATCTTCCGTCAGAATGTAGGACAGGTTCGCTACGACGTTGGGCTCGGTCAGATCGTTCCGGCAGTCGATTTGCCGAATTTCCAGGTGGCTGGCGACGCCACGGGATTTCGCGACTTGCACATCGTCTGGCTTCAGGGGCACGTGGCCGGCCTCGAAGCGGCGGATCGAATTCGTCCCATCTCACCGGAACTTCGCGAGCACCTTCAGCGCCGCAAAGGAGAGCTTGCGGCCGCAGAAAGTCAGTACCGGTTCAACCGAAAAGCGGCGGAGAGCGTTCCGCCGGCTGGCCGGTCCGGTAAGGGCAAGGAGATCATTTGCCTTTGCGAGGATGTCACGTCGAAGGACATCGGCCTCGCCGTGCGCGAAGGATTCGACGAAATCGAGCTGCTGAAGCGATACACGACGTTGTCGATGGGGCCATGCCAGGGCCGGATGTGCCTGGTCCCAGGCGCTCACTGCGCAGCGGTTGAAACCGGGCGGCCCGTGGCCGAAGCCGATACAACAACGTCGCGTCCACCCGTGCTCTCCGTACCGATGGGAGTTATTGCGGGAGCTCGCCGTCACCCCGTGAAGCAGACACCTATGCATTACGCTCACGTGAAGGCGGGCGCGGGCCAGATGGACATGGGCGAGTGGAAGCGGCCACTTGTCTACACCGGCGTGCAGGAGGAATGGAAGGCGGTGCGCGAACGAGTGGGGCTGATTGATGTCAGCACACTCGGCAAGATTTGGTTGCAGGGCCGGGATGCGGCGGCCTTGCTCGACAAGGTCTATACTCATACGTTCTCGTCGCTCGAAGTCGGCCGCAGCCGCTACAGTGTGATCTGCGGCGATGATGGAATCATTCTCGATGACGGAACCGTCAGCCGCTTGGCTCCGGATGAGTTTTACATCACCACAACCACGGGAAATATCGACTTCGTGGAGAAGTGGCTGAAGTGGTGGGTTGCGGGTACGAATCAGTGCGCACACGTCACGAATGTAACCGCAGATTTTGCAGCCGTGAACCTGGCGGGGCCTAAAGCTCGCGCGGTCCTAGAGAAGCTGACCGAGGTCGACGTCTCTGCGCAGGCGTTCAAGTACATGCAGTGCGCGCAGGGTGACGTGGCGGGTGTTCGTGCGATCCTCCTTCGCATCGGGTTCGTCGGTGAGACCGGCTGGGAGATCCACTATCCCGCTTCTTACGGCGAGTACCTCTGGGATGCTCTGCTCGAGGCCGCGAAAGAATTCGGCATCAGCCCGTTCGGGGTGGAGGCGCAACGGGTGCTGCGCCTCGAGAAGAAACACGTAATTGTGGGCCAGGATACCGATGCGCTTTCAAGCCCGTTCGAAGCGGGTCTGGACTGGGTGGTCAAGCTCGACAAAGAAGACTTTATTGGAAAACCCGGGCTGCTTGAGGCGATGCGGCGTGAGGCGGTGAACAGGCTTGTTGGATTCACGGCTGATGAACTCGTCGACGAAGGCAGCACAGCTATCATAGACCACAAAGTGGTCGGGCGAGTGACCAGCGCGCGTGTGAGCCCCCTTAACAATCGCTGCGTGGGGCTGGCACTGTTGCCTTCCCGATTGTCGGTGGAGGGGACAGTGTTCGAGATTCTGAACAAGGGCAGAGTTGTGAACGCCAGAGTTCATTTGGAGCCGGTTTACGACGCGAAGGGCATCCGGTTGCGAGAATAGCCGTGCTAGGAATGACGGGTCTGAAGCCCACAAAAAAGTCTCCGTTGCATCATCGAATGGCTTCGGCGGGCGCCAGTCTCACGGAAGTCTCCGGATGGCTCCTGGCCGACCAGTTTGTCGACCCGCAGGAGGAGGCGAAGTCGGCCCGGGCCGGGGTTGGTCTCCACGATCTGAGTCACGCAAGCAAGTGGCAAGTCCAGGGGGCTAAGCTGGGTGATTTTTTGCAGCAGCTTCTCGAGGGCCGGGTACCGGACCTCGGCTGGTGTTCGATTTGTGATGGGGGTCTCGTTGCACGGACCAGTCGCAATCAGGCACTCTTCGTGATTTTCGACCCGAAGGGACCGTTATTTGCCGCGCTGCCCGTGTCCGTCAAACCGGACGAATGCACTCACATCGTCGATCGCACCTCAGGCTTCGGCTGTTTTCTGTTGTGCGGCCCGCGGGCTGCATCAGTTCTCCGGAAGTGTACGCAGCTTGACCTTCGAGCTTCGATCTTTCCCGATCTCGCCTGCGCCTGGACACCGCTGGCAGGCGTTCGGTGCCTGCTTCTGCGCAAGGATTGGCCAAGCATCGTGGGATTCATCGTTCTTGTCAGCCGCGAGTACGCCGAATACTTGTGGAATGACTTACTGGCTTCGGGAGAGGAGTTTCGAATCCAGCCCTTTGGCCGAAAGGCTGCCAGCCTGTTGGAGATCTTTTGATGTTCGGTCAGCTTCACTTCGGCAGGATGTGGACCAGGCGGGCGCTCAAGAATAGTTACGACGTGGTCATTATCGGTGCCGGCGTGCACGGCTTGGCTACCGCATACTACCTCGCCAAACAAGGCGTGTCGAATGTCGCGGTACTCGACAAAGGGTATCTGGGTTGCGGCAACAGCGGCCGCAACACGGCGATCATCCGCGCCAACTACCGCACCCTGGAAGGCATACCCTTTTACGCAGAGAGCCTGAAGCTCTATGAGGGCCTGTCGAAGACTCTGGGCTACAACGTGATGTTTACCCAGCAGGGCCATTTGACCTTAGGGCACACGGATTCCGCGGTCAATGGATTGAGAGTTCGCGCTGCAGTAAACCAAGCTCTGGACGTCGACAGCCGGATGGTCGGCGCCGCCGAGGTCAAGCGCCTGATTCCAGCCATCGACACGTCGTCGCGGCCTCGTTATCCGATTATGGCGGCGCTGTATCATCCCCCGGGAGGAATCATCCGTCACGACGCGGTAGTCTGGGGATATGCGCGGGAGGCAGCCCGCTTGGGAGTGGAGGTCCACCCGCACACGGAGGTGCTCGGATTGTCAGTGCGGGACGGCCGGATCGAATCGGTTGAGACCAGCCGTGGGCAGATTCAAACCCGCACGGTTGTGAATGCGACCTCAGGCTGGTGCTCGAAGGTGGCCCGCATGGCAGGGGTCGAATTGCCTGTCACCAGCCACCCTCTGCAAGCTTGCGTTACCGAACCGATGAAGCCGCTGCTCAATAAGGTGATCGTTTCCGCCAATCTTCATGTCTACGTCAGTCAGACTCCGCGCGGAGAGTTCGTATTGGGCGCTGAGATCGATCCTTACCAGTCATACGGCCTGCGTTCCACGCTGCCCACGCTGCAGTCGATCGCCGCCCACGCCATGGAACTTTTTCCGTGCCTGGCTCGAGTTCGCATTCTGCGCCAGTGGGGCGGCGTGTGCGACATGACGCCTGACTACAGCCCGATCATCGGAGAAGTTCCAGAGGTAAAGGGTTTCTATCTCGACGTCGGCTGGGGCACTTACGGTTTTAAGGCTGGTCCGGTCGCTGGCAAGTACTTGGCCAGGCTCATCGCTTCCGGGACTCCTCCCGATCTGATTCGCCCCTTTTCTCTAGCACGTTTTTACAAAGGCAATCTTGTCGGCGAGAAGGCCGCAGCCGCGGTGAGCCATTAAGCCTCTTAAGGAGGACTCTGATTTCGATGGCAGACCTCGAAGCTGTGCGTCAGTTGGTGCGGGACCGAGGGATTGAGTTTTTCCTTTGTTCCTTCGTGGAAATGGGCGGAATGCCGAAGGCCAAGCTGGTTCCCGCCAAACACTTCGACGAAATGGCAACGGGCAGCGCCGGCTTTGCAGGCTACGCGGTGGGAAACATCGGACAGGGGCCGCACGATCCCGACCTGCTGGCCATTCCGGACTTCAACAGCCTCACCCAGCTTCCCTGGCGAAAGAACGTCGCCTGGGTCGCTTCCAACATCCAGGTGGACGGAAAGCCGTGGCCCTTTTGTCCTCGCACCATCCTGATGCAGCAACTTTCCAAGGCGCGTGAGAAAGGTTACGTCTTTAAGACCGGTGTGGAAGCTGAGTTCTTTCTGCTGCGCAAGAACGACGCGGGCGAATATGCGCCCTACGATAACCTCGACATGCAGGAAAGGCCCTGCTACGACCTGGGCGCGCTAAATCGCAGCCTGGACTTCATGACGACGACTGTTCGGCACATGGACGAGCTTGGCTGGGACCCTTACGCCAACGACCACGAGGATGCGAATTGCCAGTTCGAAATTAACTGGAGATATTCTACCGCACTCACGACTGCGGATCGCCACACCTTCTTCCGCTGGATGGTAAAGGCGCTCGCGGAAGAGAAGGGCCTGCTGGCGACCTTCATGCCGAAGCCTTTCACCGCGCTCACTGGCAACGGCGCGCACATGCACATGAGTCTCTGGGATCCCACGAATGACACCAATGTGTTTCTTGACGAAACGGATGAAAACGGCCTCACGCAGTTGGCCTATCACTTTGTCGGCGGTCTCAAGCACCATGCGAAAGCCCTGGCCGCCGTCACGTCTCCCACCGTCAATTCGTACAAGCGTCTGAAGGTGGGGTCAACTCGCTCCGGCGCCACCTGGGC
>DATDGP010000104.1:0-3481 GCA_036522035.1 Terriglobales bacterium
AGTCGGTACTCGGAAACGCCGACAGGCTTTCGGAGATCGCGGAGGGCATACTCAGCGACTACCTTGTTCTTCGACTTGCAAAGAATGATGCCGATACTGGGCTTGTCGTCCGGGTGCCTCAGCAAGTCGTCGATGGCGGAAAGATAGAAATTCATCTTTCCACTGAACTCCGGCTGGAATTCACCTGCCTTCCGCTCCACGACGACGAATGCACGAAGCCGGAGGTGGTAAAACAGGAGGTCGAGGCGAAAGTCCTGGCCGCCGACCTCCAGCGGATACTGGCTGCCGACAAAGGCAAAGCCGACGCCGAGCTCCAACAGAAAATCGCGGATATGCTCGATGAGCCCACGTTCGACCTCGCGCTCCTGGGCTTGTGCGGTGAGCGCGAGGAAGTCGAAGTTGTAGGGGTCCTTGACGATCTGTTGAGCCAGGTCAGATTGAGGTGGGGGGAGCGTGGTAGGAAAGTTCGTGACGACTTTCCCTTGTCGCCCGTAGAGATCAGTTTCGATTTGGTGTACGAGAACGTTGCGGCTCCAGCCGTTCACGATGGTCTGTCGGATATACCACGCCCGAGCTTGGGTTCCCTTAACCCGGTCAAGAACCACGCAGTTGTGGAACCACGGAATTTGTGCAGCAGCCTGCTGCACAAATTGCTGGTCGGGCCAAGCCTCCGCAAAAGCATGCATGTACTTGAGATTGCGGGGAGAGAATCCAGCCATTTCGGGGCATGCCTTGCGTAGATCAGCAGCGAGTCGATCGACAACCTTGGCACCCCAGCCGTGTTGTTTTTGGCGGGCCAGGATGTCTCGGCCAATACCCCAATACAGCAACACCAGCTCGCGGTTGACGGCGACGGCCGCGCGAACCTGAGCGGCTCGAATTCTCTCTTTAAGCTCCCCAAGAAAAGCCCAGTAACCCTCGGGACTTGCACCTCGCAATGCGGGCATTGGACGGCTTCTCCTTTAAGCGGTTTTGGCTGGTTTGATTACAACCGCTGTGCCGTGATAAAGGGTCTCAACGTCGAGCGCATCATCAAAGCAGGTGTTGAGAACTCCATTCGCTCCGAGAGCCTCGGCATCACGCAACAGGGCGAGGTATGTTTCGCCTTGGGCGACGCCCTTGTAGGCGCTAATGTAATAGCCATCGAGGTGGGCCTGCGCTGTGGCAAGGGCGGTCATGCTGCCTCCCGGAGTTTGAAGGGTTGAAAAATGTTCGCGCAGCGATCGCACATGAAGGAGCCCTCCCACCGGCGCAGCCTCTGGGGGCGGACCTGGTGGTTGTACCACCCGAGGAAAGCCAAAACGAGGAGGGCCACGCCCGAATAGGCGTGAGCATATTGTGGAAAGAGGGTGACGGAGCGGACTGCTGAGAGCTCACGGATCCAGACCAACTCCCCAAACAGCCAGTACATGATGACCAGCCCGAGTCCCCACCACAGAATGACGTGCCGGTAGCGTGGCTTGGGCGGTGGTCCGGCCAGCCTCGATAATCGTGTTTGGAATGTTCCCCGACCTCGGGACCTGAAGCTGAATGCGCCGGCTGTTTCGCCGAAATCGAACCCCCGGCCGCGCGATCTCGTCCTGATGTCGGAGATTCCGTTCAAGTAGACCAGCGAGAGCTTGGTGCATTCGCCCGAGTTGCAGCTGGGGCAGCATCGCATGAGAACCTCACCATAAGCCGGGGACGATCCGACAGTGAACCATCCCTGCGTATTGCGCGTAGCCCCCCAACGTGTTCCGCAAGAAGCCATCTTCCCGCATGGTTCGCCTCAGAATCAAAAGGTCGTAGCCCAGTGCGGGCAGCAGCGCGGCCAGTGAACCGATGGTGACGGCGGTGGCCGGCACGGTGACCAGCATCGCCAAGTAGCCCGGATGCCGTATAAAGCGGTAGGGGCCACTCGCAATGAGGCGATGATGGGCTTGAATGGATAGGCTGGGTGAGAAGTAGGGATTGACCGCGATCGCCCAGACCTGCAGTGACCCGGAGAGAGCGAGCACCGAGAGACCGGCGATGCGGACCGCCGCGGGCAACGCGGGACTCCAGTGAAATCGCCCCGAATCGAACGCAGCAACGGTGACGGTGGCGACGAAGAGGAAGCTCGCGAGCAACGGCACCCCGGGGTCGGCGCCCCGGCTCGAGTTCCGGATTTGCCGGCGTGGAAGCCTCTTACACACGGCGAGGCTTGTCGCTCCTCCCAGTAAACCAAAGGCACCCAGATACGCTTGAGTGATCGGATCACGGGCCCTGCCGGCAGCGGCCATCACCAGCGCCAAGACGCCAGTCGAAATCAGCGGACGAGCAACAATAAGCGCCCTTTTCACCGGCTCACCCCCAAGGCCAGTTGCTGAGTGTGCTGGTATGCCTGGGCTGTCGTCGCGACCTCCTGTCTCTTAGACCGGCCGAGCTTCGCGAGAGTCTCCTCCACCACTGTGCGAGCGTACTGTTCGCCGTTGTCGTAGGGCCTGGGGGGATGTTCGCTGATGGCGCGTATCACCGCCTGGGGATCCTCTCCACGAGAGAGAGCGACATGCGCGTAGGCGCGGGTGACGGTGCGGCGGGCATAATAGCCCGGATTGGGCTTGTCATCGCGATAGTCGGTGAGCTTCTGGATGAGGGCCTCAATCGATTCGCCCCGATCGAGCCTCCGCGCGGCCCAGTTCCAATCGTGCTCAGACGCGCTCCTCGGCCCCCGGCCCGAGGCCGTCTGGACTCGAGGGGCAGGGCTTTCGCGTAGCACCGCAAGGGATTGATCATGCGAAAGCTTGAAGTCGCCGGGCTGATAAGTCACGAAACTCTTCGCCTCGGCTGAAACGCGGAAGGGCTGTTCATACTTCTTGTTGAAGAAGCCTGGAAGGCGGAGAACTCGTGCCGAGTCGGTCGCCGCGGGGTCAGCACCGAACTGCTGCACCATCTTCCGCTGAAGGGCCTCGGCCTGCTCCTGGGAGATGCCCTTCACCTTCCAAATGACCTGATACTTGCCGGGAGAACTCGAAATGACGTAACTCGGTTTTGGCACCTGGGAGCTGTGTTCGATGGCGGCCAGGGCTTTCGCTCCGTCGTTGTCGAGGTCCAAATAGACGTGGCGAATATCCGCGATCTCTGCCTTTGTCCGACCGGTAGCGGTTTCACGAAGGGAATTCTGCGCGATATAGATGTCCGAGCCGTGAGCGTTCTGGTGGCGAAGCCAAGCCTGGTACTTCGGGCTGGCGATGGTCTCCGCCGTTTCGACTCGTTGCAGGACTTTGCCTTCTTTGCGGTTGATGACCACGACCGCCAGCCGGTCGGCCGACTCGAAGTTCTCCCGAATGTATTCCTCAGGCGTGAGGGCGTGTTGGCCGTCAGGCTTCTCTTCTAATGTGGGCATGACTCCTCCTTGCAGGAGTAGAGCGGGTCGAACTCGTACCGGTCTGAGTCGGGATTGTAGCCGTGGACTTCGAGGACCCCGGAAACGAACCGCTTTCCGGGCCGCCTTTCAAGCTGA
>DATDGP010000105.1:0-22119 GCA_036522035.1 Terriglobales bacterium
GTTGGTTCTACAAATTCCCCCTGCGGCTTCGTTCTTTGTTTCGCAAGGATAAGGCCGACCACGAGCTCTCAGCCGAGCTGCAGTTCCACTTGCAGCAACTGATCGACCAGAACCTGGCGCTGGGCATGCCGCGGGATGAAGCGCGCTACGCCGCGCTGCGCGAATTCGGCGGCGTTGCGCAAGTAACAGAAGAGTGCCGCGAGATGCGCGAAGTGAGCCTGATCGAGAACATTCTGAGAGACATCCGCTTCTCCGCGCGCACGTTACTTAAATGTCCGGGGTTCACTTTCGTCGTGGTCGCAACCCTGGCGCTCGGCATTGGGGCCAACACGGCAATCTTCAGTCTGGTGAACCGGATCCTGCTCGAACCTCCGCCCTTTCCACGACCGGATCGGCTCGTCGGGGTTTGGGACATGAGTTGCCCGTTGGGCGCCGCGCTGGGTTACCGTCAGCGTCTTCATGGCATCGACATGGGAGCGTATACGGTCGACATGGGGTTCAACCTAAGCGGTCACGGCGACGCTACTCGTCTGCTGGGGAATGGATTGTCATCGAACATGTTTCTGTTGCTCGGAGCCAAGCCGGAATTGGGGCGCGTCTTTGCCCCTGGCGACGACCTTTCAGCGAACAGCCGAATCGTGATTCTGAGCCACGAACTCTGGCAAGCCAAGTTTGGAGGCCGTCCGAGCGTCGTTGGTGGGTGGGTGACCCTCGACGACACTCCCCGTCAAGTTGTGGGAGTGATGCCCGCGGGATTCCATTTTCCCACAGCTTCCAGCCAGTTATGGGTCCCGATTGAAGTCGATGTCTCCGAG
Source organism: Terriglobales bacterium (assembly GCA_036522035.1). GTDB lineage: Bacteria > Acidobacteriota > Terriglobia > Terriglobales > Acidobacteriaceae > Angelobacter. The sequence goes on from DATDGP010000105.1 coordinate 816, forward strand.
CACAGCTTATGGGGTCCGTTCTTCTACATGTTGTTTGGACGGCTGCATGACGGAGTCGATCTAGCCCGCGCTCAAGCCGAGTTCAAAATTGTGGTGCCGCAAGTTGTCAAAACCTTTCCTTGGGCGATGGGCGACTTGTACGGCTCCTGGTCAGAGCTCGCCCCCCTCCAGCAACACTCCGTCTCCGACGTTCGACCGACGCTGCTTATCATGCTGGGTGCGGTAGTCCTGATTCTGATGATTGCCTGCGCCAATGTGGCCAACCTGCTGTTGGCCCGAAGCAGCGTTCGCGCGAGGGAGATGGCAATCCGGAGTGCGCTCGGCGCCAGTCGCGGGCGAATCGTCGGTCAGCTTCTCACAGAGAGCGTCCTTTTAGCCGTGCTCGGCGGCGTTCTAGGGTGCATGCTGGCTTTTCTGAGCCTCCGTCTGCTCCAAGCTCTACTGCCGTCGGAAACGCCCGGCCTCGCTAACCTAGCGATTAATGGCCGAGTTCTTGGCTTTTCTGCGGCAATTTCCCTTCTGACTGGACTGACCTTTGGATTGGCGCCCGCGTTGCGGGCATCGCAGGTCAAAATAGAAGAGGCGCTGAAGGCCAATACTCAAGCTGCAGGCAACAGCCGCAAACGAAGCCGCCTCTCCGCCGGTTTGGTGGTGGCCGAGATCGCCTTTTCGGTGATTTTGGTGAGCGCCGCTGGACTGTTGATCAAGAGTCTGTGGACATTGTCGCAAATCAAAACCGGTTTCGCAGCGGATCATGTGCTCACCGCCCAGGTAACGCCTACGAACTCCTACTGCCTCCACAATGGCGGGTGCATTGATTTTTACCGGCAACTGATCGGGGAGTTGCTGGCGATCCCCGGAGTCAAGGACGCGGCAACGTCAGATACCATTCCACTCACCGGCCTCCCGTCCACTGCCTTGGCGGTGGAGGATCGGCCTGATTTGTCCGCAAAGTCGCCGTTCCAGGTTTGGGAATTCACCGTGAGCCCGGGATATTTGGAAACCATGGCAATTCCGTTGCTCCGCGGCCGGAGTTTTACAGAGTCTGACGGAGCCCAGAAGCCTCTGGTGGTTCTGGTTAGCAAGAGGCTAGCGGAAATTCTTTGGCCAGGCCAAGACCCCATCGGGAAAAGGGTCAAGCCGTCGTGGCAGCAAGAATGGCGCACCGTGGTCGGGGTGGTAGATGACGTGATTACCTATAAGAGTCTGCCAAGAGGATCCGCCACCGTCTCACAATGGTATGAGTCGATTCAGGGCGCAGCCTATTTCCCTGTTTCGCAAGGCATTGAGGGTCTGCCCTTCGAACGGGCGGTGATGGTGCGAGCAAAAGGCGACTTCAGACCCAACTCGCTGGTTCAGCAACTAAGCGCAGCCGTGGCTAAGCTCAACTCGACGATTCCTGTCAGTAAGGTGAAGACCATGGACGACGTCGTCTCGGATTCAGTTTCAACACCCCGCTCGACGATGTGGATTTTCACGGCCTTTGCCGGGCTGGCACTGTTGTTGGGCGGGATAGGCACCTACAGTGTGGTCTCCTATTCGGTGTCGCAACGCACGCGGGAGATCGGGATTCGCATGGCCTTGGGCGCGAACCATTGGGATGTGCTCAAGATGATCTTGCGCCAGGGATCGCAGCTAGCAGCGATCGGCCTGGCAGCAGGCATCGCCGGCGCACTGGCTCTCACTCGATTCCTGGCTAGCTTACTCTATGGTGTTCGCGCCACGGATCCGGCCACATTCCTGCTCGTTGCTGTGGCCGTCATTATTGCGGCGCTGGTTGCAACGCTTATTCCATCGCGTCGCGCGACGAAAGTGGATCCCACGGTGGCTCTAAAATACGAATAGAACCATGCCTCGCCGGTCTTCAACTAGCTTTCTCGCCGCCGATCATGGGCAGCCGGGCGGCGCCGATTAATCCCGCGTCGCTGCCGAGCAGTGCTTGCGTAAGAATTGTGTGCCTCTCCGCTACCGCTCCCGGCGGTCGGGCTGTGGAGTTCGGTGCGGATTCCGGCGCCGCAGTCACACGATAGATATAGGAATAGCTGCGGACAGTCTCCAACATAGCGGGCGCAAACGCGCTCCAAGCTGAGGCTACACCGCCGCCAATTACGTACATGGGGAGATTGAAAGTGTTGATCAGGCCGGCCAGGGCGATGCCCAGCGCCCGGCCCGCGCGATCGAATATTGTGCGTGCCGGCTCGTCACCCTCGTTGGCGAGATGGTAAACAATCTTGGCGCTGAACTCCGGGTCCTGGGTCATGGCTCGGGCCAACTCCGGCGCTTGACCGCTGGCGACAGCCTCTGCGGCCATGCGCTTCACCGCCAGCGCCGAAGCGTACTGCTCCAAACACCCTCGGCTTCCGCAGCCGCACGGGGGACCATCGGCCTCCACGTTGATGTGGCCCATTTCTCCGGCCATGCCCAGCATGCCGTGCCAGATCCGTCCGCCGAGCACCAGGCCTCCGCCCACGCCGGTGCCTAAGGTCAGCATGCACATGTCATCCACGTCAGCAGCTGCCCCCAGCCATTTTTCGCCCAACGCGGCGGCGTTGGCGTCGTTCTCGAGAACGACAGCGGTAGAGAGGCGCCGCTGGATCTCGTCGCGCACCGGGTAATCCTGCCAGCCGGGAAGGTTGGGGGATTCGCGCAGCATGCCGTGGCGCATGTCAATGATCCCCGGGACTCCCACGCCGATCCCCTGCAGCTCGCCCGTCGCACCGTATTTGAGCGCCAGGTTCCGCACTGCCGCGCAGAGCTCGTCGAGCACGCGGTCCCGGCCGCGAGCGACCTCAGTGCCCGTGGTGATCCTTTCGAGAATCCTTCCTGTCGTATCCACGGCGGCGATCCGCAAGTTGGTGCCGCCGAGATCGACACCGATAGCAAAGGCCGTCATTTCAGTGGTTGATTCCTGTTTCTGGCAGCCACGATGCCTGCTTCAGATTAATAAAGCATCGAGCGGATTGCGAGTACCTTCTTCGGCGTCGGGATTCACGCCCTTACCGCGATACGACTTCGCGGGCAACCGGCTGCCGATCTGTCAGTCGGGAGAGGTCACAATCCTCCGGCCCGGCGCAGTTTGAAGGATTCGCGCAAAGGGGCTATCTTTTTCGTCATGCAAATTCAAGGAAAAGTAGTCATCGTGACTGGCGGTTCCAACGGAATCGGACGGGCGCTCTGCCTGGCGTTTGCAGCCGCGGGGGCACGCGCTGTGGTGGTGGCTGATATCGACCGCGAAGCTGGATTGAAAGTCGCGAACGAGATCAGGAGCACTCCTGGTGGCTTCGCCCACTGCGACGTATCTAAGGAACGCGACGTGCGGAACCTGGTGGACTCCATCAACGACACCTGCGGGCAGGTGGACATTTTCTGCTCGAACGCCGGCATCGGTACCGGCGGAGGCCCGGAGGCGTCTGACCGGGACTGGCAGCGCAGCTGGGAGGTCAACGTGATGGCCCACATCTACGCGGCACGCGCCGTCCTGCCGCAGATGCTCGAGCGCAAGGAAGGCTATCTGGTGCAGACCGTCTCGGCGGCCGGAGTGCTCACGCAGATTGGCTCGGCGCCGTACTCGGTCAGCAAACATGCAGCCATGAGCTTTGCCGAATGGTTGAGCGTTACCTATGGTGACCGCGGCGTTCGTGTCTCCGCGCTCTGCCCCATGGGCGTGCGCACGCAGATGCTGGCCAAGGCGGAGTTCTCCGGCGGGGCATTTCTTCTGGAAACCGCGATCGAGCCGGAACAAGTGGCAGCAGAGACCATCAAGGTGATAGGCGAAGAGCGCTTTCTGATCCTGCCTCACCCCGAGGTCGCCCGGTTCTTTCAGCAAAAAGCCGGCGATTACGATCGCTGGCTGCGGGGGATGAGGCGGCTGCAGGCGAATACGCAGGAATTAAAACCGCAAGCAGAGTGAGCGGCGCACTCCTGTCAAACTTGAAGAGGTTGTGGTTGTTCTCATAAAATCCTGACCAGCAAACCCCAAGCATAGGGGTCGGCTCAGGAAAATGCCGGTCACCTCCTTGATCTCGAACCGCTGTGGTGGGCATGAGTGGAGGATTACGTAGCAGGCAGCGACCAACAGGCATCTTTCCCTTCGACAAGCTCAGGGTCGGGATTTCAGAGACAGCTTACTTCTGACACTTCGGGCAGTAGTGCGTTCCTCTGCCGACAACTGCGATCTTTTTGATTTTGGTCTTGCAAATCCTGCAGGGCTGACCCTCGCGGCCGTAGACGCGGTGCTGGAGCTGGAAGAAGCCCGCCTCGCCGTCAGCGTCGACGTAGTCGGAGACCGAAGAACCGCCGGCAGTGATGGCCTCTCGGAGCACCTCACCGAGCGCCGCGTGTAGTTTCCCGAGTTCTTTACCTGTCACCTTGTTAGCGCGACGGCGAGGACGCACACCGGCACGAAACAGGCTTTCGTCGGCGTAGATGTTGCCCACACCTTGCAAAAGAGTCTGGTTGAGCAGCAGGCCTTTGATGGCTGCAGCGCGGCGGTGAAACAAACCAGCAAAATCCTCCGCGGTAATCTCGAGGGGCTCCGTCCCTGGCCCGCTGAAGCCCGCCTCGCGCACCTCCAGCCGGCCAAAGCGCCGCGGATCGACGAAGCGTAGCTCCCGTCCCGACTCCAGCCGCGCCACCAGATGAGTGTGTTTCGCTACCTCAGCCTCAGCAGAGGTCACCAGCATGCGCCCAGTCATTCCCAGATGCACGATCCACTGCCGGCTGGCGCCTTTACGACCGTTGGCCTCGAGGTCGAAGACAATGTGCTTCCCGACCCGCCGGACTCTGTCGACTCGAGACCCTTCCAGGGTGCGCGCGATCTCCGAAGCTTTGGACTTCAACGGCTCGGGCTTGTTCCCCAGCCACACTGATTCGATGCGGTCGCCGGCAACCCGCTTGTGCAAGCCGTTGGCAATAGTCTCGACTTCGGGGAGTTCGGGCATTCGGGCTCTCCAGATTACATTTTAGCGGTTGGCCTGAGCACCGCGAAAATCGCAGTCCCAGAGGCTCTTCTGTGAGTCCTCGTAATTTAGGATAGTCTGCGTCGGATCGTTCGCCGCCATTAGCGAGAAAGGCATCTCTCAATTACACCTTGAAACTCTTCGACAAAAAGACGGCACAAGCGCTCTTCACTGCGCTGTTATTCGTCCTGGTGCTGCTTTTTCTCTACGCGGCGTGGCGGGCGATCATCGCTTTCCTGTTCGCGATCTTCTTTGCTTACCTACTGGAAGCTCCGGTGGCGCGGTTTCAGCGCTGGTTCCGCGGCTCCCGGGCGGCGGCGATCGCCGTAGTTTATCTGATTTTTGTGGGGGTGCTGGTACTGGTCTTCGCCCTGCTGGGGCCACCGGTTGTCCAGGAAGCGCAAAAGCTGGCGCAGCAGGTACCCGAATGGTCGAACAAGATCACGCCGGAACAGATCGCGCACCAGTTGGGGACAAAGCACGGTTGGAGCCAGACCACGGTGAACCGGGTAGAGCAGTTCCTTTCCGAACATCGCGAAGACATGATCAACGCCGCGAAGGACTTTGTGCTGGGGACGGCGCGCACGCTGCAAAACACATGGTGGCTGCTGCTGGTCCCCATCCTGGCGATTTTCTTCCTCAAAGACGGCGAGAAATTCGGCCAGCTGATCGTCAATTCCGTGGAAGACCCCGGCGACAGAAAAATGGTCGCCAACACGGTGGAGAAGATGCACTCTATGGTGGGTCACTTCATCCGGGTGCAACTCGTGCTGTCACTGCTGGCGATGGTGATGATCACGGTGGTCCTTCGCATCATGGCGGTGCCGTATGCCATCGCCCTCGGGCCGGCTGCGGGCGCGCTAGAGTTCATCCCGGTGGTGGGGCCGGTGGTCGGCGGCGGCGCTATCCTGGTAGTGGCTTACTTCGCCGGCTACACGCATCTCTTTTGGCTGCTCGTCTTTCTTCTGTTATGGCGCGGCATCCAGGATTATGTTACTTCGCCGCGGATCATGAGCGGATCGCTCGAGTTGCATCCTCTGGTGGTCTTGTTCGGAGTGCTGGCCGGAGGTGAAGTCGCCGGCGTGATTGGTGTTTTTCTATCTATTCCCGTGATGGCGACCGTGAGGATTCTCTGGCATACATGGCAACTCTACCGGCATTCGTCACGCCCAGCGAAGGCTGAAGCCATTCACTGATAGCGAAAAATCCCTGGCGACGCTCAGCATTTATTCGTCGCCTACGCTCATTGTTCCCAAAAAGACTTTGGGGAACTCCCGGATCGTGAGGTGAGGAGTTCCCCGCAGTGAGGCATTCAATCGGTATGATTCTTTATAGCTGTTTCTGCGCGAACGTAGGTTAAAGGAATATGAAATTTGGAAAACGTTTGAGCCAAGGTGGAGCACTGAGCCCGGAACCTACGAATACTGACCAGCGCTCGACGCATCAGCAACCTGGGAAGGCTGCCTCTGGCGTTTATGTTGCAGAACGGGGAAGAACAGCGAAAAGATTGTCCCCCGGTATCGGCCTTTTTCAGTTTTGCTGCGCACGCGGATCTGTCCGTAATGCTTGTGCACGATACCCTGGCTGACCCAAAGCCCCAGGCCGGTTCCACCCTCGCCTTTGGTGGTAAAAAAAGGATCAAAAATTCTCTGCCGGTTCTCAACCGTGATGCCCGCTCCGCTATCGGCGACCGAAACGCGCACGCCGGCCTGGCGCGGATTCGCCCAACTCCGCGAAAACGAAATTCGTACGCTGATCTTTCCCTGAGTGCCGGTAGCTTCAATAGCGTTGCCAATAAGATTGGCGAACAACTGCCGCAATTCTGCGGGAAAACCCTCAATCACTCCTTCAACAGCGTAGTGCCGGTCCACTGAAATATTGCTCTTCGCAAGCGGCGACTCGTAGAGTTCCAAAATGTTGTCCACGATTTCAGAAAGCTTACAAGGAATCGGACTCGGAGATTCCCGGTAGAAGCCCAGCATCTGCTTAGTAATGCGCGCGATTCTTTGCAATTCCTGGTCGGCCAGCGAAGCATAATGACGCGCGGTTGGATCGAGAGAAGTTTGGGCTTGGAGCAAATAGAACAGATTGGTTAGCGCGTTCAGAGGGTTGTTAATCTCATGGGCAATGCTGGCGGCAAGTCGCCCCAGAGCAGCCCCCTTCTCCGCGCGTACCAGAGCTTCCTGCGCACGGTGACGCTCCCGGATCTCAGTCTTCAGGGCCTCCGCCTCCTGCTGCAACTGGGCCACATAGCGGAACCGATCCTGCTCGCTTTCGAGTCCGAGATAGCCTTCCGCGGGGAACACTTCACGGTGCTGGGCGCACACGTGCAGGAGAGCATCGGCGTCCGTTTCCTGATTGAATGTCGCCACCGAATAGCCGCAGCGCAGCGCAATTGGCTGGGTTTCTAATAGTTCATTCCAGAGCTGTTCCAGACGAATCGCTGACTCCAGCCGGCCGCGGGCGCAAAGCACATTGACCATTTCTCCAAAGACTGCCACGCCTCGTTGATCCGCGCGGCAGGCCGTCAAGGCTTGCGCGATCATGTCACGGGCGCACTCTGAAAAGAGCGCAGAATCGGGCCAGTCATCTACCGCGATCTTGCTCAGAGTCTCTTCCGCATCGAATTCAATATAGCGCCGGAGGCTGCGTACGCGCGGCAGGTCCACGCCGATCGCCTGCAGACGTTGCGCGATGGAAGCCCGTCGAGCCTGGTCGGCAACGACGATGGCAGCGTTCCCGCCCTGTAAGGCAGCGGCCAGGAAACGACTCGTGGTTTCAACCAGGAATTGATCTTCCGAATAGAACTGGACGCTGTGATTGGCCCCGCTGCCGTACCTGGAGATGAGGGACATCGATTCCGCCATCCTTGACTCTCTCCTGCCATGCATCATATCGGCCACGTCCCTGAACGGTTCGTTTTTCAAGATCCGTTGCGCCGCTCGAAGCTTACACCACACGTCAGACACCGCCAGTAGAAATCAAGCTGCAGGCTGGGCATGGCTTTAATCGGAGCGGCGCTTCCCGAGAAGGGCCACCATCACATAAGGGTAGGCATCCCCACGTCGTTATACGATGCAGAGCAGCTGATAAGGGTTGGCAGCTCTCCGGGTTCCACGGGGCCAAGATCACCCATCGACCTAAGGGGCCTCAAGTATAATCAGGGGTTTGTTAACTCTGCTTTCGCGAGGCATGGGCTATGGCGCCATCGGGATTCGGGAATATCCCCGCACTGAAGGATGTGTATCAACAGCTCAAGACGCGCATGGATAAGGCGGTCGAGGATTTCGGGACCAACCTGGCAGCGGCGCGTACCGGACGCGCTTCAGTGCACATGCTGGACACGGTTCGCGTGGCCTACTACGGCTCGGAGATGCCTCTGAACCAACTCTCCTCGGTACACTCACCCGACCCGCAACTGCTCACCGTGCAACCGTTCGACCCCAGCATCTTGAATGAGGTCGACAAAGCGATCCGCTCGGCCGGGCTGGGCCTGAACCCGCAGAATGACGGCAAGATCATCCGCATTCCCGTCCCTCCGCTCACCGAAGAGCGCCGCAAGGAGATGGTAAAACACCTCCATAAGATCCTAGAGGATCACCGCACCGCGATTCGCAACGTTCGCCGCGACGGCAACGAAGCCATCAAGAAGGCCATGAAGGACAAAAAGATCGCCGAGGACGATGAAAAGAAAGCCCTCGACGAAGTGCAAAGGCTCACCGACGCCGAGATCAAAAAGATGGAAGAGATGTCTGCGGCAAAAGAAAAAGAGTTGATGACAGTGTAACGGTCAACACGCTCCTTCAGGGGCCGGGCTGCGAGTTCGCGGGTAACGATGGTTGTTCGCTTCAGCGCACCGAAGCCACGGCGCCATGCACCCCAGGCAAACGCTTCCAGTCCTCCACAATTTCGGCTTTTCCGTCGCGGACCACAGTAGTGTAGACATGGTCAAAGGCCTTGTGGCGGGAAGCGCTATACCGGAGCATGAGCTGCGGCCCCAGACCGATGTCCTTGTTGTCGATCGATTCGAGGCCACTGATAAGCTTTTCCCGAGTCGGAAACGCCCCGGCCCGCTTGAGTCCCTCGACCAGGACCATGGCATCGACGAAACCTTCGAGGCTGACAAAGCTCAAATGCTCACCGGGATAGTAAGTCTGCATGGTCTTCTGATACAGCGCCACGGCGGGAAAATCGGTGCGAGTATAGGGCGGAACAACCTGAGTGATGATGGTGCCCTCGGCGTCCTTGCCGGCTTCCGTGATGAACTTTTCGGTTCCAACAAATGAAACCGTGAGGAACAGCGGTCTCCACCCGCTGGCATGAGCTTTCTTGACGATCGCGGCCACCGGAGCATAAGGCCCAACGATCAGCACGGCTTGTGGATTGGCCGCACGGACGGTATTCATACCACGGTCGATCGCCACGGTGTTGCGTGGAAAGGTTCCCATGCCGATAGGCGTGGCGCCGTGCTTCTTCAAAGCTGCCTGAAGCCCGGAGAGCACCGCGGTGCCGAACGCATCATCCTGGTAGATGATGCCGACTCTGCGCACACCTAGAACGTTCCATAGATTGTCAACCTGTTCGCGGGTCTCGTCATAATAGGAACCGCGAACGTTCATGATGTAGTGCTTCAACGGCGAATACAACATCTCGGCCCCGGTGAACAGGCCGACCACTGGAACTTTGTTCTGCTCGGCCAAAGGCACGTACTTGGCAGCCGTCGGCGTACCCACAAAAAAACCTGCAGCAAAGACGTTTTCCTTCACCAAACGCTTGAAGCACAATTCAGCTCTCGACGGCTCGTAGCCATCATCGAACGCGAGCAATTGCACCTTGCGACCGTGCACGCCGCCCTCGGCGTTAACGTAGTCGAGATAGGCAGACGCGCCGGTAATAGTCTGCAAACCCAGGAAGCCAGCGGGACCATCCAGCGCGGCGCAGGAACCAATGAGTACCTGCTGACCGTCCACGCCGGGAGTCTTCCCCTGGCCTGGCCCGGAAGCAGAACACGTTATCAGCAAGACTCCCAGACCGGCGACCAGCTTGCTCGAATACATTTTCTTCATAGATCATTAACCTCTGACAAATTTGGGTTAGGGGCCTGCCGTGGTTTTGAGACGGGCGGGGTGCGCGATCAGTGGGTGCGCTTGCAGTAATGCCACGCAGTCGTGCTTGCGACTCATGTGCAGCGCTGGTTCGAGCCAGGCCGCCTGGGCCGTAGCTCCAGCATCGTTTGTTTGTCTACTGCTCAACCTCTCCACTGCTTACGGCAGATTCTGCCTGCGCTGTCCTTTTCCCGCACTTTCCCGCACCAACTGGGCACCACTTGTGGCACTAGAATGGTCGAAGGCATCAAGGTCCAAAAGATGACAAAAGTAATCAAACGGGGATTGCCTACACGAAGGACCACACGAAAGTAACATCGGGCGATCTCAAGGAACGAGCAGCTCGCTTTCCGCGATTTACTTCCCCTGGTCCCGGTGGCACAATCTTCCGGTCGCCGCCGGCCAATGATGCCCCAACCTGCCGCCACTTCCACCCCTGATTCGACTCCGTCCTCTTACCTTGCCGAGCATCGTGTCGAGCAAGCCTGGCGGCGCAGTTTCTGGGCCCTGATCGTCACCCAGTTCCAGGGCGCGTTCAGCCTTAATGTTTTGCGCTATCTGCTTTCGTTCATGGTGCTGGGAATGGGCCTGGACGAAGCTCGCCGGAACACCCTGGTCTCGCTGATCACTCTGCTTTTCTTCGTTGCGCTGGTCATGTTTAGCATGGCCGGCGGGTTCCTGGCCGACCGCTACAGCAAACGCCAAGTGAGTGTAGCCACCAAGATCATTGAAATCGGAGTGATGGTCGTGGCCATCTTTGCCCTCTCGGCCTCTCAGCGAGAACACCTCAAAAATGTGGTTGACCTGTGGCTGCACCCGGCCTCCCTGTTCACGCAATTTCCGCTGGCCTTGGCAGTGTTGTTCATCGTCGCGATTGAGGCCGCGCTGTTTGGACCTTCCAAGTACGGGCTCCTGCCCGAACTTCTGCCCGAGAAATGGCTCTCCTGGGGCAACGGTGTGATCGAGCTGGCAACCTTTCTGGCGATCATCTCCGGAGCGATGGCCGCCGGCTGGCTGGCCCACATCTTTGCGGGACGCGAAAGTTACGTAGGAGGCATTCTCGTGGTCCTGGCCTGTCTGGGACTGCTTACAAGCCTGGCGATCGCCAAAGTCCCCCCGGCCGCGCCGCAAAGGAGGTACCGCGCCAATTTTGTGGCCGACGTCTGGGAAGAGTTACGGCTGATCCGTCCCGATCGTCCGCTGTGGCTGGCGGTGGTCGGCAACACTTACTTCTGGTTTCTGGGCGCGCTTTTTCTACAGACGGTTCTGGTGTACGGAAGCGAATCGCTGCACCTGCCGTCGGAGCGAAATGCGCTGCTTGACGCCGCGTTGGCTCTGGGCAACGGAGGGGGCAGCCTGCTGGCCGGTTATCTCTCTGGCAACAAGATCGAGTACGGCCTGATTCCTCTGGGGGCTTTCGGCATGACCGTGATGGCCGCGCTGGTGGGCGCCGTACCACACACGTTCACGTCGGCGGTCATCGTGCTCGCGGGATTGGGAATGTTCGGCGGCTTCTTCGCGGTTCCAGTGAATGCGTTGATCCAGCATCGGCCCGCGGCCGACCACAAGGGCGGCGTAATAGCCACGGCGAACTTGCTTTCTTTCGTCGCGGGGGCAGTAGCGCCGGGTGTTTTCTTCACCCTGACCCGCTTCGCGCATCTCAATGCGCGAGGCGTCTTTCTGGCTGGCGCTGTGATTACGCTTGGCGGGACCATCTACGTGCTCTGGTTGCTCCCCGATTGGCTCTTGCGATTGCTGCTTTTTTTCTTGACGCACACGATCTATCGCATCAAGGTGATCGGTCGCGACAACGTTCCAGAGAAGGGCGGGGCGCTGTTTGTCTGCAATCACTTGTCGTTCGTAGACGTGCTCTTGCTGACGGCTTCCACCGATCGGCCCATTCGTTTCCTCATGTTCCAGGGGATTTATGACATGCCCCTCGTCAAGCCGTTCGCGAGGATGATGCGGGCCATTCCGATTTCCTCCGAGCTGCGTCCGCGTGATCTAATCCGCTCCCTGCGCACGGCGAGCGACGCCATTCGCGCCGGTGAGATCGTCTGTATCTTCGCCGAAGGCCAGATCACCCGCATCGGGCAGATGCTTCCCTTCCGCCGCGGCATGGAACGCATCATCAAGGGTGTGGAGGCGCCCATCGTCCCAGTCAATCTCTATGGTGTCTGGGGCAGCATCTTCAGCTTTGAGCGCTCGCGGTTTCTGTGGAAGATTCCCCGCCGCATTCCCTATCCCGTCATCGTGAGCTTCGGGAAATGCTTGCCGGCAACCGCCAGCATCGCGCAAGTCCGATGCGCGGTGCAGGAGCTTGAATCCGCGGCCTGGGCTGCCGATCGCAATCCCCGACGCACGCTCGATCGCGCCATGGTTCGCAGCGCCCACCGCTATCCTTGGCGTTTCGCTTCGGCCGACGCGCGTATCCCCAAGATGCGGTATGCCGGTTTGCTGGTGAAGACCATCTTCGTCGCCCGGCGACTGCGGCCGATCTGGAAGGGCCAGGAGATGATAGGCATGCTGCTGCCTCCCTCTGTCGGCGGCGCGCTGGTCAACTACGCGGCGACTCTGATGGGGCGCGTGGCCGTGAATCTGAATTACACGGCGAGCAGCGAGATCATCGCTTCCTGCGCGCAACAGTGCAATCTCCAGACCGTGATCACATCGAAAGCGTTTCGGGAGCGTTTTCCCAAGATCGATATTCCAGGCCGGACAATCCTGCTGGAGGACGCTCTAGCGAGACCGGGTATCGGTGAAAGAATCATGGCTCTGCTCCTGGCCTGGACGTTGCCGTACCGCCTGCTCAAAGTGTCGCTCGGCGCCAAGCGACAGACCACGGACGATCTGGCCACGGTAATCTTCTCGAGCGGCTCCACCGGCGATCCCAAGGGCGTGATGCTGACGCACCACAACATCGCCGCCAACATTCATCAAGTAACGCAGGTGTTCATGCTCGGAGGCGAAGACAGGCTCTTGGGGATCTTGCCGTTTTTTCACTCCTTCGGCTTCACCATCGGGCTGTGGATGCCCGCCGCTCAGGGCATCGGCGTGATCTTCCACCCCAATCCCCTGGATGCGACCTCGATCAGCGAACTGGTGCGCAAGTACAGGGTGACTTTCTTGATTGCAACTCCCACGTTCCTGCAGGCCTACATGCGACGATGCTTGCCCGAGCATTTCGGCAGCCTGCAATACGTGCTGGTGGGCGCGGAGAAGCTGCCGCAGCGGGTCTCGCTAGCCTTTGAAGACACTTTCGGACTGCGGCCGCTCGAAGGCTATGGTTGCACCGAGTGCTCGCCGGTGGTGGCGGTCAACGGTCCTGACTATCGTGCTCCTGGATTCCGCCAGGCGGGCTCGCGTCGCGGGACCATCGGCCAGCCGCTGCCGGGAGTCAGCGTGCGCGTCGTCGATCCCGATACGGGTCAGCCGCTCGACACCAACCAACCGGGCATGCTGCTGGTGAAAGGCCCCAACGTGATGAAGGGCTATCTGGGCCGTCCGGAACAGACGGCCGAGGTCCTCAACGATGGTTGGTATACAACTGGGGATATCGCCAGCCAGGAAGACGACGGCTTTCTCACCATTACCGACCGTCTCAGCCGTTTCAGCAAGATTGGCGGTGAGATGGTGCCGCACATCAAAGTCGAAGAAAGACTCCACGAGTTAGCTGGTATTGCCGACCAGGCTTTCACCGTCACCGCAGTGCCTGACGAAAAGAAAGGCGAGCGCCTGATCGTGCTGCATACGCTCCCGGAAGACAAATTGGCGCCGGTGCTTGAAAAGCTTGCGGAATCCGACCTGCCGGCGCTGTGGAAGCCGCGCAAAGATCACTTCTTCCACGTCAACGCCTTGCCCTACCTTGGATCGGGCAAGCTCGACCAGCGAGCGCTCAAGGCGCAAGCTGTGGCACTGGCTGGGGGGAGTGGTTAGCTCCCGTTCGCTTTCGCCCAGCCCCTGCAGGTTTTCGACCTTTCCCGCTCATCGCACGCCCGACCGCGCGATGACACGGTCGGGCTGGTTTACGAATAACGTTGTCCCAGCGAGCTGACAGATCATTTCAAGAAGCTGGCTAGCTTGCAGTTTCTCGTCGCCGGTGACGAACCAGTGTCATAATGTCCTCGATGAAAAAGGTCGTCCATGCCGCTTGCCCGCACGACTGCCCAGACGCCTGCGGGGTCCTGATCACCGTGGAGGACGGCCGGGCGACGCGTATCCAGGGTGATCCAGCGCATCCGGTAACGCAGGGCTTCCTCTGCGCGAAGGTTGCCAAGTATCTGGATCGCGTCTACGCGGCCGATCGCGTGCTCTATCCCATGCGGCGAGTTGCGCCCAAAGGACAGGGCGCGGGCGATGCCAGCGACTTCACTCGCATCTCCTGGGACGAGGCATTCGACGAGGTCATCTGCCGCTTTCGCGACATTTCCCGGGAGTTCGGTCCCGAAGCCATCCTTCCCTATTCTTACGGCGGTACGCTGGGCTTTCTCAACAACAGCGGTATGGCGCACCGCTTCTTTTACCGACTAGGTGCGTCGCAACTGAACCGCACCATATGCGCCACGGCGGGGGGTGACGCGCTGGTCACCGTCACTGGGCGGCGTATGGGAACCGAGCCGGAACAGTTCAGGAAATCGAAATACATCATCGCCTGGGGCGCCAACATTCACGGCACCAATATCCACTTGTGGCCGTTCGTCGAACAAGCAAGGCGCAACGGGGCGAAGCTGGTGGTGATCGATCCTTACCAGACCCGTACCGCCCAGTGCGCCGACTGGTACGTCCCGATCAATCCCGGGACAGACGTGGCCCTCGCCTTGGGCATGATGCACGTGATCATCAACGGTGGTCTGCACGACGCCGATTACGTCTCCAAGTACACCTTGGGCTTCGACCACTTGCAGGCGCGCGTCCAGGACTATCCACCTGAGCGCGTCGCCAAGTGGACGGGAATCCCCGCCGAGGACATCTGCAAGCTCGCACGCGAATACGCAACCTCGCGGCCTGCGGTCATTCGCTTGAATTACGGAGTGCAGCGGTCGGAGAACGGAGGGATGGCGGTGCGCGCTATCGCCATGCTGCCGTGCATTACTGGCTCATGGAAGGAAGTTGGCGGCGGCCTGCAGCTCTCGACCAGCGGAGCGTTTCTCGGTCTTGACCGTGCGATGGTGGAGCGCCCTGACCTGATGTCGCGCAGCCCACTGGGCCGCCCCGCGCGGGTGGTCAACATGTCCGAGTTGGCCAAGGCGCTGACGCGGCTCGACAGCCCGCCGGTTAAGGCCATCTTCGTCTACAACTCCAACCCCGCCGCAGTGGCGCCCAATCAGACGGAGGTGCTGCGCGGATTCTCGCGCCCCGACCTGTTCACTGTGGTCCACGAGCAGTTCTTCACGGATACAGTCCGATACGCCGACTTGTTGCTGCCCGCCACCACGTTCTTCGAGCACAAAGAATTGCAGACCGGATATGGCCATCACTACCTGCAGATCTCACAGCCGGCCATCAACCCCCTGGGGGAATGCAAATCCAACACCGACTTGTTCCGCGATCTGGCCTTACGCATGGGCTTTGAGGACGCCTGTTTCCGCGAAACCGTGGACGAGATGATCGACGGCGCGCTTCGCCAGCCCGGCGGTCAACCTGTTCCCGGACGTCCCGCGACTCTCCAGGGGATCACCAGGGAGCGGCTCGAAACAGAAGGGCACGTGCGCCTTAATGTAGGCGACGGCCCATTTCTTCCTTTTGCCCAGGGTTTTTTTACCCCCAGCGGCAAAGCCGAACTCTACAGTGGAGGGCTGGCCGCCGCCGGAATGGATCCGGTAGCCTCGTTCGTTCCACCCAAAGAGTCGCGCCACACTGAGAACGCCCGCAAATTCCCTCTTGAGCTGCTCGCCCGCAAGGCCGACAACTACCTGAACACGAGCTTCTGCAACATCGAGTCGCTGAGAAAACTGGAAAAACCCCACCTGGTAGAGATCAACGCCGCCGACGCTGCCGCCCGCGGCATCCGTGAAGGCGATTGGGTCCGACTCTTCAACGATCGTGGCGAGGTAAAGCTGCGCGCTCACGTGAACGGCGCAGTGCAGGCCGGCGTGGTGGCAGCACGACTGAATTGGCCGAGCCTCGCGCCCGACGGCAAAGGCATTAATACCCTCACCTCGGAGATTCTGACCGACATCGGCGCTGGCGCCACCTTCTATTCGTGCCTGATCGAGATTGAGGGACTGCCCGACCTGAACCAGCCCTAGGCGGCAGGGGGCTCCATTGCCGACGACCGTCGGCCGTGGATCGGCCGTCCACAAACAAAAGAATCCTTGCAAGTTTGTTGCGGTACTCGCGTTCTGAGCCCAGGGAATGGACTGCCTGCAGGGGCAGCGCAATCGCCGTTGTCTTACGCCGCGATATGCGGACAAGCGGACGCCTTTGGGGAAATGAAGGCGCAGGCCGAAAAAGCCTCGTGGTAGGGGAAAATTTGCGGGCGATCTCGGGCGAAACTCGGTCAGACCGGAGGCATTGCCGGGCAAAAAACAGCCGCAATTGGCGTCTCAGGAAGCCTGCAAATTGGCGCTTCAGCAGTAACTCTCGTATAATCTGGCTTTTCCGAACTCGATCTGAGGGTGCTCATACATTGTTGTTTTTTAAGGAAACCAGTCGGAAGTGCGCCTGCCGCATCGGGTCCTTGGCGCTGTTCCTCGGCTTCTTGGTGGTCTTAGCGCCCGCAGTCCGGGCCGCCGCGGCCCAAAATGCCCAGACCATCGACTCGATTATCGTCCAAGGCAACCGTCGCATTCCCGCCGACACCATCAAATCGCACATTTTCACGCGTCCCGGCGACGTCTACGATGAGACTGCCCTCCAGCGGGACCTGCGGTCCATTTGGAATACGGGTTATTTTGACGACGTCCGGATCGAGCGGGAACAGTCGCCCAAAGGTTGGACCGTTTATTTCTACGTCCGGGAAAAGCCTACGATCCGCACCATCGAGTACAAAGGCCTCAGTTCGGTTTCCCAGAGCGACGTGCTGGAGCGGTACAAGAAGGTCAAGGTCCCGTTAACCGTCGATTCTCCCTATGATCCCACCAAGGTCACCAAGGCCAAGGTTGTGTTGCAGCAATTGCTGGCTGAGCACGGACGCCAGTTTGCCAACATCACCGTCCAGGTGCAACAGATCCCGCCGGCGTCGGTGGGCATTACTTTCAATGTGAAGGAAGGCCCCAAGATCAAGGTCGGGAAGATCATCTTCCAGGGCAACAAACATGTCTCCAGCCGCCACCTGCAGGAAGCTATGAAGAACCTGCATCCCATCGGCATTCCCAACTCCATCTTCCTTGAAGGTGTTTTTGCCAAGACCTTCGATGCTTCCAAGCTGGAAGAGGATTCTGAACGGGTGCGCGACGCCCTGCAGCACTACGGTTATTTCAAAGCCAATGTCGATGAACCCAAGACCAACCTGCGCACCATCGAAGGCGGGTTCCACGTTCCTCTTTTCGAGAAGCGGCCGGCCAAGGTAATGGACATCACCTTGCCGCTCGAAGAAGGCGAACGATACCGATTAAAGACCATCACTTTCAAGAACAACAAGGCTATTGCTAACGCCGAAAAGCTGCGATCGGTCTTTCCGATCAAGGATGGAGAGATCTTTGATACGCACTTGGTGCAGAAGGGGATCGAGAACCTACGCAAGGCCTACGGGACCATCGGCTACATCAATTTTTCCGCCGTCCCTACCACCGATATCGACGACGAAAAGAAGCTGATCACGCTGAACGTTGAAGTCGAGGAAGGCAAGCCGTACTTTGTCCGGCGCATTGAATTCCAGGGCAACACCACCACTCGCGACCGCGTGATCCGCCGCCAGCTGCTGGTGCAGGAAGGCCAGACCTTCAACGCTCAGCTCTGGGACATCAGTATCTTGCGCCTCAACCAGCTGAATTACTTCGAGGCCCTCAAGCCGGAAGAGGACACAGAACGCAAGCTCAACGAACAGGAGGGCTCCGTCGACCTCACCGTCAAAGTCAAGGAGAAGGGCAAGAACAGCATAGGTTTGACCGGCGGTGTGAGTGGCCTGGAAGGCTCCTTCATTGGCCTGAACTATGAAACCAACAACTTTCTCGGTCTGGGAGAAACGCTGACCCTCCAGGGCAACGTGGGCAGCATTTCCCGCGTACTGCTGTTCGGATTCACCGAACCCTACGTGTTTGACCGTCCGATTTCGGTCGGCTTCACCGTCTACAACCGCAAATATGATTTCAACCAGGCGCGGCAGGCGCAGATCCTTGCCGGCCAGCAGGTCACCCTTCCCAACTCGGTGCTGAACCAGTTGCTGAATTACGACCAAACCAGTACCGGCGCCACCGGATCCATGAATTACACGCTGCCGCGATCCTTCAAGCGCGTTGGGCTCACGTATTCTTTCGACGACACTTCGATCACCACCTTCAGCGACGCTTCCGCCAATCTGTTCCAGACGCTGCTGTTCCGCAACATTTCCGGCCCGGACGCGCTCAAGGGCATCATTACGAGTTCGATGACGCCTTCATTCAGTTTCAGTACGATTGACAGCCCGATTCGCCCACATCGCGGGGAGAGTCTGTTCGTCTCCAATGAGGTGGCCGGACTGGGCGGCAACGTGAAGTTCTATCGCCCCCTGCTGTCGTTTGTGAAATGGATGCCGATTCCCAAGCAAGGGCCGAACAGCCTGGGAGTGCGCGTGCAGGCCAGCTTCATCAATGGCTTTGGAGGCGTCAGCGCGCCTCCGTACCAGCGCTTCTACATGGGCGGTGAAGGCGACCTGCGCGGCTTTGATATCCGCACGGTTTCTCCTTACGTCTTCGTCCCTACCGTGCAGCCGTTCGCTCTGACGAACCCGGACGGTAGCCCGGTCCCCGTCGATCCCACGAATCCACGGCGCGGCAGCGTTTCAGTAGCCATCCCGGTGAACAACATTACCTTGCCCGGCGGCGATACGCAGGTCTTCAGCAACCTCGAATATCGGTATCACGTAGTGGGACCAGTCACGCTGGCGCCCTTTGTCGACTTCGGTCTGGACTTCGTCTCCCTGGACTCCCAGCTCAAGATTGCTCCTTCTTCCCTCACGGTGCTCAACAGCACGGTTTTAGGCTGCCCACTCATCATCGATTTCCAGTGCGCGGGCGGAGCAACACTGCCGGTGGGTAGCGACCTCAAGACGGTCCCGGGGACCAACTTTGTTCCGCGCATGTCCACCGGTCTGGAGTTGCAGGTGTTGCTGCCGATCGTGCAGCAGCCTTTCCGGGTTTATTACGCGTATAACCCGCTCACCCTGGACACCCTCGTTACCTCGCCCAGCCCGATCACGCGCAGCATGTTCCCTGCGGGGGGCGCGGGAGACTTCAGCTTCCTACAGGCAGAGGCGACTCTGTCGCCGAACTTCCGCCTGCAGGAACCGAAACACACGTTCCGGTTCACCATTAGCACGACGTTCTAGGCCGAACCGCTGGTTTGACGCTGTCGAAGGGCACAACTTATAATCGGGGTATTCGTCCCTTCTGCCGATTTCAAGAATACTTTCGTGTTGACTGAAGATTGTCGCGACGAATTCATCCCGAACCAATTTCAAGGAGTTCACGATACAAATGCTAGGCAACAAGAAGATTCTGGCGCTGTTCCTCGGCCTTACTCTGGGTGTTTCCACGGCAGCCCTGGCCCAGGCCCCTGGCGCAACTACGCCGGCCGTTCCCAAGGTAGGAATTGTCGCTATTCAAGCCGCTATTGCCAACACCAACGAAGGCAAGAAGGAACTGGATGTCCTGCAGCAACGCTTTTCCCCAAAGCAGGCCGAACTCAAAGGCCTCAATGATGAAATTGAGGGGCTGAAGAAGCAGCTTCAGACGCAGGGCGACAAGCTCAGCGAAGAGGAGCGCGGCAATCGGGTCCGGACCATCGAAGCCAAGCAGAAGACCCTGCAGCGCAACCTGGATGACGCCCAGAGTGAATATCAGCAGGCCGAACAGGAAGTCGTGAATCGTCTCGGCACCAAGATGTTGAAAGTGATGGAGGATTACGCCCAGAAGAACGGTTACACCGTGATCATGGACGTTTCCAGTCCGCAGACGCCGGTTTTGTACGCTGCGGAGAGCAGCAACATCACCAAGCAACTTGTGGACGCATACAACGCGGCGAATCCGTCCGCGGCTCCGGCTCCGGCGGTTCCTTCGGCTCCAGCGCCCAAGTCGGGTGCGACTGCACCTACTCCAAAGAGACCGTAGGATTTTTGGCGGTGAAAGAGAGATAGCCATACAGTGCAAACTGAACTAAAGAACTTCAAGGAGTAGCTAACCCATGCTCGGCACGTCAAAAACACATATCCTGGCTCTTGCCCTCGCGATGAGTCCCCCCTTTGCCGCTGCGTCTATGGCGCAAGGAGCAGCAGCCGCGCCGGCGGCGAATCCAGGGCCGGTGTCTACCAAGATCGGCATCGTCAACATCCAGGACGCCATCGTGGGCACCAATGAAGGCAAAAAGGAATTCGACGCCCTGCAGGCCAAGTTCTCGCCCAAGCAGACGGAACTCAAGGCGCTCAACGATGAAGTGGACAATCTGAAGAAACAGTTTCAAGCGCAACAAAACGCGCTGAGCGACGAAGAACGCGCTTCGCGGGCCAAGACCATCGAAGCCAAGCAGAAGACTCTGCAACGCAGCTATGACGACGCGCAGACTGAGTTCCAACAGGCGGAACAGGAAGTGGTCAACCGTATCGGGGCCAAGATGCTGACGGTTCTGGAAAAATACGCCAAAGCCAACGGCTATTCGGTAGTGCTCGATGTTTCCAATCCTCAGACTCCGGTGCTCTGGGCCAACCAGGGAACGATCATCACCAAAGAGCTGGTCGACGCCTACAACACAGCCAATCCCTCTGCTGCGCCGTCGGCGAAGAGTACGGGTACGACCAGACCTGCTACAACGGCCGCTCGTCCTGCGACTTCCGCTACACCTTCGGCGACACCGAAGAAGCCCTGATTGTTCCTCGTTTTCTCCGGCCGCCTCTTGAGGCGGCCGATTTTGTTTTTGGCGTAGGTCCGTCCCCAACGGAACATTGCGACTGCCCCCCGGTGTCCAATCAGCAACGGAGGGAAATATGTTCAGCGAGAGTCTGCTTGAGTCTTCACCCTCGGGTCGCAAGAACAAGCGCTGGCCCATGATTGTTGCCTTAACTTTGGAAGTGCTGGTTGGGCTTGCAGTGATCGTTGTTCCCTTGCTCTC
>DATDGP010000106.1:0-4646 GCA_036522035.1 Terriglobales bacterium
GATTCATTCGGCTGGAAAGGTCTCGAAAAAGGGAGAGCGTGTTCTGGTAACTTCGTTTGCCGACCACCGTGGACGGCCACAGCCGGGACCAGACGTCGATCACGGCGAAGATCCAGATCTGCTGTTGCTTGCCTCCGACGAGTTGCGGTAGGGACGCTGGTTGGCCAGCGCCCCCCGCGTGGATCCGTACGTGCAGGGCTGCCGCATACGGCTCTTACCGCAGATATTTAGCGTCGAAACGCAAATGGGGATAGGGATGGAGAATCTTGGGAACGGGAAGCCACTGAGCCGCAAAACTCTCCAGGAGCTCCCACGTCATCCCGCTCCGCTGACTGCGACGACGTATCACCCGCAGCCAGCGCTTGCGTGTCTCGTACCGAAAGCGCCGGAGACTGGCGAGATTGCCGGGTACCGCATGATAGTTGAAGTAGCCTTGGACCACGCTCCTCAACCACCTCCCAACTTCCGCCAGCGGCTGATGCATGCGTATCCGCAGGACGGCCTTCACCTGTTTCAGCTTGGCGAGCAGCCGCTCTCGAATAGTTTTGCGCAGCACGAGGAACTTGCCGTTCTTCCAGGTTCGGCCGCAAATATGCGTGAACCCGAGGAAGTTAAACGTCTCCGGCTTGTTCTCACCCCGTAGCTTCCGATCGTGAGCCGCAAACCGCCCGAACTCAATCAGGCGGGTCTTGTCCGGGTGGAGTTCCATTTCGAACCTTTGCAGTCGTCCTCTCCATTCCTGGAGGAACCGCTCGGCATCCGCGCGACGTTGGAACCCTACCACACTGTCGTCCGCGTAACGGACCACGATGATCTCTCCCGCAGCCCGCCGTTGCCGCCAGTGCTGGACCCAAAGATCGAAGACGTAGTGCAGGTAGACATTCGCGAGCAGCGGTGAAATCACCGAGCCTTGCGGACACCCCTTCTCCGTCTCCGACCACTCTCCACCCTCGAGGACGCCGGCCTTTAGCCATTTCTTGATCAGCCGAAGAATCCGTCGATCCCCGATGCGATGCTGGAGAAACGTCACCATCCAGGTGTGGGAAAAAGACCCAAAGCAGTCCCGAATGTCCGCATCCAGCACCCAATTCACCTTCTTCCTCAGGATCCCGACGTTGAGCGCGTCTAACGCGTCATGCGCGCTGCGCCCAGGCCGAAACCCGTACGGGTGAGTAGGCCGGCGGGGTTTCACCACCGGCCTCTCGTAGAACCGAGCGTGAGACTCTCGCCTCACTCGGCTCCCATCAGGCAAACGTTCCGGTCATCCCGATTTGCCAGTGAACGAAGAGACCCGCGCACTCCGTAGCCAGCCGTTGGAGAAATTGGCTGGCCTGGATCGTGTGGCCTTGAAAGCGCTTGAACTTACGCATCACCCATGCCAGTAGCGTTTGATTGACGTACCGCAGTAGGGGATACAGCGCCGAGCGGGCGTAACGCCCGTAATACTCGATCCAACCCCGAAGGAGAGGATTGAGCTGCCGAGCGAGGTCCTGCAGGGACAGCTGGGTTTGATGCCTAATGTTCAAATCCCGAATCGCTTCCCGCATGGCCTTCATCGCCGAGGGACTGACTGCGACATTAAATCCACAGAACAGTGAATTATTTCGGAAACATCGGACCAGACGAGGTCGAAAGCAGTACCCGAGGAAGTCAAATTTGACAGTCGGATATTGGTCTTTGCGCTTCCCGTCTTTGCAGTAAACGACCTTGGTTTTCGTCGGGTGCATCTCCAAGCGGCACTCCGCCAGCCGGGCCTGAAGCTTGGCTTTGAGGGCTTCCGCTTCTTGCTCGGTACGGCAGTGCACCAGCCCGTCGTCAGCATACCGACACCATGGAAAATCAGGATGTGTCCTCGCCATCCAGAGATCAAACGTGTAGTGCATGAAAAGATTGGCCAGAATTGGGCTGACCACTCCGCCCTGAGGCGTGCCGCGGCTTCGCCCAATGGTGGTTCCATCTTCCCGCACCATCGGCGCCTTGAGCCATCTTTCGATGTACAAAAGCGCCCACTTGCACGTTATGTGTCTCCGAACGGCTCGTAGCAAAAGCTCATGGTCGATGTGGTCGAACAGGCCTTTGATGTCAAACTCTAGCACCCAGTCGTACTTCCAGCACCGCTGTCGTGTGGCTCCTACGGCATCCAGAGCCGATTTGTTCGGTCTGTAGCCATAGGAGTCTGCCAGAAAGATGGGGTCCAGAATTGGCTCAATCACCTGCTTGACTACCATCTGCGCCACGCGATCGGCCACGGTGGGCACACCCAAAATCCTTTCTCCTCCACTCTTTTTGGGAATGGAGACGGCGCGCACCGGCGGTGGAAAGTAGCTTCCCGAGCTCATTCGATTCCAGATCTTGTAGAGATTGCTCGACAAGTTGGCCTCAAATTGCTCGATGCTTTGCTCATCCACACCGGCCGCTCCTCGATTGGATTTGACCGCTTTGTAGGCTTCGTACACCAACCGCTTATCGATGTTGAACGGTTTGTCTGTCACATGCCTCGAGATCATCCTGTTGCCAGTTGTTTCGCTCATGTGACCGCCTGACCCGACCCCTTTGCTCCAGCCCCATTACGGGCCTTCATCGCTCCTACGAGTCGGTCCGCCCCAGTGCTCCGCTTCGGTACTCTCGCCTCGCGGTTTGGGCCGCTTGGGCTTCTCCCTTGCCATCGGAGCGACTGGTTCCTGCAGTTCCATGCAACCGCCTGCATCCGCTTCACGCCTTCTCTACGCCGGTCGCCACCCGCCCCGTCATCAGGCACCTGGCAGGTTTTATCCCAGGCGAGCTTCTTGCACCTGGTTTCGACGACACTTGATTTCTTAACGACGCGTCCTCAAAGGTTCACTTACGTTCGTCTCTCGGATGCTTACCTGCACGAGTTTTCCTCGCGCTTTTCCTCCAACGCTCACCACCACGGCTCTTGACCGCAGCAGCTTGGAGGTGGTTTGAGATCTGCTCCTGAAAGCCGATCTCAAGGGGCCCACCCTTATCGATTGCATAGCTCGTCCACGATTAATTAGGTCATGCTGACCTCCTTATCCGTGTACTTCTGCAGCACACAGAAGCCCAGGAAGTCCTCCTCATAAATCTGATTGAGGACCATTCCCACCGCGTGCTGGACGATTTTGTCCTCCAGGGCTGCTATACCCAGGGGCCGTTGTCGCCCGTCCGCTTTGGGAATGTAGGCTCTCTTGGAAGGTTGCGCACGATACGTACCCCGGTGCACGCGACTGTGCAGATCCTTCAGCCGTTTCTCCAGGCCCGTTTCGTATTCCTGCCAGGTAAGACCATCCACACCCGGCGCCGCTGCTCGCTTCAGCGAATAGAAGCTGTTCGCTAGCAGAGCGGCCGAGACGTGGTGCAGTAGCGCGGTGAATCGTAACCGCTTGTCCCTCTTTGCTGCTTCCCGCACACGGTTCAGCCCAGCTAACGCGTTCATCCAGCTTTGCATCTGGCACGCGGCCGTCTGCTCCGTGTTCTCCTTGGTTGGCTGTCTTCCCTCCATGCCCTCCGCCGGTGAGTGACTTCCACCTTTGTTCGGACACTTCGCAGGTACTACCCAGCCATCCGACTCCCTACCCGCGTTCATGTCGAGCTTATGGCTCATCACCTTCCTCGACCGGCCCGCGCCCAACTTCGGGTCGGGCACAGGTAGGGCCTCCCGGTTCTCGCGCGTGGAGGTTCCATGCATGTCGGGGGTCTTTGACCTCGCAGGTCCGGTGGGTGCTTGCGATCGCGCGCCCACCGGTATTGCCTTCCCCATGAACAAACAAGGTCGGCATCCTGATTTCCAGACATTTCGCGGCTCAATACCCCGCCTGCATGTGCCCCTGTCAACGCTTCGCATCCAGCCTCACGACTGGCCACGCATGACTCGGGGTCGGTGTGGCTCGCTAGGCCTTCACCGTACGGCTCTTTCATCCGCTCCTCCACGCCGGTTGTCGGGTAAGGCAATGGCGCGGACCGGGCTTCGAATGATGCCGACGTTTCCATCGCCTCCCCTAAAATTCCGTACGGCGGGTTTTCCCCGGTACGGCTTCAAGGCCGGAATATCAGACGGGGCCTTCCCCAACGGGTTTGCCATCGTCCTTCGTGCTCGCGGCTTCCATCGGTACTCCCTGCGCTGTGTCAGGGACGATGTGCTTAGGAGCACCTCCGTGCGAGCGGTTCAACCGCTCTACCCCAGGGGCCCTCGCTCCGGTCCGGGTTATGCTGTCCCAGGCCATCTTCACTTAATCGGCCCCATCCGCCCCAGTTGTGGGCACCTCTCGACTTCGCCGCAGTGCGGGTTATACGAGAGGCCTTCGCTGTGCATGTTCCTCCATGCCTAGGCGACCCTCAACTGGTTCTGAGCTTTCATTGATGGTCTTTCGCAACATGTCGCCCTCTGAGACCTCGGGGAACTTTCCGGTTGCCCTTGCCCAGTGCTTCACCGGAAACACTAGCCTTCGACACGGGATAAATGTCTCGGCATTCCCTTCCTCCTCACACTCCGATCCTAGTGAGGGAGTGCATTTCGCGGCTTGACTACGGTTCGCTCACGCTACGACCTGTTGCTTTGCTAGTCCTCCTGTCGGAGCGGACCAGACTTGCGTCCAGCCCTCGAGGACGTTTACATCCGGGCTTCCGACGGCTTGGTCACCCGCGCC
>DATDGP010000107.1:0-3166 GCA_036522035.1 Terriglobales bacterium
GGTTAGACAATTACTTGTTCCTTCTTCGCAGAAGACGCCTTTCAATCGACTTGAACACCGCTTCAGCTGCTTCGCGACACGCTTTGTCGCAGGGGTTCTCCCACCCATCTCTCAGAGTGTCAAGGGCGGTGTAAAAGTAGACCAGTGTGGCGGAGTAAGAGGGAACCATCTATAAGGATGCGGTGTATCTGTCTTTTCGGGGGAGAAGGGCTCTGGAGCGTAGCGGAAGAGGCCTTTCTCCCCCGAGGCGCGTTCGGTGGGATCAGGCCGGAGAGGCCGGCGCCATTTTGTGGCGGCTCTGCTTGAGACGGTAGCTGTCGCCGTTCATCTCCAGGATGTGGACGTGATGGGTGATGCGGTCGAGCAGCGCCCCGGTAAGGCGCTCGGAGCCAAAGATTTCGGTCCACTCCTGGAAGGGCAGGTTGCTTGTGACCAGCGTGGAAGCGCGTTCATATCGTTGGCTGAAGATCTCGAACAGTAACTCGGCGCCAGTTTTGGACAAGGGCACGAAGCCAAGTTCATCAACGATGAGTAGTTCATAGGCAGCCAGTTGCTTCTGGAAGCGCTGCAGGTGCTTCTCATCGCGAGCCTCGATCAACTCGCTGACCAGCGCGGCAGCGGTGGTGAAACGCACACGATGACCGCGCTGACAGGCAGTCAGGCCGAGAGCCAGTGCGAGATGCGTCTTGCCCGTGCCGGAGTTGCCGAGGAGCAAAAGGTTCTCCTTGCGTGTGAGGTGCTCGCATCGAGCCAGCTCCAGGACGAGCGCCTTGTTCAGCGACGGGATGGCCATGAAGTCGAAGCTGTCAAGGCTCTTGACTACTGGGAATCTGGCCTGGCGTATGCGGCGCTCGGTGGCGCGGCGGTCGCGATCGAGCAGTTCCAGCTCCGTGAGGCGCAGCAGATAGCGCGGGAAGTCGGCCTTCTCTTCGGCGCACTGTCGGGCCACCTTGTCGTACTCGCGCAGGATGGTGGGCAGGCGCAACGCCTTTAGGTGATGTTCCAGCAGCACCTGTGGCGTATCGGGCTGTGTGCTCATGCGGTCACCTCGGCAGTCAGCAGACTCATGTAATCGGCGGCCTGGGTGGTTCGCACCTGAGCCAGCGGCAGATGCGGCCAGTTGTTCAGATCCAGCCGTGGCGGTCTGCGCTCGATGCGGCACAGCACGAGATGGCGCACGGCATCGAAGCTGATCGTGCCCAGTGCCAGCGCGTGCTCTACGGAAGCTGCGACTTCTTCCAGCGCGAAGGTCTCCATCAGCCGCAGCACCTGGATGTACTCGCGGCCGGCATGCCTGGTCAGCCGTGCTTCGAGCAATCGGCGTAGTTGAGCGAAGCAGTCGGGCAACTGCCATCCGCTGAGCGGTGCAGCTTGATCCAGAGCCCGGCTCTTGAACTCCAGAAGTGCCAGATAGTGCAGTGGATCGTAGATCGCTCTCTCGCGTTCGTAGCAGCGCTGATGTCGCGCAATCAGCTCGCTGCCCGAGAAGATCTCGACACGATCGACGTAGCCCTTGACCAACACCTGGCGATGGCCATACTCGGTCGGTACCGAGTAGTCGTTGGTGCGATAGCGGGCCAGCGATAGCGAACTGACGCGGACGATGACCTTTTCACTGGCGTCGAAGGCAGAGCCTGGCAGTGGCAGCATCGTCGCGCGGTCGTGCTCGAACCGTTCAGCGATGGTCTCTGCATGACCGCGCAACCGGCGCAAGCGGCGCTGACGGCAATCAACCTCGAGGTGTGCGTTGAGCTGTTCCCAGCTCGCGGCACGAGGCACCGGCACCATGAAGTTCCGCCGCGCATAGCCGACCAGGTTCTCGACTTTACCCTTATCGTTGCCCTTGGCAGGACGGCCGAACTTCTCGGCGAACAGATAGTGGCTCTGGAGTTCGGAAAAAGCGCGTGTCTTCTGCCGTTGGCCGTCACCCAGAATGCGCGCCACTGCCAGTCTGGTGTTGTCATAGAGAATCCGCGTGGGCACACCGCCGAAGTAGGCGAAGGCCCGCGCGTGCCCTTCGAGAAAAGCTTCCGTGGTCTCGGCCGGAAATGCCGTGACGAAGCAGTCGTCCGAGTGCGGCAAATCCATGATGAACAAGTGCGCCTTCGACTCAACGCCGGCGATCACTGTCAGGGCTTCGCCGAAGTCTACCTGTGCCTCACCAGGAGTGTGGCTCAGCGGGATGAACATCTCCCGGCTGCTCAGCTTCGCCGCCCGCACGTAGTCCTTCACGATGGTGTAGCCGCCGCTGTAATCGTGCTCTGCACGCAACCGCTCGAAGATGCGCTTGGCCGTGTGCCGCTGCTTGCGTGGTTGGCTTTTGTCCCCTTCCAGAATGGCGTCGATCACGCCCTGCCATGGTCCCAGCTTCGGCCGCCGCACCGGCTTCTGCCGTTGGTATCCCGGCGGTGCCGAGTACGCCAGCATCTTCCGCACCGTCTTACGCGCCAGCCCGTACTCCCTGGCCACCTGCCGCTGACTCCAGCCCTCCACGCGAACTGCCCGTCGAACCCTCGCATATAGCTCCACCGTGTACATCCCTCCGGTGTTCCATGGACAACACGGCTCCCGGAGGCGGCGAACCTTCTTCGTCACCCCTGCAGTCCTGGTTGTCTGTGGATCTCGAAATCTGGCGGTGGTCTACTTTTACTCCGCCACATCACGCCGCTATCGCGGCGCAACGTGGTCTATTTTTACTCCGCCGCGTACAAAACGAACGTCATCTCAAGCGACTGATGTCGGAACATATTCGCTACTTTCACGAGGACCGAACTCATCTCGGGCTCGATAAAGAGACGCCGTTCCACCGAAGAGCGGCCGAGAACACTCCAATGAAGATGAGAGTGCTTTCTGTGTCGCGGCTCGGTGGCCTGCATCATCGTTACGACCTCGCGGCCTGACGCTCCCCATCCAAACGCTTGGGGAATATTCGGAGCCCAGGTGTCGGCAGTTTCCGTTGAACCGCACAACAAATGACTCTTCCGATCCCAGTGCTGGCCTCATTTTCCGCACGGAATTCATCAGGCAAGCTTCGTATCGCGCTCCGCCGTTCGTCTTAACTGTTAGGAGAAACCTAAATCTTGCTCGGATCTAATTTTGGCGAGCCACAGGTACAAAATTTGCCGGGCACTGCAAGATAGACTCGCGTGAGAGTGATAGTCTCGGC